>JADJYJ010000007.1 GCA_016719785.1 Candidatus Amarolinea dominans
CATCTCGATGAGTCAGAAGCAAGGAGAGTTGACATGACCCATGTACTGGTTCCCCATTGGCAGGAAAAGGTGATATTCTCGCCGGCCGGCCCACAGCCGCAGGTTGTGGCCGAGAGCGACAAGTTCAAGACGATCATGGCCGGGCTGGAGCCTGGGCAGAAGATTCCCCCGCATCCAGAGGCAACCGCCATCTATCACTTCCTCGACGGCAGCGGCTGGATGCAGGTGGACGATGAGCGTTTCGCGGTCGCGGCGGGCGCTACGGTTTTCACCCCGGAAGGCGCGAAGCGCGGCATCGAAGCCGACAGCCGGCTGGCCTTCCTGGCAACGCGGCTGGCGTAAGAAATCACACAGGATTGACAGGAGTATTCCAATGCCGACCAATCTGCACCCTCTCTTCGTTCACTTCCCCATTGCCCTTTTGCTCAGCAGCGTCGCCTTCAGTTGGGCCGGGCGGCTGTGGCAAGGTAAAAACTTCGACCAGGCCGCGTGGTACACCCTGCTGCTTGGCCTGGCCGGCACGCTCGTCACTCTGATCACGGGCCTGCTCGCTGCGCAAGGCGTCCCCGCGGACAGCCCGGCGCTGGCCACCCTCAACACCCATAAACTGCTGGGGATCGCTACGTTCGTGATCTTCGGCATGCAGGCCCTCTGCGCGTATCGCAGCAAGGGCGTCTACAGCCCTGGCAAACGCATCTTGCACACGGTGATTCAACTGATCGGCGTCGCTCTGATCGTTGTGGTCGGTCTGTATGGCGGCGAATTGGTCTACACATTTGGCGTCGGGGTCTCGGCCATCGCACCATGAGGTTGAACATGAATCGTATCTCGTTTTCTCGGTTGTCCCTGTTATCAGTCTTGAGCCTGCTGCTGCTTGCGGCGTGCAGCGCGCCGGCGCCCCAGGTCGCTTCGACGCCAGGCAACAGCGCGCAGGCATGGGCATGGGGATGGGCATGGCGAGCGGCATGATGGAGCGCCATCGCGCACAGGTTCCGGCGCCGTATGCCGGATTATCCAGCCCGGTGAAGGCTGATGCGGAATCGCTGACGCGGGGCGCGGCCGTTTTTACGGCCAACTGCGCCACCTGTCATGGCGACGGCGGCATGGGCGATGGCCCGGCCGGCGCCAGCCTGAACCCTGCGCCCGCGGCGGTTGCCCACACCAGTCAGATGATGGGCGATGACTATCTGTTCTGGCGCATCAGCGAGGGCGGCGTCTCGTTTACCACGGCCATGCCGGTTTGGAAAGAGGCGTTGACTGAGCAGCAGCGCTGGGATGTGATCAACTACGTGCGCGCCCTGGGCCGCGGCGATGTGAAGCCGGGCCAGGCAGTGGGCGGCGCTGCATACGATCCACAGGCCGAGGCGGCGCAGCGCGCCGAGGTTCTGGCGCAGTCCGTGGCCAAAGGCCAGATCACACAGGCGCAAGCAGACAACTTCACCATCGTGCATGCCGCGCTGGAAGATCACATGGCTGCATCCCCGCATGACTCGGGCAGCGGCAATCCGGCTGAACGCCAGGCCGCGGTGCTGGCCGAACTGGTGCAGGATGGCGCGATTACGCAGGCCCAGGCTGACATGTTCAGCAAGACGCACGATCTGCTGCACGCAGCCGGCTTGATCGAATAGCTGCATCGGAGAGACCTCATGTTGAATCCCTATTTTCTGTTCGCCCTGCTCTACATCATGCTGGCCGTCCTGGCGGCGTTGGATTCGTCGTTGGCAAGCCTGAATCTCCTCCCCTGGTTCAACGGCCTGCGCTGGCTGCGGGTTCACCTGATCACCCTGGGCACACTGACCGAGATCATCTTCGGACTATTGCCCATCCTGGTGGCGACGCGCAGCGGGCGGCCGCGGCCCAGCATTCGTTGGGACATCTGGCTCATCCTCAACGCAGGGTTGCTTACCCTGCTCGTGGGGATTCCCCTGGTCAACACCCCGCTGATCTTCGTGGGCGGCACGCTGGTTTTTGTGGCGACATCCATGCTGGTGCAGCACGTACATGAACTGCGCGGCGCGGCCGTGACACCGGCGAGGACGGCGCCCAGCGGGCGCATCTTCTACCTGGCCGGACTGAGCTATTTCCTGCTCGGAATTATCGTTGGCACCGGCCTGTGGATGGGCTGGGGTGAGTGGCTGCGCATCGCCGTTCCAATCGAGGTGCATATTCACGCCAACAACTGGGGCTTCATGGCGTTGGTCTTCGCCGGGCTGATCGTGGATCTCTACCCCGATTTTGCGGGGCGCAGTCTGGCCTGGCCGCAGTCGCTCAAGCCGATCTTCTGGATGATGACCCTGGGCGCCTTGCTCCTTGTGCTCGGCCCGTGGGTGCAATCCACCTGGTTTACGGTGCCAGGCATTCTGCTGCACCTCAGCGCCACGGGCTGGCTGCTGCTCAATGTGATCAAACCGCTGAGAGGCGAGCGCAGCGCGTGGGGGCCGGGCCTGTGGCACTTGCTCACATCCTATGTGTGGATCATTGCGCCAGTGCTGGTGGCGCCGCTCATCATCCTGAAGGTTCCCGGCTTCCCCGGCGCGGGCATCGAACAGAATGCGCCGCAGGCCTTGATCTACGGCTGGGTGCTGCAGTTCGCTTACGCGCTGCTGCCCTACCTCTTCACGCGCTTTTTCTTGCCGAACGAACCGGCTAAGTTAGGCGGCAACTGGTTTACTCTGCTCACCGTTCACCTGGGCGGCGTGTTTCTTTGGGCCAGTATCTTCATCACCGATTCGTATACGGTCCTGCACGGCACAGCCTACGCGCTGTGGGCTGCTTCACTGATTCCCATCGTGTTTGATCTGTGGCGCATCGCACGCAAAGGCTGGTCACGCCTGGAAAGTCAGAGCGTCGCACCGTTTGCCGAAAGCGGCCGCGCCGCAAACTAAACGAATCGTTTGCCCCCGTTTTGAACCCAGTCCCTGCGGGCCGTGAGTATCGTCACGGCCCGCAGGGATTTTTGCGTGTCAGCGGCAGTTGGTTGCGGGCACATCGGCCAGGGGATGATAGGTGCGTGTGTCTGTGCCGTAGACCCAGACGTTGCTGAAGGTGGGCACGCCGGGCACATCCACCCAGAAGTAAATCTGATTGGCCGGGTCGCGCGCCAGGCTGAGGTCGAAATCGGCGAAGTCCCAGGCGGTGAAGGTGACGTTGCCGACCGTCAGCGACCGCGGCGCGCCGGCGATGCCCTGCGGTGCTTGATCCACGCCGCTGTTGACCGCCCAATGCAGGCGCACATCAGGCTGCCAGGCGCGGTCGCCCACCACGGCTTGCAGGCTGTTGGCTACGAACAGATGGACGCTCAGCATGCCCCGCGTGGCCTGCGCCACCGGCAGGTTGCCGGCGCTCTGCACCGAGACGATGCGCGCATCGAGGGCCAACGGCCGTCCGGCCGCCACCCCGCTTGGCGCCCGCACCGCGGCCGGGCGGGTCAGCGGGCTGCTGCCATGCGACCAGACGTTGTGCGCGGCGCTCTCCTCATCCACGGTGACGAAGAAGTGCAGCGTGTTGGCGGCATTACGCGCCGCGCTGACATCCACGTCGTTGAAGTCCCACACCGGGAAGGTGCGGCCGGCATCGGTGGCCAGGCGCTTGTCCCCGCGGCCCACGAAGGTCGCTGGCTCGCTGTTCTGCGCCATCCACAGGCGCACGGTGGGCGTGGCGCTGCAACTCACCGGGTTCAGATTGCCATCCGCAAACAGATAGGCCGTGACATTGGCTTGATCGGCCTGGCTGACCGCCGCGCCGTTGTGCGGCCACACGATTTCGATCCTGGCCTGCATCCCGGCGACGGGCGTGGTGGTCGCCACGGGCGCAAGGACGGTCGGCGCAGGGGATAGGCCGGGAGTGGGGGTGCCGGTTGGCCTGGTGATAATGCCCGGCGTGGCCGTGGGTTGACCCGGCCCGCTCGGCGTCGGGGTCGGAGTCAGCGCCGTTGGCGTGGCCGTAGCGGTCGGCGTTGGCGTCGCCGTCTCAGTCGGCGTCGGTGTGGCCGTCTCGGTCGCGGTTGGCGTGGCCGTGTCGGTCGCGGTCGGCGTGGCCGTCCCGGTCGGAGTAGGCGTGGCCGTGGCGGTCGGCGTTAGCGTCGCCGTGGCGGTCGGGGTCGGCGTAGCCGTCTCGGTCGGAGTTGGCGTCGCCGTGTCGGTCGGCGTCGGGGTGGCTGTATCCGTGGCGGTCGGAGTAGGCGTGTCGGTCGGCGTCGAGGTGGCCGTATCCGTTGCCGTCGGCGTTGGCGTAGGCGTCACCGGGCGATAGTTGAGCACCAGGCGCGGCTGCAAGGCGCCCGTGGTGATTTCGTTGCTGGCGAGATCGAAACGCACCGGCGCATCGCTGGTGGCCCGGATCAGCAGTCCGAAGTTGGGCGTCTGCCCGCTGAGCCAACGCTGCACGAGCGGCGTGATGTCCAGGCGGTACCAGATGTGGTCGCTGAGCAGCACGCCGGTGGCTGCCGGCGCCTGACGCTTGTCGCCGCCTGGCGTCCCCCAGGCGGTACCCGCGGCCGCCTCCTGCCAGGTCACTGTCGCCGGATCCCAGTCCTGCGTCACTTCGTAGGCCGCGATGAAGAGCCGGGTGCTGGCCGAACGCTGACGGGCGTGAATCTCCAGCGTGGCCTTAGAGACATCGGCGAAGCCCCTCAGGTCGGGCAGGTCGAAGCGCAGCAGGACGGCCGAGCGGCCGCCGGACTGCACGGCCAGCAGCGGTTCTTTGCCGAAATTGGCCGTGGGCGCGTCGGCCCGGATAGCCGCATCGCCGCCGCCCTCGTAACCGGCGCGCCCCTGCTGCAGGATGACCACCCCGGTGGGAACCGTGGTCGGCGTTTCGGTGGGGGTGTCCGTAGCCGTCGGCGTAATGGTTGGGGTGTCGGTCGCGGTCGGCGTGTCGGTCGGCGTTGGTGTGTCGGTCGGCGTCGGGGTATCCGTGGGGGTATCGGTCGGCGTCGGGGTGTCCGTAGCCGTTGGCGTATCGGTTGCGGTTGGGGTGTCCGTAGCCGTCGGCGTAACGGTTGGGGTGTCGGTTGGCGTCGGGGTGTCCGTAGCCATTGGCGTGTTAGTCGGCGTCGGCGTGTCGGTCGCGGTCGGTGTGCGCGTCGGCGTCGGTGTGATGGTCACAGTCGGCGTCCGGGTAGCCGTGGGCGTCGGTGTGATGGTCGGGGTCGGGGTGTGCGTCGGCGTCGGTGTGATGGTCACAGTCGGCGTCCGGGTAGCCGTCGAAGTCGGCGTCCAGGTGCGCGTCGGCGTGATAGTCGGCGTCGGCGTTGGGGTAGCCGTCGAAGTCGGCGTCCAGGTGCGCGTGGGCGTGATGGTCGGCGTCCAGGTGCGCGGCGTGAGGGCCAGGGCGCGAAGGGGCGGCGCGTAGGCGTCGGCGCGGTGGGGGTGTTCGTCGGCGCGGTGGGGGTCACGGTCGGGGTGCCGGCATTGCGCAGGTCGAGCCAGAGCATGTGCAGGATCGGTTTGGCGCCTGAGCCGGTGTATTTGATCTGGATGTCGGCTCCGTTGTCGAGCCGATTGCCGGCAAAGAGGGTCAACGGCGCCGAGGTGTACCAGCGCCAGGCGCCGGTGCCTTGACGGTTGATGGTCAGCGGCTGGGGCGTGCCATCCGCATCGGACGTATAGATGATATAGAAATCGCTAGGGTCGTTGTCCACATACGCCAGGCGCAGCGTCACGTTGCTCAGTTGGCGCCCGGCGTGGACCGTGTCCACCACATCGAATCCCAGCAGCGCGGACTGCATCTGCTTGGCGTGGCGCGAGTAGATGGACGCGACTGGGAACGGCAAGCCGGGAGTGTTGCAGGGCAGAGGATTAGAAGCAGTGGGGGTGATCCCGCAGAAGGCGCTGAGGTGAAGCGGCGCAGGCGATGTCGCGATGACCTTGATGTAATGCTCGAAGTCGCCGGGCCAGCCGCTGCAGTAACCGTTGCAGTAGGTATCGGGAGTTGGCTTGGGAGTGCCGATCGGATACTCCGTCTCGCGCAAGACCACCCAGAGTTGGTCATTGGTAGCGGCGGTCTTACCCAGTTGGCGTTCGATCCAGTCACTAAAAAGAACGGGAAAGACGGCATCGCCCGTCGCGGGATTGGGCGTCTGCACGGCGTTGAGGCTGAGCGTGGGCGGGGTGGTGCATATGTCGTTGCCATCGGTCGGGCTGCAGAACCAGGGGTCCTGGACATCCACGAAGTCCACGCGCGCATTGAGCGCGGCCAACCATGACCAGTAGCGCCATTGTAGCTCTGAATTATTGCCGCTGGGGAAACCCGTTACCGGCTCGAACTTGACGGGCAAGATTTCCGCGTAGCGTTTGATCAACTCCAGCGAGCCGCAGTCCAGGCCCGACGGCGTAGGGGTGGTGGTGAGGACGGGCGGGTGTTCGACAAAGGCAGGCACGTCCGGGCTCATGCCGTTGAAGCCAACGCCGATGTGACGTGGGTTGTAGGAGAGCATCAGGTTGACCCAGTCGCAACGGGCTTGGTCAGTCGGCGCCGGCGCGAAGTTGAGGTAGACTGGCTTGTCAGGGAAGGCGTCGTGAAAAGCCTCGATGGCGTTGGTGACAAAGTCGGTCATTTGCTGCTTAGTGACCGGGAAGTAATCGTCGTTGCCTAGTACATGACAATAATTGGCGCCGATCTGCGTCTCGTTGTCATAACCGCCGGCAATGATGACGCCAGCAATGCGGGGGTCGTTGTTCCACTGGCGGCCGGCGGCCAGGACGAAGCGGCGATATTGATCCTTGAAGCCGCTGTGGTTGAAGGCCGGCACCTTTTGCCCGACAGGCGCCAGCGGGGGGGCCACGGTCAGAAGATAATCCACTGGTCCGCTGTAGTCGCACTTACCTGGATCACCTTGCGTCCAGAAGACAGGCAGGGTCAGCCAGACCGGACGCGGAATCGCGGTGCCGTTAGCCAGTGTGACGTGCTGGGCCGCAATCTGAGCGACTTGGGTTTCAATTGCGGACCAATCAAGCTCGTTATTTATGGAATGAACGTCATCCCAGATGACATCAATGTGAGAGGCGAGGGCGGGAAAACTCGTGGGCAGCGGCGTTGTCGGCTGGTAGTCGTCGCGACGCACCAGGATGTAGTTACGTGTGGGGGTGGCGGTGGGTGTGCGGGTGGCGGTGGCGGTTGGCGTGCGCAGGTCACGCACGCTCGTCGGCGTGGGGGTGGGTGTCCCAGGAATGATAGGGATGAGCGGACGCAGCAGGAAATAGAGCACAAGACACAGAACGATCAGGATAAGGATCAGGATCGGTAGCCAGCGGCGTTGGTTCTGCATTGGGCGTCCTCCTGGAGCGACTAGGGTTCAGTCCTCAGTCTGCGAGTGCCACCACCCTCATGGCGCCATCATGTCGCGCCGCAGGTGCGTGGTAAATGGCGTCAACTCAACGGCGGCCGATGCGTACTCGCCACATGGCGGGGCCTTCTTCCAGGTATTCCCAGGTGAACTGACCGGTCAGCTCCGCCTGGAATTGATAGTACAGCGGCTTCGGATTGTGGTCATTGACCAAGATAAAACTTCCGCCCGCTTCCAGTCCATCGAACAGGTCGAAGATCAAGGGGTGGCGCTGAGCCGGGTGAATCGGGCGAATATCCAGGACGGTTTCGTTACTCATGTTGCACTGTTTCCTCATGGTTGTTGATGTCGGGTCAGGTAGGGGTAGATAATAGCACGTTTTGGCCGTAGAGACAAAGCAGAGCGTTACAGGTCAGGAGCGCGCATTTCAGCCCTGATGCACAGCCCACGAGGTGGGCTTCGCAGTCGTTGCAGCGACTTGCAGTCGCCGGGGCCTGCGCCTGGATTTGGCAGCAAGAGGCGGCCATCACCCTGAACAAGACGGTGGGCGCCGACCCGAATACCTGCGCCCTGACTGATGAAATCACCGTGGCGTCCGGCACTGAGGTGACCTACTGCTACACGGTGGAGAACACCGGCACCGTGGAACTCAATCTGCACGACCTCGACGACAGTGAGCTGGGTTCGATTCTCAACGGTTTTCCCTTCGCGTTGTCGCCCACCGCATCGGCGTTCATGACCACAAGCACGATCATCAATGTCACCACGGTCAATACGGGAACCTGGTCGGCCTATAACGCCGGCCCGGTCAACCTGGTGACGGCAACGGATGCGGCCACGGTGACCGTGCAGTCGCCGACGGCTGCGACGTTGGCGGATCTGGCGGCCGGTGTAGATCGGATGCCTGCGCCGACGGCTGCGCCGTTGGCGGCCCTGCCGGCAGCCGCAGCGGCTGTGCTGGGTGCAGCCTTTATCTGGCGCCGCAAGCGCAAGTGATGTATCGCAAGAAGTGGAAGGACACTCGAAGCCCTAACCTGGTATCGCGGTCGGCGCCGCGGTGCGGCGCTGAATCTCCTCACGCACCACTGGCGCCACCTGCGTACCGAGCAGTTCGATGGCCCGCATCACCTTTGCATGCGCGATGGTCCCCACGCCAAGCTGCAGGAGCAGCCGCTGATGACCGAACAGCTCGTGCTGGAAGAGAATTTTCGCGCTGATTTCCTCTGGGGCGCCGACGAAGTCCGCGCCGCGCAGCCGCCGCGACGCTTCGAATTGCTGGCGACCGATGTTGCCCCAACCGCGCTCGCGTCCGATCCTGTTCATCATCAGGGCGTAGCTGGGGAAGTAATCGTCCGCGGCCTGTTGCGAGTTGTCGGCCAGAAACCCATGCGAATTGATGCTAAGACTGAGCTGGGTATGGCCGGCGCGACGGCCCGCTTCTCGATAGTGTTCCACCAGCGGGACAAAATGTTCGGGCGCGCCGCCAATGATGGCGAGCGCCACCGGCAAGCCAAGCCGGCCTGCGCGCGCAATGGACTCCGGTGTGCCGCCAACCGCAATCCAGACCGGCAGTGACTGCTGCACCGGCCGCGGATAGACCCCAAGATCGCGCAATGGAGGCCGATGGACGCCCGACCAGGTGACGCGTTCGGAGGCGCGCAGGCTCAAGAGCAGGTCGAGCTTCTCGCTAAAGAGGTTGTCATAGTCTTTCAAGTCATAGCCGAACAGCGGGAACGACTCAATGAACGAACCGCGGCCGGCCATGATCTCGGCGCGGCCGTTGGAGAGCAGATCGAGCGTGGCAAAGTCCTGAAAGACACGCACCGGGTCGTCAGAGCTGAGGACCGTGACCGCACTGGTCAGGCGGATGCGCTTGGTGCGCGCAGCCGCGGCAGCCAGAATCGTCGCCGGCGAGGAAGAGACAAAATCGGGCCGGTGATGCTCGCCAATCCCAAAGACGTCCAGACCGACCTGATCCGCCAATTCAATGGTTTCGAGCAGATTGTGGACGCGCTGGGCCGGATTCACACTGGCGCCGGTGAGCGGGTCAGGTGTCAGCTCAACGAAAGAATAAATACCCAGTTCGAACGCACGGCTGCGTGCAGCGGGCTGAGGGGACAGTTGGACTTCCATTGTTTACTCCTGTTTACTCCTGTTTGCTCCTGTTTGCTCCTGTTTGCTCCTGTTTGCTCCTGTTTGCGTGAGATCCTCGACTCGGTGTTTTTCTTCTCTGTCCAGGGCTACCCGCAACGGCTGAGCGCGTTTCCAGCCAGCCAGCCGGTGGTCCACGCACTCTGAAAATTGAAACCGCCGGTCACACCATCCACATCCAGGATTTCCCCGGCCAGATAGAGACCAGGGCAGCGGCGACTCTGCATGGTCTTGAAATTGACCTCGTCCAGGGTCACGCCGCCGCAAGTGACGAATTCTTCCTTGAACGCGCCCTTGCCCTCGATGGCGTAGGCGCCGGCCGTCAACTCATCCAGCAGACGCTGTAGTTGCAGCCTGGTCAGATCGCCCCAGCGCTGGCCCTCGCTCACCCCGGCCGCCAGAATCAGCCGTTGCCACAGGCGCAGCGGGAGATCAAAGAGCGCCTGGCTGCCCGGCGCCCGGCGCGCCTGTGCGACTCTGACCGCGTGCAGATGATCGTGGGCATCCAGTCGCGTCCAGGCCGGCAGCCAATTGATGCGCAACTGCGCCTGGTAGTGCTGATCGTGCAGCACGCGCGCGCCCCACGCCGACAGCTTGAGCACGGCCGGCCCGCTCAGCCCCCAGTGCGTGATGAGCAGCGGGCCAGATTGCGCGAGTCCGCTGTCCACCAGGCGCAGATGCACCAACGGCGCCGACACCCCGGCCAGGCCGGCCAGCCGCGCGTCGCGCACGGTGAAGGTGAACAGTGAAGGCGCCGGCGGCTGAATGGTGTGCCCCAACTCCTGCGCCCAGGCATACGCCCGGTGTTCAGCGCCGGTCGCCAGCAGCACGTCATCCGCCGCCAGCGTCTCTCCGGTCGCCAGGTCAATCTGAAAGCCACCCGCCGGCCGGCTCACCCGCGTCACCTGCGCCTGGGTTCGCAGCGTCACCCCGGCTGCGTGCGCGGCGTGCAGCAGGCAAGCCACAATCGTCGCGGAGGAATCGGTCACCGGAAAGACGCGGCCGTCCGCTTCGGTCTTGAGCGGTGCCCCGCGCGCGGCAAACCAGGCGATGGTGTCACGCGGCTGAAAGCGCGTGAACGGCCCGCGCAAGGCCTTGCCGCCCCTCGGATAAAATGTCACCAGTTGCGCCGGGTCGAAGCAGGCGTGGGTGACATTGCAGCGCCCCCCACCGGAGATGCGCACCTTGCCCAGCGGCTGCGTGGCCTTTTCCAGGATCGTCACCTGCGCCTGCGGATTCGCCTCCGCGCAGGTAATCGCGGCCATGACCCCCGCGGCCCCGCCACCGATGATGGCGACCTTCGTCTGTGAGTTCATGGTCGCTATTGTAGTGCAACGAGAGATGTTCGCAAACTTGGAGAATTGTCTTGCCTGTGCCGGTTGTTACCCGGATTAGCCGCTGGGCGCCCCCCGCAGGCCACGGCCACGGTTACCGCGGTCCAGCCGCCGCGAACGGAATCGCCAATGCGGTAATTCATGGGGTGCTCAGGCCCTGGAGTTGCAGTCGTTGCCACTCTCGGACGCAGACGATCAAGTTGCGCGCAAACTCATCAAAATGGGGGCATCTCTGCCGTAGCACGGGTAGGCGGATTGCTTCCGAATCCGACGCCAGAGCGATCACCGGGAAGCTCTCTGCCACAACCCGACGCGCCAGGCAAGGAATGACGGGATAATCGCTGTTGCCCTCCAGCACGAAGCCCAACTTAAGACTCGACATCGAAGCTCCCCTGAGACCATAGTTCGCCCAGTGTTTGCTCACCGCTTTCAAGAATGCTCTTGAGGATCGGATGACTCGTGAACAGGTCTTGGCCGACTGATGCGAATCTCGTCTGCCCGCGTTCCGTGAGCGACGCCAGCAGTATCTCGGCTGGATCGAGCAGATCAACGAGGTAGGGCGAATGCGAGTTGACCAGCACTTGCGCGCGCCGGCCGCCGTCCATGCCGCGTTCACTGATCCCGCGCAAGGTGTCTGCGATGAAGGGCAACCGTCCGGGATGTACGCCGTTCTCCGGTTCCTCGAAGCATACCAGCCCGGGCGGCTGCGGCGCGTAAGCCAATGCCAGTAGCGCGAGAAAGCGCAGAGTGCCATCCGAAAGCACTCGGGCGGTGAACTCACGCCCATCGTCGCGTATCACTGCCAACAGGCGACGACGGTCGCCTGTATCTAGTAAACGGATGCCCTTTGCTTCTGGAATGCCCCGTCGGAGGGCACGCTCAGCCGACGCGAAGCGCGCCGTATCTCGACTGCTCAGCGTATCGTAGAAGCCGGACAGTCCACGTCCGCTCGGCTCCAATTCGAGGATATCCATCGCGGGAGAAGGTTCTCGCAGGGCTTCCGGCTCGAAGTGAAAAAACCGCCATGAGCTTAATTCGCGTGCCACAGCGACAACGTGTGGATACAGTTCGGCATCATCAATCATTGTTAGCACAGAGCGCGATGCTGGAGAGGGAAAATGGCGAGACTTGCCTGATTTCGCCGTGTCGCGATTGACCGAGACCTGTCGCTTGCCACCTCGATCCGCGGTTCCGCTATTGGCGTCGCGGTGTTTGCCGATTCTCCCTGTCGTGATGAAAGGACGGTACTTGATTCCCGACACCGTGCGGCCTCTGAGCTGTTCCGTCTCCACCTCAAGCAGACCGTTGCGGAAGACGATCTCGACTTCATAATGTAGGTTCGGATGGGTGAGCGGCTGATCTCCGTAGAACGGGTGAGGCGTACCGGTCAGGTCGAACTCACAAACCAGGCTCAATCGTGGTTGGCTTTCAGTGAAGAAGGATTCCACAGGGTCGCCGCGATGCCGCTCGGGTTTGAAGGCGCCTGCTACTGGCATCTCGGCCAAATGCGAGAGCAGCCGCAGCGCGTCGAACAAGTTGCTCTTGCCGGTATTGTTACGTCCGACGATCACAGTAAACGGCGTAAACTTTGCAGTCGAACCCTGTAGGCTTTTGTAACCAGATATCGTGACCTGCGTCAGCATGTCATTTTGCCTCCACTTCCAACCTTCCACGTCTTCGTGCCGTCCGGTGTGGTAGGCCGTCATCGTCGCGTTTGCGCTCCCGGGGAAGTTCGGTCATGCGCGGCGCCACATGCACCACATGGAGGGCGTAGAGAGCAAATTGTACCACTCGCCCGCACCCGCTGCCAACTATTGACGGCCCCAACCACTGTCTCTCGGGGAAGGGACTGCAGCGTTTGCGTTGGTTCTGGGACACCTCCTGTCTGGTGGCGCAGGATCAAGTCTGGTTCACCGATCAGCTCCGTGCTGCAACCGGCGCCTTTGTTATTCGGCAACCGTCAGTCGCCGGGGCCGTCAACGCTCTCAATCAGCCCAGCTTCTCCCCAGTCGGCGCTCCCTGAGCCTGGCGAAAGGCTGCACGGAATGGCTTGATCCGCATGTTGTGCCAGGGTGCAGGGACTCGACGACTGCCCCTCATCGGCAAGCCCGAGTGGCCCCCTATCACCCGTGAAGAGCCGGCCCCTATTGCCGCCTACACGTGGCGCATTACAACGCGGGATGATATACTGCAAGCGGGAATAGATTTCAAACCAAGGACTGCGGGGGTTTTGGGCCTGTCTCCAAGCCAGAAACCCCTACCATGTACAGAGAACTAAAGTGTACACCTGATTGTGCCTGGCGGCCTGAAGTGGGGCACCAGAGCACCCCACTTTTGCGGCGGTGGCGTGGCCCCAACTGTCAGGGCGGCAGCGTGGGGGCGGGGCTGGGCGGGGACTGTATCAAGACCCTGCGCTGTGTGGCTGGGGGCCGCCCACGGCCCTCGGGGCGCGTGCACGGCCTCAGGGCTGGCTGAGTCAGCAATCAGGCGCTTTACGCTCCGCATGCCTGGGGGCGGGACCGCGACAAACGGATTAGCGCGCCCGTGTTTCCCGGCACCCCCCCTGGTGCCAACGCAACGACCTGCGGCACTCAGGACCTGAGGGGGCCTGCGATCCGCAGCCGGCCCCGCTGCTCGGCGTGTGCGGGAGGGCTGTTGCCCTCCAGGCGTCAGAGGGGGGGACGGTCCGGGGCCCGTGGCGGCCACTCCGCGGGCCCCCGGGCCAAGGGCCCTGGCCGGGCACTACCGGCGTCCGCCCGTGGGGCTCCGGGCCCACCCCGACGGGGGACGGGTGCGGGGGGCGTCTTGACGCGGCGCCCCGCCCTTGGCCGTGCCCACAGGGTGACTGCCGAGGGGCGGCCGCGGGGGTCGGGCCGCATGGCGCGGGGGGCCTTCGGGGGCGGGGTTCATGGGCTCCGCTACCCCGCCTGTCTGGGGGCATGGTCCCACCTGCGGCGGGCGGGCTGGGACTCTGCCACCTGCACCCGACGCGGGCGTCACTGCGGAGCGCTTGCGCGCGGGAACTCCAGGGGCGACCTTGCGCCAGCGAGTTTTGCGGTATTGCGATTTCACTTTTCCGCCCAAGGAAACAGGCGCAATTCATGCCCGCTTGCAGTATACTTGTTCATCTCATCTACTGCACAGGGGAGTTCCAACCGCCCATATTCGACCAGTTTCGCTATCTCCCAACATGAAATGGCACTGACCCCAATAACATCCGCCTCATGAGTCTCAATAATCTCCGCTCGTGTTTGGCTGAGTCGTTCATCGCCATGTACCCACCACACCCATATATGTGTGTCCAGGACAATCATTGCAGTATTTCCCACTCAGCTTCGGCGACACTCCAACAGGGGCCAGTATACTTGATCGGTTTACCACGCAAAGGATAACGCGGACTGTGTTTTTGTTCGCGCTTGTAACTACGCACGATAATCTCGACCTTATCACCTATCAAGAATGGTAGGTCCTTGATAGCAAGGGTTCCATCTTTAGCAATAGTTGTCTCAGCACGGTAGGTTTGCATGTTTCTCCTCGCATTCACAAAACTTGTGTATGCCAATTATACCATCGCCGCCGGCAGGACCGATACTGAGTTTCCACCCGACCGATCCGTTCGGCGGCCTTCCCGCCCAATTGGCCCATCGGCTCAGCCACACGCAGCGTCTGAGCCGGTGACGGTTTCATCCGCCGCCTGATTGAGTCTCAATGCTCAAGGTGCAGGGACTCGACGACTGCCCCTCATCGGCAAGCCCGAGTGGCCCCCTATCACCCGTAAAGAGCCGGCCCCATGAGTAACTGTCTCAAGCCCCTGCCGGCTGAACTCAGCCTTTTCTCTCATTTTGTAGAATTTCTTTCACACCTTGCTGCAACTGTGGAATTTTCTTTATGACAACATCCCACACAATATCATAATCAACGCCAAAATTACCAGTTCCGATTCTCGCTGAAGGAAGGGGATAATAATGACGCCGTCGGTACATCAGAGAGTATGGTTTGGCTTTGGGATCGCGCAAGATGATGCGACTTACAGCCGTCTGGCCATCAAGATGTCCGGCCGACCATAGCCATTGGCATCAGGCACGACTCCGACGATCTTGTAACCACACTTCAGGTAGAATTCGAAAGGATGTCCCTTCAGGTTGCGAATAGCAGTCACGTGCGCCCAGGTGTCCTGGTAGAGATCAACGCCGCTCAGCGTGGTCATGTCGGTCTCGTCGTCCGTACCCAACAACATCGTAAGCCCGCCCCGCTGCCTGACCTCATGTTCGAGGGTCGCAACGAGACTGCGGCCGATGCCTTGCCCTTGCGACCGAGGATGCACCACCAGCGGGTGAAGCTCCCAGACACGCGCATAAGCGTGCTGTCCTCCAATCCAGCCATGCACCCTGCCTTCGTCGTCTCGCGCCGCCAGGCAGAGCTTTTGCTCATGCAGCGCCTGATGCACCTCTTCGATGGCCGCATCGAGATCGGGCCAGGCGTTGGGAGCCATCACCACAAAGCCGGCCACGAGCGCTTCCGCAGCCTGCTGAATGGCTAAAGTGTCCGTTGGATCTAGGCGGGTGATGAGCATGATTTATGTTCTCAGCAGGGACTTGCTTTGCTGCTTCTCCGAGTTTGGATAGGAGTGTCTATCATAGCCATGCATTCCCACTCGTACGCAGATTTGTCAGGTTATAGATGACGTCAGCCACCACCTGATCGAAAACGCTGATCAGGCCAGGGCCGAACAGCATGACTAAGGCCCACTGAGATTCCTTTTCTACCAGTCTTGCTTCGTTAGAGAAGACCTGGATTCGGTGGTCTATCAGACGCACCGTCAGCGGCGTGCCATCAGCAACGACAATATCATGGCCGGTAAGTAGATCATCGGGCTGGAGGTTACTACCCACCATGATTCCATCACACCTGATTACGATGTCTGACTCGACACGAAACCATCCACCTTTCCAGGCGATTTCCAACAGTCGCGGTGGCATGGTGTCAAGTACAAAACGCTTCTTCGGCATTGTTCTTGCTCTGTAAGGTATTCGACAAACGATCGCCCGCTGCTTTCATCGAAGCGATTAGCGCCGCAGTCACCTAAGGGGCCAGTGATAGCACTTCATCAACAGTATCACCGACCACAATGAGGTTCGGTAGATCAGGACTGCTGCCCACATAGCGATAATCGCTGCCGTCGTTCAGCTCTTCGATCAGCAGCGAGAGATCGTAGAGCGCCATTGTGTTGTCTCCATTGGAATTCATCATTTGAACCTCTCTACTGAAGCAGGAAACAGTATCGGTTCCACTAGAAACGTCACCCCTTGTGGCCCTGTCACTCCACCAAGTGTACGCCCATCCCTTGGCCCTGTCAAACCTGGATTCCCTCTCATCATCTCTTTGACAAACTCCCCTTCTTCGTGTACATTACATCCATGCTTACGATCACGACTGCTCGACTCGTCAGGAGGCCCAGGCGCACGGCTGCCGGTTATGACCGGTTTGGTCGCACGCCTCTGCGGCGTTGACCAACGCGGTCACGTTGACCTGTAGCCGTCCAAGCCACGAGGGGAAATGTCCCCTGCGTGGCTTTTTTGTGCCATACAAGCAAGCAAAGGAGTTCATCCAATCATGTCTGTTCGTCACCAAATCAAAAAGTGCGTGCTGGCCTACAGCGGCGGCCTTGACACGTCGGTCATCGTTCCCTGGTTGCGCGAAAATTACGGCTGCGAAGTCGTCTGCTTCACGGCTGACCTGGGCCAGGCGGAAGAACTGAGCGGTCTGGAGGCCAAAGCCATCGCTTCCGGCGCCAGCAAGTGCTATGTCGAAGACTTGCGCCTCGAATTCCTCAACGATTTCGTCTTTCCCACCCTGCGCGCGGGCGCCATCTATGAACGCAAATATCTGCTGGGCACTTCCTTCGCCCGGCCTTTGATCGCCAAGCGCATGGTGGAGGTAGCCGAAGCGGAGGGCGCTGACGCGGTGGCGCATGGCGCGACCGGCAAAGGCAATGACCAGGTGCGCTTCGAACTGACGGTCATGGCGCTCAACCCGCGCCTGCGCATCATCGCGCCCTGGCGCGAGTGGGAGATTCGCAGCCGCAAAGATGCACTGGAGTACGCGGCCAAGCACAACGTGCCCGTCACCGCCACGGAGAAGTCCATCTACAGTCGGGACCGCAACTTCTGGCACATCAGCCATGAGGGCGGCCTGCTCGAAAATCCCTGGCTGGAGCCGGAAGAGGCCATGCACCAGCTTTCGGTCGCGCCAGAGCAGGCGCCCGATCAGCCTGAATACCTGGAGATTGACTTCAAGCAAGGGCTGCCGGTGCGCGTCAACGGCGTGGCGCACGGCCCGCTCGGCATCATGGAGGCCCTCAACGCCATCGGCGGCCGCCATGGCATCGGCCGCGTGGACCTGGTGGAGAATCGCCTGGTCGGCATCAAGTCGCACGGCGTCTACGAAACCCCTGGCGGTACTCTGCTCTACCTGGCCCATCAGGGCATCGAAGAGCTGGTGCTCGATCGCGAGACGCTGCACTACAAACTGCAGGTGGCGCTCAAGTATGCGGACCTGGTCTACAACGGCCAGTGGTTCACCCCGCTGCGCGAGGCGCTGGACGCGTTCGTCAACGTCACGCAGCACAACGTCAGCGGCCGCGCGCGCTTCAAGCTCTACAAGGGTCAGGCCATCCTGGTCGGCCGCCAGTCGCCGCACAGCCTCTACCGCGAGGATTACGCCACCTTCGATCAGGACGATGTCTACAACCAGCAGGATGCCGAAGGCTTCATCAAGCTGTTCGGCCTGCCGCTGAAGGTGCAGGCCATGATTGACATCGAGGGCAGCGGCGTCAGCAAGTACCGGCAGCCCGACTTTTCGCAGTTCAAGCGTGACTCGAACGCCGCGCGGAGGTGATTGGATGAGTGATGTGACGATACCCGGCTTCGTGGCGAGCGGCGTGGCGGCCGGCATCAAGAGGACCGGCGCGCTCGATCTGGCGTTGATCGTTTCCGAACTGCCGTGCGCGGCGGCCGCGGTCTTTACGCAGAACAAGTTCGCCGCGGCGCCGGTGGAGTATGACCGGCATATCCTGGCGGTCAACAGCGACGCGATGCAGGCCGTGCTCATCAACAGCGGCTGCGCCAATGCCTGCACCGGCGTGGAGGGCCTGGCCAACGCACGGCGCATGGCCGAGCTGGCCGAGCAGGCGCTGGGACTGCCGCCCACGGCCTGCCTGGTGATGTCCACCGGCGTCATTGGCGTGCAACTGCCCCTGGAAAAACTACTGCGCGGCGTGCCGGACGCGGTCAACGCGCTGGCCGCTGACGGGCTTGACCGCGCCGCGCTGGCTATTATGACCACCGACACGCGGCCCAAGACCGCCCGCGGCCAGTTCACCCTGGCGAGCGGTGAAACCGTCCACCTCTGGGGCATGGCCAAAGGCGCAGGCATGATCCACCCCAACATGGCGACCATGCTCAGCGTGGTTTTAACAGACGCCGCGATCACGCCGGCGGCGCTTGATCGGGCGCTGCGCCACGCGGTTGACCGCAGCTTCAACGCGGTCACGGTGGATGGCGACACCAGCACCAACGACACGCTGGCTGTGTTGGCGAATGGCGCGGCCGGCAATCCCCCACTGGCGCCCGACTCGGCCGCTTTCACGGCCTTCCAGCAGGCGCTGACCGCCGTCTGCCTCAGCCTGGCGCAGCAGATTGTGCGCGATGGCGAAGGCGCCACCAAGTTCGCCGCCATCACCGTCAGCGGCGCGGCCTCGGACGCAGACGCTCGCCTGGCCGCAAAGGCGGTCGCCCATTCGCCGCTGGTCAAGACGGCCCTCTACGGCGGCGACGCCAACTGGGGTCGCATCCTGGCCGCCGTTGGCTATTCGGGCGCGCAGGTTGACCCCGATCGAGTGGCGCTGCACTTTGGCAGCGCCGCGTTCAACCTGACGCCGCTGCAAGTGGTGGCCGCGGGGCAACCGCTGCCTTATGACGAAGCCGCAGCCACGGCGCGCTTTACGCAGCCAGAAATTGAAGTGCTGATCGAACTGGGGCTTGGCGCAGGTCAGGCCACGGTCTGGACCTGCGATCTGAGCCACGCGTATGTGGACATCAACGGGCATTATCGGACGTAGGATCACAAGACGGGGACGCGAGAGAGAACGACGAAAGGAAAAACCATGGAATATCGTAAATTGGGACGCACCGGCCTCGAAGTCTCGGCTCTTTGCCTGGGCACGATGCAGTTTGGCTGGACCGCGGATGAAACCCAGGCGGCCGAGGTGATGGACGCGTTTGTGGCAGCCGGCGGCAACTTCATTGATACCGCAGACGTCTATTCACGCTGGCATCCGGGCAATCCCGGCGGCATCTCTGAAGAAATCATCGGCCGTTGGCTGCAACAGCGCGGCAACCGGCGGCAGGTGGTGCTGGCCACGAAAGTGCGCGGGCGCATGTGGGACGGCCCCAACGGTGAAGGCCTGAGCCGGGCGCACATCATCCAGGCCTGTGAAGATTCGCTGCGCCGCCTGCAGACCGACTGGATTGACCTCTATCAGACTCATTGGTACGACGCGGAGACGCCAATCGAAGAAACCTTACGCGCCCTGGATGACCTGGTGCGTGCTGGCAAGGTGCGTTACATCGGTTGTTCGAACCTCCCGGCCTGGCGCTTGACCACGGCTCTCTGGCAGAGCGACAAGCTGGGCCTGGCGCGCTACGATGCCCTGCAGCCGCACTACAGCCTGGTTCACCGCGCTGAGTTCGAGCGTGAGATGGCCGATCTCTGCCGCGAGCAGCAGCTTGGCGTCATCCCCTATAGCCCGCTGGCCGGCGGTTTCCTGACCGGCAAATACCGCAAGGATCAGCCGCTGCCCGAGTCCGCGCGCGCCAACAGCGTGCGCCGCTACTTCACCGAGCGTAACTGGGTCTTGCTGGAGGCGATGGAGAGCCTGGCCCGGACGCACGGCAGGACCGTGTCGCAGATCGCGCTGGCCTGGCAGTTGGCGCAGCCGGTCATCACCTCGCCCATCATCGGCGCCAACAGTGTGGAACAACTCAACGAAAGCCTGGGTGCGGTGGGCTTGGGCCTGGCCGACGACGAGATCAAACGCCTCAACGACCTGTCGAGCTGGGCAGACTAAGATGCACATGACACAGAACCGCACACTGCCCCCAGCTTCATCTTCGCCCAAGCTGTGGGGCGGCCGCTTCGACGCCGCGCCTGACGCGCTGATGGAGCAGTTCAACGCGTCGCTGCCGTTCGATCAAGCTCTGTGGGCGGCGGACATCCGGGGCAGCCAGGCCTATGCACGGGCGCTGGCCCGCGCCGGGTTGATCAGCCTGGCCGAGCGCGACCAACTCCTGGCCGGGCTGGATGCCGTGGCGGAGGAGTGGGCACGGGGCGTTTTCGCGCCTCATGCCGGCGATGAGGACATCCACACCGCGGTCGAACGGCGCCTGGGCGAGGTCATCGGCGGCGTCGCGGGCAAACTGCACACCGGCCGCAGTCGCAACGACCAGGTCGCCACCGATGTGCGCCTGTGGCTGCGCGATCAAATTGACCAGTTGGCCGCGGCGCTGCGTGACCTGCAGGCGGCCGTCATCGCGCTGGCTGAGGCGCATCTCGCTGTGCTCATGCCCGGCACGACGCACATGCAGCCCGCGCAGCCCATACGCTTCAGCCATTGGGCGCTCAGCTTCTTCTGGATGTGGCAGCGCGACCATGAACGCCTGACCGAGGTGCGTCGTCGGGTCAACGTCTGCCCGCTTGGCTCGGGCGCGCTGGCCGGCACGCCGTTCAACGTGGATCGCGTCGCGCTGGCCGCAGACCTGGGCTTTGCAGCCATCAGCGCCAACTCCCTGGACGCGGTCAGCGATCGTGATTTTGTCGTGGAATTCCTGGCCTGGGCCGCGCTGCTCGGCATTCACCTCAGCCGCCTGGCCGAAGATCTGATCCTGTGGTCGAACCCGCAGTTCGGCTTCGTGCGCGTGGCTGATGCCTACAGCACCGGTTCCAGTTTGATGCCGCAGAAGCGCAATCCCGACGCGATGGAGCTGGTGCGTGGCAAGAGCGGCCGCCTGCTGGGCAACCTGGTGAGCCTGCTGACCACGCTCAAGGGCCTGCCTTCGACCTACAACAAGGATTTGCAGGAGGACAAGGAGCCGCTGTTCGACACGGTGACTACCCTGACGCTGGCGCTGCCGGTCACGGCCGGCGTCCTGCGCACCCTGCAGGTCAATCCAACCCGCATGCAGGCCGCGCTGAGCAGCGACATGCTGGCGACTGACCTGGCCGATTACCTGGTGCGCCAGGGGACGCCCTTTCGCCAGGCGCATCACCTGGTGGGGCAAGCGGTGCGCCGGGCCGAGGCGTTGGGCCTGACCCTCAGCACCCTGCCGCTGGCCGAGCTGCAGGCTATCTCGCCCCAGTTTGGCGCGGATGTGGCCGCGCTGTGGGATTTCAACCATTCGGTGGAGCAGCGCGCCACGCCCGGCGGCACCGCCGCCGCCGCGGTCGAGACACAGTTACGCCAGGCGCGGCAGATTCTGGCAGGCGGCTGATCTAGCGGTGTGAGAGGGCGGATTGAATCGTTCCGGCAAACTTCTCGACCCATTGGCGCTGTTCTGGCGTGTCTGGCACCACCGCGCCTCTTGCGCTCTCGATCTGCTGGAAGGCGCGCTCGAGATTGACGCCCGCGTTGACCAACAAACTCGCGGCGAACACTGCGGAGCGCCCAATCCCCTGACGGCAGTGAATCGCGACCGTTTTGCCCTCGGACAGCAGCGCGGCGGTTCTTTCGACGAAGGTCCGCATCTCGCCAAACGATGACGGCACGGCGCGATCGCGAATGGGAAGGGACAAGAACTGGATTCCTTGCTGCGAACTCATGGTCGCTTCCTGGCTGAGTCCCAATTCGCTGCTTTCATGGGGCGTAAGCAGCGAAACAACGACATCGATGCCGTTTCGTCGCCAGTGGCCGATCTCATCGGACAGCCAGTCGTCCCCGCGCGGCCGGCCAACGATCGCCAAACGACCGGGCCAGGGACCATCTAGCCAGTAAATCGCATTCATAAAACACCACCTTTGGCAATCACTTCACGGGGCAAGACATCAACATCAACACCTCGCTCACGCAGCACTTTTAGACGATGATGACCATCCAGAATCGTGCCATCCGCGCTGGTTTTGAGTGATCCCGCCTGACCAGGGCGCAACGAATCAATCAACACATCGGTCGCCAAGTGCCGAAACAAATCAAGTTTCAGCTCGACTAGATGATGATCCGGATGCAGTGGTCGCAATGAAGGCAAACGCCTGTCGCTCAAACGCCCCATCGCCTTAATCACTCGTCACGATCGAAATGCCGCGGACTGCCCGAAAGCCCCTCTGTGCCATAAGGGCAAGAGCACTTGTCATGATTCTACTACCGTGTACGGAAAATTCAAAACCTCGATCTTCGTTTACTGGTTCAGCTGAGAGTCGCTCGCTTTGTGAGGGCGACCCCACTGTTCGCCGCCGTCCACGATAAGCGTTTCGCCGGTGATGTAATCTGCGCGGGCCAGGAAGACGACGGCATCAGCCACGTCCTGCGGGGACCCCCAGCGCTTGAGCAGCGTGCGGTCTGCCACCTGCTGCAGCTTCTGCGGGTCGTAATGGGACGGGGCGAGAACCGCGCCCGGCGCCACCGCGTTGACGCGAATCGCCGGCGCCAGTTCCAGCGCCAGTCCGCGCGTCAGTGCCAGCAGGCCGCTCTTGCCCACGCTGTGCGCGATGAAGTTGGGCCACGGCTCGAAGGCCGACAGATCCAGGATGTTGATGATGACGCCCGCGCCCTGCGCCTGCATGAGCGGCGCTGCGGCCTGGGCCAGGAAAAAGGGGCCATCCAGGAGAACGCTGAGCACCTGGCGCCACTCCTCGATGGTGGTGGTCATCACCGGCGTGGTTTGGAAACGCGACGAGCTGTTGACCACGATGTCCAGGCGGCCAAATGCAGCCTGGATTTGCGCCACCAGCGCCTGCACCTGGCTCACATCCGAGACATCGGCCTGGATGGCGAGGCCAGCCACGCCCAGCGCATGGATCTCGGCCACCGTGGCCTGCGCCTCAGTCACCGACGTGTGATAGGCGATGACCACATCCGCCCCCGCCTGCGCCAGGCCCAGCGCAATCGACCTGCCCACGCGGATCGCGCCGCCAGTCACCAGCGCCACTTTGCCCTGAATGTCCATCCTATTCGCTCTCCCTGCTTCAATGCCTTGCCAGATAGACGCAAAACGAGCCGCGGCGGTCACATCTGCGACCCCCACGGCTCGTTCGTTCTTGTTTACAACAGTCCTCGGCCCGTAGGTCACGCCTCCGGCGTGACGACAACCTCCGCCGCAGGGCCTGCTTCTCTCGTCCAACGTCGTCCGGCCAGGAGGCCGGACCTACAGGTTCGCGGCGTCAGGCGGGCGGCACGACGCTCATGGTGCTGCGGATGAGATCGGCCGACTTCTGCAGCATCGCCTTCTCATCATCGGTCAAGGCCACTTCGATGATCTTCTCCACGCCGTTGCGGCCCAGGACGACCGGCACGCCGAAGTAGATGTCCTTCAGGCCGTACTCGCCATCCAGGTATGCGGAGCAGGGGCGAATCAGCTTCTTGTCCTTGAGAATGGCTTCCACCATCTCGGCCGCGGCTGCGCCAGGAGCGTAATAGGCGCTGCCGGTCTTCAGCAGATTGACGATTTCGCCGCCGCCCTTGCGCGTGCGGTCCACGATCGCTGCCACACGCTCGGCCGGCATCAGCTCGCTGATGGGAATGCCGGCCACGTTGCAGAAGCGTACCAGGGGCACCATCTCATCGCCATGACCGCCCAGGACGAACGCCTGCACGTTTTCGATGCTGACGCCCAGTTCCTGAGCCACAAAGGTGCGCATGCGCGCGCTGTCCAGGATGCCGGCCTGCCCCACCACACGGTTCTTGGGAAAGCCCGATGCCTGGAAGGCTACATGGGTCATGGTATCGAGCGGGTTGGTGACAATAATGATGATCGCGTTGGGCGAGGTGGCCGCAATTTGTGAGGCCACGGCGCGCACGACGCGCGTGTTGATCCCGACCAGGTCCTCACGCGTCATGCCTGGCTTGCGCGGCACGCCTGCGGTGACAACCACCACGTCGGAATTGGCCGTCGCATCATACGAGGTGGCGCCAGTCACCCGCGTGTCGTAACCGACAATCGGGCCGGCCTGCAGCAGGTCCAGGGCTTTACCCTTGGGCATATCCTCGGTCTGAGGGATGTCCACCAGGACAATGTCGCCCAGCTCGCGCTCGGCCAACCAGGCTGCACAGGAAGCGCCGACCATACCGGCGCCGACAATTGTAATTTTGTTGCGCATCGTGATACTCCTTTGTTGACGATGATTTCGTGATTGAGTCAGGGTTTTAGCACGGGTTGTACGCTAAAACGCGTGAGCACTTATCGCTTACGCGGCCAGCGGCGCCGGCATCGCTGCGGGCGCCGTCCTGGCCGGCATTTCAACCTGAATGCCATCGGCAGCCAGCACCGGAACCAGGGCGGCGATGGCGCAGGCCAGCATCGAGTCATCCGGCTCGCGCGTGGTCAGCCCTTGCAGCCACAGGCCGGGCTGAATGAGCGCGCGTACCAGGCGATTATCGAGATGACTGGCGGTGTAGCGAATGAATTCATACGCGATCCCGGCCAGGACCGGAATCAGCAGCAGGCGCGAGGCCAGGCGCAGATACCACTGGTCGAAATGGAACGGCGCGAAGAGCACAATCGAGAGCGCCACCACGATGAACAGGAAACTGGTGCCACAGCGCGGATGCTGCACCGTGAACTTGCGTACTTCGGACGGGGTCAGGGCAACGCCGGCCTCGTACGCGTTGATCGTCTTGTGCTCGGCGCCGTGGTACATGAAGACCCGGCGGATGTCTGGCATAAGACCGATGACCCACAAATAGGCCACGAATAGCCCCAGACGCACAACACCCTCGATGGCGGCGCTGGCGAGCTGCCCGGGGAACCAGCGTTCCAGAAAATGGGCGATGGATGTCGGCAAGAGGAAGAAGAGGCCGATGGAAACCAACAGGGAGAAAGCCACCGTGGTCCAGGCCACGGGGCCGCTGAACTCGATCTTCTGTTCCTCTTCGCTCATGGCCACGTCAGCCGACCACATGAGCGCGCGCATGCCCAGGCCCAGGGTATCCCAGAGCAATGAAAGGCCGCGCACGAACGGCCATTGGCCCCACGAACTGGTATAGATGCGAGCCGTCAACGGCTCTTCGTGTATCACGATCTCACCGCTGGGGTTACGCACAGCAACGACCATGCGCTGGCGTCCGCGCATCATCACCCCTTCCATGACCGCCTGCCCGCCGTAGTAAAATTTACTCAATCTAACACCTCGATCAAAAATCTACGCACACGCCAGATGGGGGGATTGACACAATCTGGTGTGGAGATTTTACCCGATGAAGTGCAGCCCGTCAAAGCAACGAGGCGCGTGCTGTCTACCCTGCGCCGGGACGATGGCCGGCCCTTATTCCGTGGCGCGGGTGAAATAGGCCACGCCCAGCTTGCCATCCATGCGCAGCTCCATCACCTGTCCGTCGCGCGCTGTCGGGATGTGAATGACCTTGACACAGCCGGCCAGGGCGGCATCCTGGGGCGTCAGGGCGACCAACTGATTCGGCGCCTGGTTCAGGAAAGCCTGATTCAACCAATCGCGGCCGTCATCCGGGTAAAGCGCCAACGGGTAGATGCGCGACTCGACCAGGTCCTGAAAGAAGTGGGTGCCGTAGGACGGCTCCGGCGTGATGCCCCGATGCGCCACGGCCATTTCGACGAGCGCCCTGGCGTTGAAAATATCCGCATAGGTCACCGGCACGCCCAAGTCGAGATTGGCCGAACCCCAACGCCCTGGCCCGATCAACATGAAAGGGTGTTTCGCCAGCGCCCGGTTCAAACGCCCGACACAGCGCGCCACCTCAAGTTGTTGGGTAGGCTGGCGCAGATTCCCGTAGGCAGTGGGGTCCACAAAGATAACATACTCGATCTTGGGCACGCGGCCTTTGGGCGCCATGCGGTGGGCCAGCAAGAAGCGATCGGCCTCATTCAGGTCTGCAGGCGCCGCGCTGATCACTTCGCCGTTCATCGTGCTTTGCGGGCGACACTGCAACAGGTGAAAGGCAATTTCTGGCTGCTTGGCGCCGGGTATGAAGCTGAGCGCAAACTCCATGTCCACCGGCGCGCCGTAGTGCTGTTCCAGGGTGGCCAACACCTCTTTGATGAGCGGCACAAAACTTGTGCGCTGCAGCAGGTTGTCGAACGTCGGCACCAGTCGTTCGGAGGCCAGCTCAGGGCCAAGCGAGAAGATCGGCAGCAGCGTGTCGCCCTTGTCGGCCGAAGCCAGCCAGCGCAGGGGCGGATACTGCCAATCAATGACCTGGCGCAGCGGCAGCGTGGTCAGTTCGTTCTTCTTGAGATCAATGACATCCACCAGGCGCTGCGAGTAGCGGCGGATGGCGCTGGGGGAGACTTCAGGCCGCAGCAAGGGATGGCTGAGCGTCACCAGGCGCGGGTAGTCCTCACCCACGCGTTCGACGGCCCGCGTGCCCAGGCCCATGACCAGGCGCACGAAGCCTTCTTCGCGGCGCAGGCGCGGGTTCCAAACGATGGGGGCAAAACTGAACGCGACACCGGCCGCCGCCGGGAAGAAATAGTCACGGTAGGCCTGGCCCTGCACCTCTTGCAGCAGAATCGCCATGCGCTCATCATAGTCGAGCAGGCCCATGCGCCGGCGATAGAGCAACGCGTCGGGATTATGCGCACTGGCATAGACGCGGCGGATCGCCAGGGTGAGCGCAGCCAGGTTTTCCTCGGCCGTGCCCTGGTTGGGGCAAAAGTAGCTGTGATACTTGCCGGCAAACGACGTGCCAAAGTTGTCCTCCAACAGGCTGGAAGATCGCACAATGAGCGGCCGCTTGCCCACCTCACGCAGAATATCGCTCAGGTGCGCAGTAACCGCTTCGGGCAAATGAGCCTGTGCATAGGCATGCTCGATCACCGGGTAGTCCGCGGCAATTTCCTCGGCTGTCTTGTACTTTTGGTTGATGTACTCGATGTCGTTGAGCGACAGGAAGTCATAGAACACATCCGCGCCGATAAAGTAGGAGCGCGGAATCTGCACTTGGCGCGCCAGGTGCGGGGCAGCAGTCTGCAGAATTTTCCATGCCAGCAGCATGCCCGCGGCTTTGCCCCCAATTTTGCCTCCCCCAATGCGCCGCGCCTGGATGTAGCGAAAGTCAGCCGCGGTGAACCAGGCCTTGGCCAGGTGTACAAAGCTCAACTGGTCGCTGATCATCGTCTTGGTGAGCACGACAATGACCTCTTCCAGGTGGTGGCTCACCTGCTCCAGTTTCTCCGGCGGCAAGTTTTCGTACTGCTGCGCCTTGCGCAACAGGAAATCGAGCGGCGCCAACTCCGGGTTGAAGGTCAAACGCGTGCTGCTGTCGCCGCCGGGCAGGCGCTGCGCGATCGCCTCGTCAATCAGGCGCTGCAAAAGGTCGAACGGCAGGTTATAGGCGAAGTAGAAATCGGTCAGATAATTGCGAATGTGCTGCAGCCGCTGTTCCCACTGATCGGCATCCTCTTCGCTCAGCGGGTTCATCATGCCTTCGCGGCGCTGCGATTTGATAGCCTTGTCGCGGGCCTCATTTTCGAATTTTTCAGAGGTGGTAATGCCGCGCCGATAGATCTCCTCGCGCATACGCCGCCGGATCTGCCGCGCCAAAATCGGATATTGCGACAACTGCAGATAGACTTCTAAGATCGGAGGTGCATCTGATGGCAGTTCTGGCATCGTTTTTTTGCCTGCTCACAAGCATCTGTGGAAAACGAGAAAGGGGTGCATCGGCACACCCCCTGATGTGAAATTGTTTCCCCCGGGGCGCGGGCCCTGAGGTGAGGTCTGCGCCAGCGAGAGGAGAAGGGCCGGGAGGTGGCCCCTCTCCCCCCCTTCTCCTCTGCGCCCAGCGGAGAGGAGAAGGGGCCGGGGGTTGAGGTGAGGCTCCTCCCTACGCCCAGCCGCGCAGACGGACAGCCTCAGCCACACGATTGACGGCTACCAGGTAGGCCGCCAGCCGGTTGTGGACGCCACGCTCCTGCGCCATCTTATGCACCGCATGGAACGCGGTCGTCATCTTGCGGTCGAGGCGCTCATGCACCAGGTCCTCATCCCAGTAGTAGTCATACGCGTTCTGCACCATCTCGAAATAGGAGACGGTGACGCCGCCGGCATTGCACAGGAAGTCCGGGATGACGTAGACGCCACGGTCGTGCAGAATGCGATCGGCTTCCGGTGTCGTGGGGCCATTGGCCAGCTCGACGCTGATCTTGGCGCGGATGTTGGCCGCGTTCGCCTCGGTGATGACGTTCTCAAGCGCGGAGGGCATGAGCACGGTCACATCGAGTTCGAGCAGCTCTTCGTTGGTCAGCTTGTCGGTGCCGGGGAAGCCCACCACAGAGCCGGTCTCCTGCTTGAAGGCCATCACCTTCCCGTAATCAAGGCCCTGGCTGCTGTAGATGCCGCCGCGCGAGTCCGAGACGGCCACGATCTTGAGGCCGAGCAGTTCCTCGCCCAGCTTGTGGCCGAAGGAGCCGGCGTTGCCATAGCCTTGGACCGCCGTTGTGGCGCCCTTGAGGTCAATGCCCAGCACCTTGCCGGCCTCACGCAAGGTGAAGATGCCACCGCGTGCGGTCGCGTCACCGCGGCCCGCCGAGCCACCCAGGGCCAGCGGCTTGCCGGTGATGACGCCAAACTCATTGTAGCCCTGCATGAATGAGAACTCGTCTACCATCCACGCCATGATTTGCGGTGTCGTGTAGACATCCGGCGCGGGCACGTCCTTTTCGAGTCCAATAATGCGGCCCACCTGGCGGATATAGGCGCGGCTCAGGCGCTCCAGTTCGCCGGCCGACATCTCCCTGGGATTGCAGATGACGCCGCCCCTGGCGCCGCCCAGCGGAATATCTACCACGGCCGTCTTCCAGGTCATCCACGCGGCCAGGGCACGCACCGTGTCAATGGTCTCCTCAGGGTGGAAGCGAAGACCGCCCTTCGTCGGCCCGCGTGCATCGTTGTATTGCACGCGAAAACCGTGAAAGATCTTGGTGATGCCATCATCCATCTTGACTGGCAGGGTGACATGCAATTCGCGGAGCGGCCAGCGCAGAAGTTCATGCACCGCCGGATCGAGTTTCAGAATCGCGGCGGCTTCGTCGAGTTGGCGCTGTGCAATCTCGAAGGGGTTGGGCTTGTTGTTATCCATACGTTGTTCCTCATACATCGTTGTACAAAGATGAACTCGCCTCACCCGGATGGTGCGGGGCAAGCGGTGCGCACAACCGTGC
This sequence comes from Candidatus Amarolinea dominans, assembly GCA_016719785.1. NCBI lineage: Bacteria > Bacillati > Chloroflexota > Caldilineae > Caldilineales > Candidatus Amarolineaceae > Candidatus Amarolinea > Candidatus Amarolinea dominans. Next base: position 29,172 of record JADJYJ010000007.1, read on the forward strand.
GCAATGCGCACAACCGTGCGCAACAATCACAGTGAATCAGATATCGGTCGCGGTGGCGAGGGTTCATTGGGGTACGCGTCAACAAGAAGTGAAAGCCGTCGGACGTGCTGCCAGCGAGAGGAGCGAAAAAAAGAGGTCCGCTTGGGCCTGGGTAGCCCAAGCGGCAGGCCGCAGGAGGAAAGAGTCGGCCAGTCCACAAGATGGAAAGCAGCGCCGCTTGCGTTCAAGCGACGCCCAATGAGGGTATCCTGCAAAACACACCTCGCAACGTTCACGGGCCTTGGCTTCATTGACAGGCCTTGACATGCCTCGACAGGCCTCGACAAGCCATTCGGGTGGTTTCACGCGCCACCGCACGGCATCTGCTTGCAGGCAAATTATAGCACGGGGCCGCGCGGCGTGCCAATGATATAAGTCATGTCGCCACGCGGCGCCGGCCGGCATGCGCTCCTATTTCTTCTTCGAACCCTTCTTCGCGCCCTTGACCTTGAGAATGTCGGGCGTATAGTTCAACTCGCGCACCAGGCTGTCAACCACCGTGCGTAAAACCCTGACGCGCGACCACCATTTGTTGTTCCCTTCGACGATCGTCCACGGCGCGGACAGGGTGCTGGTCTTGAGCAGCATCTCATCCACGGCTTCCTCGTAACGATTCCACTTATCGCGGTTGCGCCAATCCTCCTCCGTCAGCTTCCACACCTTGTACGGCGTGCCCGCGCGCTCATCGAAGCGCTTGAGTTGCTCTTCCGGGCTGATATGAACCCAGAACTTGAAGATGATGGCGCCGAAGTCCACGAGTTGGCGCTCGAACTGGTTGATTTCGCGATAAGCCCGCTTCCAATCGGCCTCCTGGCAAAAGCCCTCGATCCGTTCCACCATCACCCGGCCATACCAACTGCGGTCGAAAATGGCGGTCTGCCCCCGCTCCGGCAAACGGCGCCAAAAACGCCATAGATAATGATGCGTTTTGTCCTCGCCTTGCGGCGCGGCAATCGAGTACACCGCATAGCCGCGGGGATCGAGCTTCTCCGTGATGCGCTTGATCACCCCGCCCTTGCCCGCCGCGTCCCAGCCTTCGAAGACCATGACGACCGGGCGCTTTTGCACATAAACCTGGTAGCCCAGTTGGCTCAGGGCAACCTGGTAGCGCACCACCTGTTCCACGTATTCATCCTCGCTCAAACTGAGTGTCAGATCTACCTGTGATAGAATCGAAGACATGGCTGCACCTCCGTGGTTTCCCTGTTGCTCAATCAACGTCGTCATCGTCGTCCTGCGCCAGCGCGTCGCCGTTCGGCGCGTCGCCATCGTTGTCTGTCATCCGTGTAATGCCCGGCGTGCCCACATCGGCCGTGGCCGCCTCTTCAGCCGCCGTCTTCACCGCCATCGGCGAATCTGTCGTTGACTCCGTGCCTGCGGCCGCCAGCGGTGAAATCACCGACTCGGGGTCAATGCCCCGCAGCTTCAGCCCCCGGGCCAGCGCATCGGCCACCTCGGTGAAAACACGCCACCAGGTGTGATACTGATCAGTCGCCTCGATGATCGTCCAGGGCGCCCACTCGGTCTCCGTATGCTCCAGCATCTCTTCCACCGCCAACAGATACTTGTCATACTGGTGATGATGCTCCCAGTCTTCCGGCTGCACATGCCAGCTTTGCAGCGGGTCCTTCTCCAGGGCCTTGAAGCGCCGCCGCTGCTCCTTCTTGCTGATATGCATCCAGAACTTCACCAGGATGTGACCGTCATCGGCCAGGGTGCGCTCGAAATCCACAATGTCCCGGTAAGCCTTGCGCCATTCGCTTTCAGGCGTCAGGCGATCCACCCGCTCCACCAACACACGGCCATACCAACTGCGGTCGAAGATGGCAATCTGGCCGCGGTTGGGCAATTTGTTCCAAAAGCGCCACAACCAGGGGTGGGCCTGTTCATGGGTGCGCGGCGCGCGCACCGGCCACACCTTGAATCCGCGCGGGTCGAGCCGCTGGGTCAATAAATTGATGCTGGTGCCCTTGCCCGAAGCATCCCATCCTTCGAAAACGACGATGGTTGGTATCCCGGTGTCGAATGCTGCTTGCGCCAGCTCATACAGACGATGCTGAAGCGGGCGTCGCAGTTCTTTCCATTCTTTGCGCTTGAGTTCTTTGCTGAGATTGATCTTTTCCAGCATGCGTGCCTCCTCTGAAAAGGCCAACAGACCCGTACCAGCAGATGCAAAACACTGCACTCAACCTGCTGGCGCAGGTGTCCAGGATGGCCGGCCTTGCATTCATCCGCTGTCGGGGAGCGGCGGCACAATGATGAAGCGACGTGATCGCGATTGTTACTCCTAGTTTACCAGAAGGGGAGGCAAAACCTAAAATTGAGATCACAGAGGTATACGGCCCTCCGTTGCCGCCGCCGTGTGGCTGTGGTACAATAACGCCTCAATATCTCACTCGTTATCTCACTCGTTGGAAAAGCAAGGATGACATCACAGCGGACCGTCCAGCACGTTGGCAGCGAACCACTGTTCAGCAACCGGCTGAGCAGCGAAACCAGTCCCTATCTGCGCCAGCATGCGCACAACCCGGTGGACTGGTATCCCTGGGGCGAGGAAGCCCTGACCCGCGCCCGAGACGAAAACAAACCGATTCTCCTGAGCATCGGTTATAGCACCTGTCACTGGTGCCACGTCATGGCGCATGAATCGTTCGAGGACCCCGACACGGCCGCGCTGATGAACCGCCATTTCATCAACATCAAGGTGGACCGCGAAGAACGCCCCGACCTGGACGCGATCTACATGGACGCGGTGCAGGCCATGACCGGCAGCGGTGGCTGGCCCATGACCCTGTTCTTGGCGCCCGACGGTGTGCCGTTCTATGCTGGCACCTACTTCCCGCCGGCCCCACGCTACGGTATGCCCAGCTTTCGCCAACTCCTGCTGAACCTGGCCGCCGCGTACCAGCGTCGTCCCCAGGACATTCAGCGCAACGCTGAACAAATTCGTCAGATGCTGCGCCAGGCCACGCTCGTGCAGCCCTCCAGCGCGGCGCTAACCCCCCAGGTGCTCGATCACGCCTACCAGGACTTGGCCGCCCGTTTCGATACGCGCGACGCCGGCTTCGGCCAGGCGCCCAAGTTCCCACCCTCGATGGCCCTGGAATTCCTCCTGCGCTATCATGCCCGCAGCGGTCAGCCCAACGCCCTGACGATGGCCGAACAGACCCTGGAGCACATGGCACGCGGCGGCATCTACGATCAGCTTGGCGGCGGTTTTCATCGCTACGCCACCGATGACCACTGGCTGGTGCCCCACTTCGAGAAGATGCTCTACGACAACGCCCAGTTGGCACGCGTGTACGCCCTGGCCTTTCAGATCACCGGTAAGCCTCTTTATCGCCAGATCACCGAAGAAATCCTGGCCTACGTGCTGCGCGAGATGACGAGCCCGGAGGGCGGTTTCTACACCGCGCAGGACGCCGATAGCGAGGGCGAGGAGGGCAAGTTTTTTGTCTGGACCCAGGCCGAAGTACGCGACCTGTTGGGCCAGAAGGACGCGGAGCTGTTTGGCCGCTATTACGATGTGACGGCGCGCGGCAACTTCGAGATGACGAACATCCTGCACGTCGAGAAACCACTGGCTGTGGTTGCCAGCCAGGCCGGGATCACGCCGGAGCACCTGGCAGCCGTGATCGAACGCGGGCGCGCGCAGCTCTTCGCCGCCCGCCAGCAGCGAGTGGCGCCGGGTCTCGACGACAAGGTGCTGACCTCCTGGAACGGACTGATGCTGGCGACCTTTGCCGATGCCGCGCGCATCCTGGGACGCGACGACTATCGCCAGGTGGCCCTGGCCGCGGCCACCTTCCTGCTCAGCCGCCTGCGCGATCCGCAAAACGGCCGCCTGCTGCGCACCTACAGGGATGGTCAGGCCAAACTCAGCGCCTATCTGGAAGATTACGCGCTGCTGGCCGAAGGCTTGCTGGCTCTCTATCAGGCCACCTTCGACCTGCGTTGGCTGCATGAAGCACAGACCCTGGCCGACCTCATGCTTCAGCATTTCTGGGATGCCGACCTGGGCGCCTTCTTCAGCACCAGCGATGACCATGAAACCCTCATCGCTCGCCCCAAGGAGGTGGTGGACAACGCCATGCCGTCGGCCAATGCCAGTGCCGCCGGGGTGCTGCTGCACCTGGGACGTTTGTTGGGTCACGAGACGTATGAGCGCCACGGAGTCGCGGTGCTGCAACTTCTACACGAAGGTATGATGCAGGCGCCCGGCGCGTTTAGCCGCCTGCTGTGCGTGCTTGATTCCTACCTGGCTCCCCCGGCCGAAATCGCCATCATCGGCGCCGCTTCTGCGCCAGACACCCAGGCCCTGCTCACCGAAGTCTGGCGGACCTATCTGCCCAACACCCTGGTGGCCGTGGCCCCGGCCGATGATCGCGCCGCCCGTGCCTTGATCCCCATGCTCGCCGGCCGCGACCAGGTGGGCGGTCAGGCCACCGCCTACGTGTGCGAAAACCACACCTGTCAACTGCCGGTGAACACCGCCAGCGCCCTGCGCCAGCAGCTCACCCGCCAGGCGCCAGCGAGAAAGGAACGTCAGCCATGAAACGACAGTCACTGCGCGGAAAATTGAGCGAGCAACCAGATTTGCATGTCCTGACCGCGGCTGCGATGGGGGCTGCAATGGAGGCTGAGATGGAGGATGCCCCGGCCCCGCTGCTCATCCGGCCGGCGGCCGAGCAGGACATCGTCGGGATGATGACCCTGCTGGCCCAGACTGGCCGGCCCAGGCCGACGCCTGACCAGGTCCCGGCCGTGGCAGCCATTTACCGCGAATGGCTGGGCCAGGCCAGCGCGCTGGCACGCGTCGCCGAACGACAGGATCAGGTAGTGGGCGTCCTGCTGGGCGCGTTACGCCCGCGCGCCAACTGGCTCACGCCGGAACTGTGGATCGCAGATATGGCTATTGCCGATGGCGAAGCGGGCGAGGTTGGTCACGACCTGCTGGCCGAAGCGCTGGCCGTGGCCGCGCGCTGGGGTTGTTTCCGCGTCGCGTGCGAGGCCGCCGGCCTGACCGGCGTGACGCTCGGTCTGCTCAGCGACCTGGGTTTTGCGGAAAATGGCCAGGCGGTCAGCCTGCTGCTAGCGCCCATCCCCAGCCTGGGCACGCGCGGGGTGCGCCGCGCGGATGGCGCTCACGACGGCGTGCCCATCACGTATCGGGAATCGAGCGTGTAATCCGGGTTAGCGCCCGGCTTGCACGCGCCGCAGGCGGTCAGGCACATCGGTGATGATGCTGGTCACGCCCAGCGCCAGCAGACGGCGCATGTCCGCCTCTTCGTTCACCGTCCACACGTTGACGCCATAGCCGCGGCCCCGCGCCCAGGCCATGTAGCCCGCATCCACCAAGACGTGCTCAGGGTGTAGGGCCTGCGGCCGCACCCAGGGGAGCAGCCAGGGCCGGCGCAGGTAAAACGGCAGGTCGGTGGAATAGAGCAGGCCGGTTTCGATGCGTGGATCAAGGCGGCGCAGGCGGATCAGCGCGAAAGGATTGAACGACGACACGATCACCTGATCGTACAGGTTGCGCTGGCGCACCAGACCCGCCAGTGCGGCCTCCAGGCCGTCAGAGCGCAGGCTGAGCGTCTTCATCTCGACATTGACCAGCACACGGCTCCCCACCAGATCGAACACTTCATCCAGCGTCGGAATCTGCGTGCCGGCAAACGCGGGATCGAACCAGCCGCCAAAATCCAGCTCACGCAGCGCAGCCAGCGGTAGATCGTGGACGCGGCCACTGCCGTTGCTGGTTTCATCCACATCGAAGTTGTGACATACCACCAGCGCCCCATCCTGGCTGAGCAGCGTATCCAGCTCGATGCCGTCCGCGCCCAGGTCAACGGCCCGGCCAAACGCGGCCAGGGTATTTTCGGGCGCCGCCTGCCGCGCGCCCCGGTGGGCAAAATTCAATGTTCGCGTCCCATCGTGTCGCATCGTCCTCTCCTTACACAAAAGATACCGCAGGTTTGTCGTTTTGCCAAAAGCTGATGAGCGCGCTGCGTCAACTTGAGACATCGCCCCACTTGCGTATAATGTCAGCCAACACAGCACGGCAGGCGTCGCAGCGGCCGTGACTCACAAGTTGCAGAATACAAAGGACAGAGACCATGCTCAAATCGCACCGTTGTGGCGATCTTCGCTTGACCGACGCCGGCCAGACCGTCACCCTGGCCGGGTGGTTGCACCGCCGCCGTGATCACGGCGGCCTGATTTTTCTTGACCTGCGCGACCGCAGTGGCCTGGTGCAGGTGACGATCAACGCTGACCGCACCGCGGCCGCACACGCCAGTGCCAGTCAGACGCGCGTGGAGTTTGTCCTGCAGATCAAAGGCACGGTGGCCGCGCGGCCGGCCGAATTGCGCAATGCCAACATGGCAACAGGCGACATCGAAGTAATCGCCGACGAGGTGATCGTGCTCAACACGGCCAAGACTCCACCCTTTTACATCAACGAGGAGAGCGCGGTAGACGAAGTGGTGCGCCTGAAGTACCGCTACCTTGACCTGCGGCGGGCCACCTTGCAGCGCAACCTCATTCTCTACGACCGCATCGTGCGCACCATCCGCAGCTTCCTGCACGAGCGCCAGTTCATGGAAATCGAGACCCCCATTCTGATCAAGTCCACGCCGGAGGGCGCGCGTGACTATGTGGTGCCCAGCCGCGTCCATCCCGGTGAATTCTACGCGCTGCCGCAGTCGCCGCAGCAGCTCAAGCAACTGCTGATGGTGGCCGGCTTCGAGCGCTACTTCCAGATTGCCCGCTGCTTCCGTGACGAAGACCTGCGCGCCGACCGTCAGCCAGAGTTTACCCAGCTCGACCTGGAAATGTCGTTCGTAGATCGCGACGACGTGATGGGGCTGATCGAAGCGATGCTGATTCACCTGGTACACAGCGTGGCGCAGCCCGGCGAGGCCAGCATCACCGGGAAGCGCATCCAGCAGATGCCCTTCCCGCGCCTGACCTACGCCGAGGCGATGGCACGCTTTGGCAACGACCGCCCTGATCTGCGCTTTGGTCTGGAGTTGTGCAACCTGGGCCACCTGTTCGCCGACAGCGCCTTCAGCGTCTTCAAGAACGCGGTGGCCGGCGGGGGCGAGGTCAAGGCGATCTGTGTGCCGGGCTGCGCCGGCTACTCGCGCAAACAGTTGGATGAGCTGACCGAGCAGGTCAAGCGTTACGGTGCGCAAGGCCTGGCCTGGCTGGCGCTGCCTGAGGGCATCGCGCCTGAACTGGGCAGCGTGCGCTCATCGTTTGCCAAATTCCTGAGCCAGGCCGAGTTCGACGGCCTGCTGCAGCAAACCGGCGCCCGACCCGGCGACCTGGTGCTGGTGGTGGCGGCCGCACCGGCCGTGGTGGCGCAGGCGCTCAGCAATCTACGCCTGGAAATGGGCCGGCGCCTGGGGCTGCTGGCCGACAACGTCTTTGCTTTCTGCTGGGTCACCGATTTTCCCTTGCTGGAGTTCAGCGCCGAAGAGGCACGCTGGACGGCCGTGCATCACCCGTTTACCGCCGCGCTCGATGAGGATTGGCCGCGCCTGGAGTCAGATCCGGGCAGCGTGCGCGCCCAAGCCTATGATATCATCCTGAACGGCTGGGAAGTGGGCGGCGGCAGCATCCGCATCCACCGCCGGGATCTGCAAAACCGCCTGTTCACGCGCTTGGGCATTGACGAGGAGACGCAGCAACTGCAGTTCAGCCAACTGCTCGACGCCTTCGAGTTTGGCGCGCCGCCGCACGGGGGCATTGCCCTGGGCATGGCGCGACTGGTGGCGCTCTTTGCCGGCGCCGGCAACATCCGCGAAGTGATCGCGTTTCCCAAGACGGCTGCGGCCGGCGATTTGCTTTTCGGGGCGCCGTCGGCCATTGCCGAGGCCCAGTTGGCGGAGTTGCACCTGCGCATCGTCAACGATTAGCGGGCATGGCCTTGCGCCTGCCCGCGTGGGCGACCGCAAGGGTGCGCCCCTGGAGCATGACAACGAACTTCGATACCCTGGCTGAGCGGCCGCTGACCGCGGCCGATTATGATCAGCTCCTGGCCCTGTGGGAACTGGCCGGTCTGCACATTCGCCCCACCGGCCGCGACAGCCGTGCAGCATTTGCCCAGCAGGCGGCCGGCCAGGTTCAACGCGCCATCGGGCTGTGGCAAGGGCCGGCGTTGGTGGGCGTGGTGCTGGCAACCCACGACAGCCGCCGGGGTTACATCAATCGTCTGGCCGTGGCGCCGACCTATCGCCGTCATGGCCTGGGCCGGCGCTTGATTGCCGCGTGCGAAGCTTGGTTCGCCAGCCTGGGCATCGAAGTCTGGAGCGCGCTGATCGAGAACTGGAACGATGCCTCTTTTGCCATCTTCGCGGCCGCCGGCTACACCCGTCATGCCGACATCACCTACGTCAGTAAGCGTGAACGCCCGGAAGCGTAAGAGATGCAGGTAAGGCCCGCCCTCTACCGGTGCAAACCTGCGCCTGACTCCCACGTTGCCAAATACTCCGAAACGCTCAACGCGGCTTTGGCGCCTTCGCCGATCGCAATGAGCACCTGCTCGGCATGCACATCGGTTACATCACCGGCAGCAAAGATGCCGGGCCGGCTGGTGCGATTGCGATTGTCCACCCTGACATGGCCCTGGGCGTCGCAGTCAACAAGCTCCGTCACCAGGCCCGCGTTGGCCTGCAGGCCAATTTCCACGAAGATGCAGTTCACCTTCAGGGTCTGCAGGCCGGCGGGGCCGCGTACGGCCAGGGCTTCGACATAATCGTCACCGTAGATGGCCTCCACCTGGTAGTCGAGCAGCCAGGTGAGATGGGGCAACGCGGCCAGCCATTGTCCCCAGGCAGTCGCCCGGCAGGCAGGATCGCCGGCCACCAGGTAGACGCGCGCGGCCGCACGCGCCAGCTCCGCGGCGCTGCGCAGCGCCAGCGGCCCATCGCCAATCACGGCCACCGTCTTGTCCAACATCGCGGACGCATAGGTAATGGCTGAGTACGACAACCCGCGCAGGTAGAACGTTTCTTCACCGGGCACCCCCATGCGCTGGGGAGAGGCTCCGGTGGACAGCAACAACGCCCGCGTTGTAAATTCGCCGGTGGCTGTGCGCACCCGATAATGATCCTCGAGCGCGTCTATCTGTATCGCCCGGTCCAGCACGCGCGGCAGATGGCGCAGCTGCAGTTCGGCCTTGAGGGTGCGCACCACTTCTTCGCCGCTGATGCTATGACGATTCTCCAGCCACGGCACATCCAGGCGCCAGCCGACGCGCCCACCCATTTGGTCGCCAATGAGCAGCAACTTGAGATGCTGGCGCAGGGCATAAACCGCAGCCGCCAGGCCCGCCGGCCCGCCGCCGATAATGATTAGATCGTACACCGTCGTACCTCCACCAGTGCGCGGGAGTGTCAATCGAACATGTCTATACCGTGCAGTGGGTCGCCGCTGGTCTATTCCGCCCAGATCGCCTGGCTGGCGCCCACGCAGCCAAACGCCAAGAGGATGATACACAGTCTAGTGAACCAGGGCAAGCCAAACTATGACGTGCATCAGTTTGTCGCTTTCGGATTCCCGGTGCTAAGATAGGGTTGCACCTAGCTCACCTGGAGGATCACCATGAACTTACGTTCGCGCTCCCTGCTTTTCGCCCTCGCGCTGGGCATTGCCCTCTTTGTCATCTGGCAAAAAGTACGCATCGTCTTCTTTGTCCCGTTGACCCCCGTTGGCTTTGCCGCCATGATCCTGATCTTTGCCGTCGTCATCTTCTTGCTGCTCGATCACCTCCTCAACCGCAGCCGCTAGGGTAGCCCGGCCCGCGTCCGCCCAGGCAACCGCGGGGACCGACAGCGCCTGCCAGCGCAGAAAGCACACACGATGACCAACCTGTATTTGAATGACGAAGAACAAGCGATGCTCAACGGGGCGTTTGGCCCTGGTGTGCAGCGCGCGATGGAAATTGTGGCTACCCTGGGCCGCATCTACGGTGCGCCTGATTTGGCGCCCATTACGCATGCCCAGATTGCCGGCGTCAGTTACAAAAACATTGGCGACGCCGGCGTCGCCTTTCTCAGCGCATGGGCGGCGGAGGGTGCGCGCGTGCGTGTACCCACCATGCTTAACCCCATGGGCATGGAAGAGGCGCGCTGGCAGGAGATGGGCGTCGCCGAGGCTTTTGCCAAACCCCAGTTGGAAGCGATCGGCGCGTTCAGTAAACTCGGCGTCCAGCAGACCTTGACCTGTGTGCCCTATCTCCTCCCCGAAGCGGGCCTGCAGAGGGGTGATCACGTGGCCTGGGCCGAATCGAGCGCGGTGGCCTTTGGCAGCTCGATCCTGGCGCTGCGCACCAACCGCGAGGGTGGCCCCAGTGCGCTGGCGGCCGCCATTGTGGGGCGCACGGCCCGCTATGGCTATCACCTCGACCAGGGGCGCCAAGCCAACTGGGTGATCGAAGTGGCCTGCCCGGTACGCTCGATTGCCGATTTTGGCGCCCTGGGCTATCTCGTTGGCAAAGAGGTGGGCAACGGCTGTCTCTGGTTCAGCGACCTGGGCGCCTGGCTGCCGCCGCTGCCGGCCGATGTGACCGCCGGCGGCGCCGCCGCCGATCGCCTCAAGACCCTGGGCGCGGCCCTGGCCGGTTACGGCGCCGTGGCACTCTATCATATCGCCGGCTACACGCCGGAAGCCGCGGCCCTGGGCGAGACCTTGATCCGACCTGACGCCCGCCGCCTGCGCGTGGAAAGCCTGGCGCCGGCCTACGCGGTCATGGACGCCAACCCGGAGGTGTCCACCATTGACCTGGTGACGATCGGCTGCCCCCATGCCAGCCTGAGCGAAATCCAGGCTGTGGCGCAGGCGGTGCGCGGCCAGAAATTGGCCACCCAGTTGTGGGTGACAACCGGGCGCTCGATTCGCCAGCACGCCGAGGTGGCCGGCTGGGTGCATGACATCGAGGCGGCCGGCGGCCTGGTGGTGGCCGACACCTGCGCGGTGGTAGCGCCCATCAAGCAACTGGGCATCAAGAGCATGGCGACCAACGCGGGCAAGATGGCCTGCTATGCCCCGGCGCACAGCGGCGTCACCATGCGTTTTGGCGAGCTGGAACAGTGCATTGAGGCCGCGCTGAGTGGCCTGTGGCCGGCCGCGCTCTGACCGGGGCAGCCATTCCAGGATGGTGATCCAACTGGCGCGCGGCGCTCTCTTCGGGTACAATGAATGAGTGACGCACGGCGATGACGCACCGCGTTGTATACTGCAAGCGGGCACGAATGGCGCCTGTTTCCTTAGGCGAAAGAGTGAAGTCTATTCCGCTTGCAGTATAGAATAACTGGAGGCAACGGAGAGGCGATGAAGGAGAGGCGATGGAGGAGAGGTAATGGAACTGTACGACCGAGTCAGCCTGACCAACATCCGGGAGGCTGTGGAGCAGTGGGAAGAGACCACCCTGCAGCAAACGCTGGCGCAAACACCGGAGCGCCAGCCTGAGTTCATCACCGCGTCGAGTGTGCCGATCGGCCGCCTGTACACACCGCTGGATGTGGCCGGCATGGACTACGGCCAGGATTTGGGGCTGCCGGGAGAATATCCCTTTACCCGCGGCGTCTACCCCACCATGCATCGCGGCCGCGTGTGGACCATGCGCATGTTCTCTGGCTTCGGCACAGCCGAGGAGACCAACGCCCGTTACAAGTACCTCCTGAGCCAGGGCAACATGGGCCTTTCGGTGGCCTTCGACATGCCCACGCTCTATGGCTATGACTCCGACGCGCCCGAAGCCCTGGGCGAATTCGGCAAATGCGGGGTGGCCATCAGCTCCCTGGCCGACATGGAAATCCTCTTCGCTGGGATTCCGCTGGGCGAAGTCAGCACTTCGATGACCATCAACAGCCCGGCGGCCATCATCTGGGCCATGTACATCGTGGCGGCTGAGAAGCAGGGCTACCAACGCCAGCAATTACGCGGCACCCTGCAAAACGATATCCTCAAGGAGTTCATCGCGCAGAAGGAATTCCTCTTCCCGCCCGATCACTCCATGCGCCTGGTGGTGGACACCATCGAATTTGGCACGCAGCAGATGCCGCTGTGGAACACCGTTAGCATTTCAGGCTATCACATCCGCGAGGCCGGCAGCACGGCTGTGCAGGAGCTTGCGTTCACCCTGGCCGACGGGTTGGCCTACGTGGATGCCTGTGTGGCTCGTGGCATGAAGGTGGACGATTTTGCCCCGCGTTTGTCTTTCTTCTTCAATGCGCACAACGACTTTTTCGAAGAAATTGCCAAGTACCGGGCCGGCCGCCGCATCTGGGCGCGCATCCTGCGCGAAAAATACGGCGCGCAGGACCCGCGCTCGTGGATGCTGCGCTTTCATACCCAAACGGCCGGCGTCAGCCTGACCGCGCAGCAGCCGGAGAACAACATCGTGCGCGTCGCCATTCAAGCCCTGGCCGCGGTGCTCGGCGGCACGCAATCGCTGCACACCAACTCGATGGATGAAGCGCTGGCCTTGCCCAGCGCCAAAGCGGTCACCATTGCCCTGCGCACGCAGCAGGTCATCGCGCACGAGAGCGGCGTCGCCCACACGATTGATCCCCTGGCCGGTTCGTTCTTCGTCGAAGCCCTGACCAACGAGACCGAAGCCGCGACCCTGCACTACCTCAAGCGCATCGAGGCCCTGGGCGGCGTCATCCCTGCGCTCGAAGGCGGCTTCATGCAGCGTGAGATTGCCGAGGCGGCCTACCGCTATCAGCAAGAAATTGACAGCCACCGCCGCACGATCGTGGGCGTCAACGAATTCGCCAACAAGGAAACGCCAGCCATCCCCATTTTGGAGATGGATCCGCAGGGCTATGAACGCCAGCTGCAGCGCCTGCACGCGGTGCGCAGCGGGCGCGACAACCAGGCCACCCAGCACGCGCTGCGCCGTCTGGCCGCTGCCGCGCGTGCGCCCACGGTCAACCTGATGGAGCCGATCATCGAAGCGGTCAAGGCCTATGCCACCCTGGGCGAAATGTGCGACGTATTGCGCGAGGTGCTCGGCATTTATCACGAACCGGTGTTTTTCTAATTTCTGAACGGCAACGGCTGCTGGCGCGTGTCGCCAGCACAAAAAAAGGAGAAAAGAGGGGTTATGAGCGAACGTAAGATTCGTGTCTTAGTGGCCAAGCCAGGCCTGGACGGTCATGACCGTGGGGCCAAAGTGGTGGCAAGGGCGCTGCGCGATGCCGGATTCGAGGTGATCTACACCGGGATTCGGCAGACCCCGCAGATGATCGTAGAAGCCGCGCTGCAAGAGGATGTGGACGTGATTGGTCTCTCCATTCTCTCCGGCGCGCATATGGCCCTGGCCCCCAAAATCATGCAAGAGATGCAGCAGAACGGCCTCGACGATGTTGTCGTGCTGATGGGCGGCATCATTCCGGACGAAGATGTAGAAAGCCTCAAAAAGATGGGCGTCAAGGGCGTTTTTGGCCCCGGCACCCCAACTCAGCACATCGTTGATTTCATCCATCAGCAGGTAAGGGCTGCGGCTCCGGCGTAATCATGAACCAATCGCCCACTGAGCTTGTCGCGCAACTGTGCCAGGGCAACCGCCGCGCGCTGGCGCGTACCATCACCCTGATCGAAACCGGCGGCGCGGCCGCCCATGAGCTGCTGACGCGCCTCTACCCGTTCACCGGCCAGGCGACCGTCATCGGTGTAACCGGCTCGCCCGGTACGGGCAAGAGCACCCTGGTCAACGCCGTGGCTAAGGTTTACCGTCAGCAAGGCAAAACCGTGGGTATCGTGGCGGTTGACCCCACCAGCCCGTTCACCGGCGGCGCGCTGTTGGGCGACCGCGTGCGCATGCGCGACCTGAGCGGCGATCCCGGTATCTTCATCCGCTCCATGGCGACGCGCGGCAGCCTGGGCGGCCTGGCCCGCGCCACGGCCGATGTCATCCTCGCGCTGGACGCGGCCGGCTTCGAGCGTGTGTTGGTGGAGACGGTTGGGGTTGGTCAGGCTGAGGTGGAAATTGCCAGCACCGCGCACACCACCATCGTGGTGGAGGCGCCGGGCATGGGCGATGAAGTGCAGGCCATCAAGGCGGGGGTGCTCGAAATCGCCGATGTCTTCGCGGTGAACAAGGCGGATCGCGAAGGCTCCGACCGCACGGTGATGGCGTTGAGGATGATGCTCGGCATCGCCCCGGAAGAGGTGCGTGGCATTTCACACCACGGCCAGTTGCTGACCATCGAAACGCCGAGCAGGCAGCGCGCCGTGGCCTGGGAGCCGCCCATCATCAAGACTGTTGCTCTGCAGGACCAGGGGATCCTCGAACTGGTGGCCGCAGTGGAACAGCATCGCGCCTTCCTGATCCAGAGTGACCTGTGGGGCGCGCGTGAGCGTGTGCGGGCTGCCAGCGAATTGGAAAGCATTGTGCGCCGGCGCCTGCTGCAGAAACTGGCCCAACTCATCCCGCAGGGATCGCTGCAAGAACTTGTTGACCAGATCGCGCGCCGCGTGCTCGACCCGTACACCGCGGCCGAGCAGTTGCTGGCCGCGCTCGCCTGATGGCGCACGGCCCTATGCAAGCAAGGGAGCTAAGACCCACCATGTCCATTTTATTAGCAACCAAAGGACGAACGGCGCCATGGCCGGACTGAGCATGTACGGCAAAATGGCCGTCTTTTCGGGCAGCGCCAGTCCCCCGCTCGCTAACGCCATCTGTCGCTTCCTGCGACTCAAGGAGGCCCCCGATTTCAGGCTGGGCCAAGCCGAGATTACTAAGTTCGCCAATGGGAACACCTTTTGTAAACTCGACGAAAGCGTGCGCGGCAAAGATGTCTTCCTCATCCAATCTACCTCCGCGCCCACCAATGACAACGTGATGGAGCTGTTGATCTTTCTGGACACGCTGCGCCGCGATTCAGCCGGTCGCATCACGGCGGTGCTGCCCTTCTACGGCTATGGGCGCACCGACAAGAAGGATCAGCCCCGCGTGCCGATTACGGCGAGGCTGGTAGCGGATCTGATTACCGTGGCCGGCGCCGATCGTTTTGTGACGGTGGATTTGCACGCCGGCCAGATTCAGGGCTTCTTCACGATTCCAACCGATGAGCTGACCGCGCTCTATCCGTTGGTGGATCATTTCGCGCGCCTGCAGATTCCCAACCTGGTTGTCGTCTCACCGGACGTGGGCGGCGTGCGCCGGGCGCGCAACTTCGCCGAACGGCTTTCTCAAAAGCTGTGCTTTGCCGCCACCGGCAGCGTCACCACATCTGATCCTGAGATTCAGGATCGGTTCGCTGTGCCGCTGGCCGTGATCGAAAAACGGCGTTCTCTCGATGGCAAACAGACCGAGATGTTCGAGTTGATCGGCGATGTGGAGAACAAAAACGTCATCGTTGTGGACGATGAGATTGACACCGCAGGAACATTGTGCAAGGCTGGCGCCTTTCTTCCTAACAGAGGCGCCATTGAAGTCTATGCCTGCGCTACCCATGCCGTTTTATCTGATGCTGCTGCGGTCAACCTGCGCGATTCGGTCTTCAAGCAGGTGGTGGTGGCCGATACGGTTGCCATTCCGTCTGAGAAGTCTGAAATCATCGGTTGCAAGTTGGTGGTGGTTTCGGTGGCCGAAATGCTGGCCGATGTCATTCTGCGCACGCATAACGGTGAATCTGTCGGCGCCCTGTTCGACAAATGGGATGCGCTGGATCACAACCTGCCAGACAGCGGCATCGCCTGAGCGCGACCCGCGAGCCGTCACGGGGGCGCCTGACGTCCCAACAAACGAGCACAACAGCGCAATGGGTATGATCGTTCCTATCCCCTGCGCTGTTGTTATGCTATACTGCGGGCGGGAACAGGCTTCGCTTGTCCGCCTGAGGAAACGTGGGCAATTCGTGCCCGCCTGCAATCTGTCATGGCCTGGCAAATTTATTGGGGACTGAGGAAAAAACGCTGAGATGTTCAAGAAACTACTGACGAGGGTGATGGGCGATCCGAACGAACGCGAGGTGCGGAGCCTGCAGCCCATCATTGACGAGATCAATCAACTCGAAAACGAGATGAAGGCGCGCAGCGACGCTGACTTGCGCGGCCAGACGGAGGAATTCCGTCGCCGGGTGGCAGCCGAGACCGCGGCCCTGGCCCAAGAGGCAGCGGAGGCGCGCGAGGCGTATCTGCAGGAAACCGATACCAGCGCGCAGCAGGGTCTCCGTGCCGAATGGGAGGCAGCGGTGAAGGCGGTGAAGGCTGGCGAACGCGAGGTGCTGGATGCCATCCTGCCGACCGCGTTTGCGGCGGTGCGCGAAGCGGCCCGGCGCACGATCGGCCTGCGTCACTATGATGTGCAACTGATCGGCGGTATCGTGCTGCACCAGGGCAAGATCGCCGAGATGCGCACCGGCGAAGGCAAGACGCTGGTGGCCACGCTGCCGCTGTATCTCAACGCGCTGGCCAGGCACGGCGCCCACCTGGTGACGCCCAACGATTATCTGTCAAAGATCGGCGCCCAATGGATGGGCCCTGTTTATAGTCTGCTCGGCGTCAGCGTGGGCGTCATTCAGTCGGCCGCGGCCAACCCTGACCTGGGTTCCTTCGTCTATGACCATACATTTCAGTCGGCCGATGATCGCTATCAGTTCTTGCGACCGGTCAGCCGGCGCGCAGCCTACGAGGCTGATGTCACCTATGGCACGAACAACGAGTTTGGCTTTGATTATCTGCGCGACAACATGATCTTCGCCAGCGAAGAAGCCGCGCAGAACGAACTGCACTTTGCCATCGTAGACGAGGTGGATAATATCCTGATTGACGAAGCGCGCACGCCGCTGATCATCTCCGGCCAGGCGCAAGAGTCGTCCGACCTGTACCGCATCTTTGCCGGGCTGGTGAAACGCTTGCGTCTCAACGAAGATTACCTGGTTGAAGAAAAAGAGCGCGTGGTCACCCTGACCGAAGAAGGCGTCAACAAGATCGAGGGCTGGCTGGGAATTGACAACCTGTACTCGGCCGAGCATTTCGAAAAAACGCCCTACCTGGACAACGCCCTGCGTGCGCATGTGCTGTACAGCGTTGACCGCGACTACATCGTCAAGGATGGCGAAGTCATCATTGTGGATGAGTTCACCGGGCGCTTGATGCATGGGCGGCGATTCTCAGAGGGCCCGCACCAGGCGATCGAAGGCAAAGAAGGGGTGCGCGTGCAGCGTGAGAGCCTGACCCTGGCGACGATCACCTTCCAGAATTTCTTCCGCATGTACCATAAGCTGGCCGGTATGACCGGTACAGCGGCGACGGAAGCAGAGGAATTCTCCAAGATTTATCAGCTCGATGTGACGATGATCCCTACAAACATCGAATATCGCGCCAAGCAGGGCGAATTGACCACCCGAACCGAAAAAGTCGGTGGCGCGGACTTGGTCACCTACGAGGCCCCCGCCACCGGCGATCGCTATTTCAAGCGCTTGGACTCACCCGACCTGATCTACAAGAACCAGGAAGCCAAGTTCAGGGCCGTGGTGAAAGATGTGGCCGAGATGCACAAGCAAGGACGGCCGGTCCTGGTGGGCACGGTTGCCATCGAAACCTCGGAAATGCTGGCGTCCATGCTCAAGCGCCATGGTGTGCCGCACAGCGTGCTCAACGCCAAGCAGCATGAGCGCGAAGCCATCATCATTGCGCAGGCCGGGCGCCCGGGCAATGTGACCATTGCCACCAACATGGCCGGTCGCGGGGTTGACATTCTGCTGGGCGGCAATGCTGAAGGCATGGCACGCGACCATCTGCGCAAGCAAGGCCATGATCTGATCAACCTGGAGCCGGGCATGTGGGAACAAGCGCTGGCGGAAGCCGAGGCGGAAGTCAAGCGGAATCGGCAAGTGGTATGGGAGTTGGGCGGTCTGCACGTGATCGGCACCGAACGTCATGAGGCGCGGCGCATTGACAATCAGTTGCGAGGGCGTGCGGCCCGCCAGGGCGACCCGGGGTCCTCGCGCTTTTATCTTTCGCTGAGCGATGATCTGATGCGTCGCTTTGGCGGGGAGAATGTAGCCAGCCTGATGAATCGGCTGGGCGTCGAAGATGACATGCCGATCGAGCACAACCTGGTGAGCAAGACCATCGCCAACGCCCAGGTGCGCGTGGAAGGTTTCAACTTCGACATTCGCAAGCATGTGCTCGAATACGATGATGTGGTCAACAAGCAGCGCGAGATCATCTACGATCAGCGCCGGCAGATTCTGACCAAGTCCACGATGCGCCCCACCATCCTCGGCATGGTCGAAAACGATCTAACAGCAGTTGTCAAGTCGTTTACGTCAGGACAGGATCCTGCGGACTGGGACATCACCGCACTGCATCAAACGGTGATCGGCATCATGCCTGTGCCGGATACTGCGGCGGACTGGCAGGCAATGGCGCCAGATGAGCTGACCGACCGCCTGTGTGAGTTAGCCGAGCAGACGTATGACGCCAAAGAGGCCGAACTGGGCGCCGAGTGGATGCGTCACGCGGAACGCCATGTCATGCTGAGCGTTGTAGATCATCGCTGGCAGCGGCACCTGACCGACCTGGACCAATTGCGCGAAGGCATTGGCTTGCGCGCCTTTGCCCAGGTTGAGCCACTCCTCGCCTATAAGAAAGAGGCGTTCGAGATGTACCAGGGGTTGATGGCGGACATTCAGCACGACATCGTGCGCGCCATTTTCCACGTGCAGCAAGCCAGGCCCGAACCGGTGCGGCGGGTGCAACAACTGCAGACCAACCGCCAGGAGGGTGAAGCCCGCCCTGTGCGGCGCAGCGGCAGCACGATCGGCCGCAACGATCCGTGCTGGTGCGGCAGTGGCAAGAAGTACAAGCAATGTCACATGGCAAGCGACCACGAAAGCGGCGCAACGCCAGGCGGCCCGCCGGCGCCGGCGCCAGCGGCGGTGAAGGCGCGACCGGCCGCGCCGGTCAAACGGGCGAGACGCTAGTCGTCGGCCAGCCACTCCTGCAGACCCAAACTTCCGAAGTCTCCCAGACTTCGGAAGTTTTATTTCACGCTGTACCACCTGGCGAACGTTCTTGCGTTTCGGCGCTACATCCATTATAATAGTTCTCACCCACCAAAGAGGAGATGTCGCAAGTTAGGATGGAAAACCTCGATTTATCGCCCACGTTGACTGCCGAACAGGAGGTGCCACAGGCCGAAAACGTTAATCCAATGGCCGAGTTGATGGATAGTTCGTTTGGGTTTGAGCCGCTGTCGAGTGGCTCCGTGCGCAAGGGAATTATCGTCCGTATGTCGCCAACCGAGATTCTCGTAGACATTGGCGCCAAGTCCGAAGGAATCATTTCTGATCGCGAACTGGAACGCGTGGGCAAGGAAGCGCTTGCCCAGCTCACCGTTGGCGATGAGATTTTGGTCTACGTCGTTCGCCCAGAGGATGAAGAAGGTCATGTGGTCTTGTCGTTTAGCCGTGCCCAGCAAGAACGCGATTGGCTCAAGGCTGAAGAGCTGTTGAAGAGCCAGGAAGTGTTCGAAGGTCTGGTTGCAGGTTTCAACCGCGGTGGTGTCACCATCAAAGTTGGCCGGCTGCGCGGCTTCGTCCCCACATCGCAATTGGTTTCCGTGCAAGCCATGTCCCAGGAGAGCGCCAGCGATAACCTGGAAGCACGCCTGGCCGACCTGGTCGGCAAGAAACTCAGGCTCAAGGTCGTTGAACTGGATCAAAAACGCAACCGACTGATCCTGTCTGAACGCCAGGCCAATCGCGATTGGCGTAAGCAGGCCAAAGAACGCCTGCTGTCTGAATTGAAAAAGGGTGATAAATGCAGCGGCATCGTCACCAGTATGTCCGATTTCGGCGCCTTCATTGATTTGGGCGGCGCCGATGGCCTGGTGCATCTATCGGAGATCACCTGGGGTCATATCAATCATCCCGGCGAGGCCTTGAAGGTGGGGCAGCGGGTCGAAGCTTACGTTCTCAATGTGGACATGGATCGCCGGCGCATCGGCCTGAGCCTGCGCCGCTTGCAACCAGAACCCTGGAGCGTGGTGCATGAGCGCTACGCGGTGGGGCAACTGGTGGACGCGACGGTCACCAAGCTGACAAACTTCGGCGCCTTCGCCCGCCTGGATGACGGCATCGAAGGCTTGATCCATCTATCGGAACTCTCCGACAAACGCGTCGGCCATGCGCGCGACATCTTGCGCGAGGGCCAGCGCATGAGACTGCGGATCATTCGCATTGACCCCCAACGCCGGCGCATCGGCCTCAGCCTCAAGCAAGCGCCCGAGGAAGAATACACGGAAATGGACTGGCGCGAGCAACTGGCTGAAATGGATGACGAGCAAGTCACCACCGAAGACAGTCTCGAGACTGAAAACTAGACCCATCGGCCGCGAGCAAACCTGTCAGGTGGCATAAGCCTGGCAGGTTTGTTTTTGTTTGATGGGCCAAAGGAATTGCCACCATGGCAGACAAGTTCGATCGGTTTACCAAGCGCGCACGTCGTGTGCTGCAATTAGCGCACGATGAAGCGCAGCGCCTGAATCACAATTACGTCGGCACCGAGCACCTGCTGTTAGGCCTGGTGCGCGAAGAAAACGGCGTCGCCGTCAAGGTATTGGGGGAGCTGGGCGTGGAGACCAACCATGTGGTGCGCGCCGTCGAGCGCACCGTGGGCCGTGGCGATCGCCCAATCACCGGCAAACCCATCCTGGCCCCCCGCACTAAGCGCGTGATTGAACTGGCCGTTGATGAAGCACGCCTGTTGGGGCATCATTACATCGGCACCGAACACCTCCTCCTGGGCCTCGTGCGTGAAGGTGACGGCATCGCAGTCAATGTGCTGCGCAGCCTGGGCGTTAGCCTGGACAAGGTGCGCACCCAGACCGCACGCAGTCTCCTGCAAAGCCAAACTCAGATCACCAAAGAAAAACAGAAAACCGAACGCAAGACGCCCATGCTCGATCAACTGGGCATGGACTTGACCGCGCAAGCCGAAGAAGGCAAACTCGATCGGGTCATTGGCCGGGAGAAAGAGATCGAGCGCGTCATTCAGATTCTGTGCCGACGTACCAAGAACAACCCGGCACTCATCGGCGAACCAGGCGTGGGCAAGACGGCCATCGTCGAGGGCCTGGCCCAGCGCATCGTGGCAGGCAACGTGCCAGAGTTGCTGCTCGACAAACGCGTGCTCACGCTCGATGTCGGTTCCCTGGTGGCCGGCACCATGTACCGCGGCCAGTTCGAAGAACGACTCAAGAAGGTGATCGAAGAGATCAAGCACAGCGCCAACATCCTCTTCATTGACGAAGTACACATGCTCGTTGGCGCCGGCTCGGCCGGCAGCTCAGTGGATGCCGCCAATATCCTCAAACCGGCCCTGTCACGCGGGGAATTACAGTGCATTGGCGCCACCACGCTCGATGAATACCGCCGCTACATCGAAGGTGACGCCGCGTTGGAACGGCGCTTCCAGCCGGTGCAGGTATTCGAGCCAACCATCGAAGAGACGGTTGAGATTCTGCGCGGGGTCAAGGGCGCCTACGAGGCCCATCACAAACTGGAAATCACTGAAGACGCCATCCACGCCGCAGCCACGTTGGCGGCGCGCTATGTGGTGGACCGCTTCTTGCCCGATAAGGCCATTGATGTCATTGATGAGGCGGCCAGCCGCGTGCGCATGTATAAGGCGCCCTTTGCGCGCAGCCTGCGCGAGACCTTCGTCAGCCTGAGGTCCCTGCAGAAAGAAAAAGACGCAGCCCTGAACACGCAGCGCTATGATGAAGCCATTGACCTGCATTACCGCGAGGTGGAGATGGGGCATGAGCTTGACCAGTTGCGCATGGGCTGGGAAGATGTGGACAACCGCCCCAAGGTCGGGGCCGAAGACATTGCCGAGGTCGTTTCGATGTGGACCGGCATCCCGCTGATGCGCATCGCCGGCGAAGAATCGGCGCGCCTGCTCGAAATGGAACGCGAACTGCACCAGCGCGTCGTGGGGCAGCAAGAGGCCATCGAAGCGGTCAGCAAGGCTGTGCGCCGCGCACGCGCCGGGCTGAAGGACCCCAAACGCCCCATCGCCTCTCTGATCTTCCTCGGCCCCACCGGCGTTGGCAAGACCCTGCTCGCCAAAACGTTGGCCGAATTCCTGTTTGGCAGCGACGAAGCGCTCATCAAGCTGGACATGAGCGAGTTCATGGAGCGGCACAATGTCAGCCGCCTGGTGGGCGCGCCGCCCGGCTACATTGGCTATGAAGAAGGCGGCCAGCTGACCGAGGCGGTGCGCCGTCGCCCCTATTCGGTCATCCTGCTCGACGAAATCGAGAAGGCCCACACTGAAGTGTTCAACATGCTCCTGCAGATCATGGAAGATGGGCATTTGAGCGATGCCAAGGGCCGCCGCGTGGACTTCCGCAACACCATCATCATCATGACCTCCAATGTGGGCGCACAATTGATCAAGCGCGCGACCAGCCTGGGCTTCATCCCAAACCGGGATGAAGAGAAGAAGGTTGAGGATGAGTACCAATCCATGCGCGAGCGGGTGACGGCAGACCTCAAGAAGACATTCCGACCCGAGTTCCTCAACCGCATTGATGGCGTGATGGTCTTCCGGGCGTTGACGAAGCCGCAGATCACCGACATCGTTGACTTGGAAATGAAACGGGTGCATTGGCAGCTCAGCGAGCACAACATCACCCTGCAGGTCAGCGAGGCAACCAAAGAGTTCATCGTCAACATCGGCTATGATCCCGACTACGGCGCGCGCCCGCTGCGTCGCGCGATTCAGAACCTACTCGATGACCCCCTGAGTGAGGGTGTCCTGGCCGGACGATTCGGCCCCGGCGATTGCGTGCTCGCCGACTACAACCCGGAGACCAAGCAAATCGAGTTCAAGGTGATTGCCTCCACGCCCGCCTTGCCAAGCGTGCTGGACGATCTTGTCATTGAGCAACTACTGGAGCCAGTCCTGGCCTAGGGGCCGCACAGCGACAGCAGACGTTACCAATCTACACGATGGGGAGCTGGGAGTAAGCCCGGTTGAGAGGAAGTCCCTGGCCATCCGGTCACTGACTTCGACCCTTTGAACCTGACCTGGATAATGCCGGCGTAGGGAGATGCAGCTATGGCGCATGAGACCGCTTCATTCAGGTGAGGCGGTCTTTTTTGTGCGCATCGAGAAACGAGGAACGCATGCGAGCCATTATCGTTGCCGGCAGCCCGGAGGTCATACGACCACCTGGGCTACGGCCCCAACCGGGTGACCTGGTTATTGGCGCGGACCTGGGCGCCGCGCACTGCCTGCGCTGGGGTTGGCGGCCCAGCCTGGTGATCGGCGACCTGGATTCGCTGCCGGCAGCTGCACAAGTCGTCCTGGCTGCTCAGGGCAGCCCATTCATCATCATGCCCACCCGCAAGGATGAGACCGACCTGGAGCTGGCCTTGAACCACGCGCTGCAGGCCGGCGCCACCATCATCGTCATCGTCGGTGTACTGGGCGGCCGCATTGATCATACCCTGGCCAATCTTCTCCTCCTCACCCGCGTTGATCTGGCCGCGCTGGATGTCTGCATGGTGGACGGCAGCCAAAGCGTGCGTCTCTTGCGACCTGGGCATCCGCTCACTATCGCCGGCCAGCCCGGCGACACTCTGTCCCTCATTCCAATCGGCGGTGATGCCACGGGGGTCACCGCGCACCACGTTGAATGGCCGCTGACTGCGGCGACCCTGCCCCTGGGCGTGGCACGTGGCGTCAGCAATGTGCTGTGCGGCCCCTCCGCTGAACTTTACATCGAGCACGGTCTCTTGCTCGTTGTACACATCACAAAGAATGCATCAATCTAACGAGGAGAACGGACATGCTCAAGCAATTTTTACCGACCTCCCTGCTCGCCGTCCTGCTGGTCGTGCTGACCGTTGCGGCCTGTGCGCCCGCAACAACCCCGCCAGGCACATCGGGGCCTGCCCCGCGCATCCTGACCATCATGACCCATGACAGCTTTGCCGCCAGTGAAGCCATCATCAAGCAGTTCGAGGCAGCCAACAACGCCACCGTGAAAATCCTGAAGGCCAACGACGCCGGCAGTGCGCTCAACCAGGCCATCCTGAGCAAGGGCAACCCGCTGGCCGATGTCTTCTTCGGCGTGGACAACACCTTCCTCAGCCGTGCGCTGAACAGCGGCATCTTCGAGCCGTACCCATCCCCGCTTCTGGCCGACATCCCCGCCGATCTGCAGCTCGACCCGGAGTTCCGTCTACTGCCGGTTGACTTTGGCTTCGTCTGCCTGAATTACGACAAGCAGTGGTTTGCTGACAAGCAGATCCCTGCGCCGCAGACGCTGGAAGACCTGGTCAAACCGGCATACAAGGGGTTACTGGTGGTCGAAAATCCGGCTACTTCCTCGCCAGGCCTGGCCTTTCTGCTGGCCAGTATCGCACATTTTGGTCCGGACAACTACCTGGCCTGGTGGCAGGGATTGCGCGCCAACGACGTGTTAGTCAGCGACGGCTGGGAGGACGCGTACTACACGCAGTTCAGCGGCAGCAGCGGCAAAGGCCCGCGCCCCCTCGTCGTCAGCTATGCCACCAGCCCGGCCGCCGAGGTCTATTTCAGCGAAGGCGCGTTGACAACGCCGCTCACCGGCAACATTCTGCCCGCCGGCGCCAGCTTCCGCCAGATCGAATTCGCCGGCATCCTCAAGGGCACGCCCAACCGTGACCTGGCCGCCAAGTGGATTGACTTCATGCTCAGCCCGGCCTTCCAGGAGGACATTCCCTTGCAGATGTTCGTCTACCCCGCCAACCGCACGGCCAGGCTGCCCGATCTTTTTCAACAGTTTGCCCTGCTACCAGAGACGCCCGCCAGCCTGCCCGCGGAGACGATCAGCCAGCAGCGCGAGGCCTGGCTTGACGCGTGGACGACCGCGGTGCTGAGGTAGGGTGGAGGTTGGAGACCGGAGATTGGAGAGCGGAGATTGGAGACCGGAGATTGGAGATCGGAGATGAGAAAATGGAACCTGGGTTGGGTATCATGGACGCCGTTGGCGTTCCTGGCCGTCTTTTTCTTCTACCCTTTGTTCGAGATTCTGCGCCTCAGCCTGGCGCCGGAGGGCAAACTCGACCTGGCGCCCCTGGCCGCGCTGGTGCAGCAGCCCTACTATGGCCGCGTGCTTTGGTTCACCACCTGGCAAGCGGTCATCTCCACCCTGCTGACCCTGGCCCTGGGGTTGCCCGCGGCCTATGTTTTCGCCCGCTACACCTTTCCCGGTAAGACGCTGCTGCGGGCGCTGAGCACGATCCCGTTCGTCATGCCGACGGTGGTAGTGGCCGCGGCCTTCAGCGCGCTGCTTGGCCCCAACGGCGCCGTCAACCGCTGGCTCATGCAGGCCCTGCACCTGGGCCAACCGCCGCTGCAGCTCCAGCAGACGATCTGGATGATCCTGCTGGCGCACGTTTTCTACAACGCCACCATCGTCCTGCGCATGGTGGGCGGCTTTTGGGCCAACCTGGACCCGCGCCTGGAACAGGCCGCGGCCGTGCTGGGCGCCAGTCGCTGGCGCGCCTTCCGCGAGATTACACTTCCCCTGCTGCTGCCCTCGCTGACCGCGGCTGGCCTGCTGATCTTTCTCTTCTGCTTCACCAGTTTCGGCGTCATCCTGATCCTGGGCGGGCCGCGCTTCGCCACCCTGGAGGTCGAAATCTATCGGCAGGCGGTCAACCTGTTTCGCCTGCCGATGGCCGCGGCGCTGGCGCTGGTGCAGATGGTTCTCACCTTCGCCATCATGGCGCTCTACACCCGCATGCAAGCCCGCAACGTCGTGGTGCTCAACTTCAAGCCACAGCAGGCCACGCAGCGTCGCATCCGCGGCTGGCGCCAGTTCGCCGTGGTAGGCAGCGGCATCACGCTGCTCTTCTGGCTGCTTCTGGCCCCCCTGGCCGCGTTGATCGTGCGCTCTGTCAGCACACCGGGCGGCGTCAGCCTGGCCTACTACCAGGCGCTGTTCATCAATCAACGCCAATCCATCCTCTTTGTGCCGCCGGTTGCCGCGATGCGCAACTCCCTGATCTTCGCCCTGCTGACGCTGGCCCTGGCGCTGATCCTCGGCGTGCTCAGCGCCTACCTGCTGGCCCGCCCGCGCCTGCGCGTCAGCGCCTGGCTCGACCCGATCTTCATGCTGCCCTTGGGCGCCTCGGCCGTCACCCTCGGCCTGGGCTTCCTGGTCGCCCTGGACGCACCGCCGCTCAATCTGCGCGCCTCGCCTCTGCTGGTGCCGCTGGCCCACACCCTGGTGGCCCTGCCGTTCGTCATTCGCAGCCTGCTGCCGGTGTTGCGCGGCCTCAACCCGCACCTGCGTGAAGCGGCCGCGGTGCAAGGCGCTTCTCCGCGCCGTGTCTGGCGCGAGGTTGACCTGCCGATGCTGGCGCCGGCGCTGATCGTGGGCGCGGTGTTTGCCGTCACCGTCTCCCTGGGCGAATTCGGCGCCACCGCGCTCATCGCCCGGCCAGAGACCCCAACCCTGCCGCTGGTCATCTACCGCTTCCTGGGCCAACCAGGCGCGCAAAACTACGGCCAGGCCCTGGCCGCCAGCACTCTCCTCATGCTCGTCTGCGCCGCCGGCTTCATCCTTCTGGAGCGGGTGAGATATGAGGAAGTGGGGGAGTTTTAGGAGAGACATGTTGATTATAGATGGGGTATCGAAGGCGTTTGGGCCGACGCGGGTGCTGCATGAAGTTTCGGCGACCGTGACAAGCGGGGAAATCGCCTGCCTGTTGGGGCCGAGCGGCTGCGGTAAGACGACGCTGCTGCGCATCGTGGCCGGGCTGGAACAGGCAGATCAGGGCACGATCAGCTACGCCGGTCAGGACCTGGCGGGGGTGGCGGTGCATCGCCGCGGCTTCGGGCTGATGTTCCAGGATTTTGCCCTCTTTCCGCATCGCAACGTGGCCGACAACGTCGCTTTTGGCCTGCGCATGCAGGGCCTGGCGCCGGTTGATAGGCGCCGGCGCGTGGCTGAGATGCTGACGCTCGTCAACCTGCCGGGCTACGGCCAGCGCCGCGTGCATGAACTATCGGGCGGCGAACAGCAGCGGGTGGCCCTGGCACGCAGCCTGGCGCCGCAGCCCCAGTTTCTCATGCTCGACGAACCGCTCGGCGCGCTCGACCGCACCTTGCGCGCCGGCCTGCTGGGCGAACTGCGCACCATACTCAAGCAGGTGGGCCTGAGCGCGCTCTACGTCACGCACGACCAGCAGGAGGCCTTTGCCATCGCCGACCAGGTGCTCATCATGAGCCAGGGGCAAATCGTACAGCGCGGTGCGCCTGAGGCGGTCTATCAGCAACCGGCCAACCGCTTCGTGGCCCAGTTCCTGGGTCTCAGCAATCTGATCGCCGGACGCTGGGCGGTTGGCCCCCAGGGCGCAGTGCTGCAGACCGACCTCGGCCCCTTGCGGCTCTCTCCGGCCTTGAGCGACGCGGCGCAGGCTGGTGACGCGGTCATGCTGTTGATCCGGCCGGAAGCCGCGGCCATCGTGCCCATCCGCGCGTCAGGGCCGAACATCGTCCATGGCCAGGTGCTGCGGCGCACCTTCCGCGGCGGTCACTACGCCATCGAGTTCCAGGCTGAAGGGCTGGCAACGCCCCTCCAGTTGGAACTGCCGCTGGCCGAAGCAGTGATGGGCGGCGCCCATCTCAGCCTGGCCCTGGCGCCCAGCGCGCTCACGCTGATCCTGGCGTGAGCAGTATGCAATTCACACGAACACCTGTGCTATTTTGACAACTCCCGCCGTTTCCCCTACAATACAGGTTGCTGCCACGGTGGCAGATGGGCCACTTTGGATTGAGCACATTACGACCGGAAAGGACACAGAACGATGTGGCAGAAGATCACGATCGTCGGTAACCTCGGTTCCGACCCGGACATGCGTTACACCCCCAGCGGCGTCCCCGTCACCAGTTTTAGCGTCGCCGTCAACCGCAAAGTCAAGCTGCAGGATGGCTCGTTGCAGGACAAAACCACCTGGTTTCGCGTCACGGCCTGGCGGCAACTGGCCGAAACATGCAGTCAGTACCTGAGCAAAGGGCGCATGGTGCTAATCGAAGGCGAAGTCGAGGCCTCGGCCTATATGGCGCAGGATGGCACACCGCGGGCGTCGCTGGAGTTGACCGCACGTGACGTGCGCTTCCTGGGCAACCGCACAGACGCGCCGGTCGCCGGCGCGGGGACAGGCGCTAGTGCCGCTAGTGCCGGCAGCGGTGGGGGCGCCTACAATGCGGCTCCGCAGCGTGCAGCGCCGCGTCCGGCTTCGACTGCACCTGGCGCGCCGGGCAGCTTTGGCCCGCCGCCGCCTGAAATCCACGACGAAGAAATCCCATTCTAACAGGCATTTGCCGCAAGAACCACGGCCCGGTCATCTGATCGGGCCGTGATTTACAAGGAGTTGACTATGTCAGCCAATCGCCCGCCGGAGGCGCCGCAGCCTGCGCGCCAGTTCAACGTGGAAGTTCCCAGCAACCTTGAGCTTGTCTATTCCAACTTTGCCATCATCAACCATGCACCGTCGGAGGTGATGATTGACTTCGGACAGTTGATGCCCAACACACCACAGCAGATACGAGTGCGCGCCCGCGTCATGCTCACCCCAATGAACGCCAAGCTGCTCCTGCGCGCCCTGTCTGAAAACCTGGTAAACTACGAGCGCCGTTTTGGCGAGATCAAAACGCCGCAGGACTTCGACCCCAGCCAGGGATTCCTGGGCGGCGTGCAGTGGAAGGTGGGTAATGAGTCAAGCGAACCTGGTGCAGGGTAAGTAAACAGGCCGCCAGGCCTTTCCAATGTGTCCAGTTATCGGTTCATTGATTGGGTGATACAATTACCGCAGGGATTGGATGAGATCTTTTGGCGAGAGGTCGCTGAGCTAGAGGAGGCAGAACAGATGCCGTACATCACCAGTGTCGAACGAATGGGGATGCAGAGAGGCCTGGAGCAAGGAATCCAGCAAGGAATCCAGCAGGGAATCCAGCAAGGCGTGCAACAAGGCGTGCAGCAAGGCGTGCAGCAGGGTCAGGCAGAAATGGTGTTGCGTGTGTTGAACCGACGCTTCGGTATGATTTCTGCTGACCTGACGGCGTCCATTTGCGGCTTGCCCAGCCCGCACCTGCCTATCTTACTGGATGTGGCGCTGAGTGCGGAGGCGTTGCCCGAAGTAGCAGCCGTGGTCACGACGCTCATTGCCAACACCGATAAGGTCAACCCATCGCCGATGTGAGCGGCGCGATCCGCTGGACGCGCCGCTCCAGGCGCGGTAATTGAAAAAGCACGCCCATTGGCGTATAATAACAATACAACCTCTGATGAAACGGCCGCTGAAGCCGGTTGCGTACAGAGGTTGCGAGTTTACCCGTGCGTATTCACACAGCCCCTTGAAGGAGAACATCATGGCTGAGAGTGTGTACAAGGTTATAGAACTCATTGGCACGAGCAGTGAGTCGTGGGAAAAAGCCGCGACTAACGCGGTCGAGACGGCTTCCAAGAGCCTGCGCGAACTGCGCATCGCCGAGGTCGTGCAGTTGGACATGCACTTGGACGAAGGCAGGATCGTTGCCTATCGCGCCAAGCTGAAGGTGTCGTTCAAGTACGAGTCCGGCGACTAGGCCGGAGTCAGGATCGCCTGTCCGAATTTCCCCCAACACCAAACGACGCACCTGTGAAGGTGCGTCGTTTTGCGTCCCGAAATCAACCGGTACGATGTAACTGTATGAGCATCAGTTTTTCCCTGTGCGTTTCTGCATGTTTGCATCAGGTCCAATACCAGGAAAATACCATTCCCAAAGCTGGTTACTGATCGTAACGGTAAACGGAAGGGTATGCGATAGAATGCCGCTGGTGGCAACAAGAAAACCTGGGTAGGAATCTGGCGCTATCGAAGGAGCGCTTGTCAGCGTCAGGGTAAAGACTTCGCCAGGTTGCACAATGGCCGGAGTCGGCGCCAACGTCAACTCGGCCGGTAATCCGCGGACCGTTACGCTGATTGGCTCTGCCCAACCTCCCTGTGCTTCGATGCTAACCCGGCGTTGCGTCGCTGTATCTGGCGGTAGCAACCAGGCGGTTGGCAGTTGGTTCAAGCCAAAATCAGGCGTGGGCGAGAAGCGCCAGATCTGACTAAATACCAACACCCAGAGATGACCGTGAGGATCCACTTCCAGCGATGGAATGAAGTGGCTATCGAGCGGCCAGGGGTAGACCAGCGAACGTCCCCTGGAGTCGAAATACTCGAGCGTTTCTGACTGGGAGGAGGAATAGAAGCGGATCCACAGTCCTCCGTCAGCGGTTACTGCCCAGAGTTGATTGCGTCGGGTGGTTGTGCGCAACCATTCAGGATGATCGCGGAAGATTTGTCTCAACGGCCCGATTTGAATTGTTCCATCGGCCATGACATACAGCATGTCATGATGCGACGGTTGGCAAACGCCGTGGTCATCGTGACGAAAAACAAAGAGGGGACCGGCCGTGGAGGGTACGAGACCGCACACGGAAATGTTATCGCTAACAATGCGCCAGTCAGAGCCTTCATAGCGATAAAGTCCGGTATTGTCTCCGTACCAGGGGTAGCCTTGCGCGTCCACCGCCACTATACCATTGCTATCAACGGTGAGTAATTCGTAGTGAGTCCAATCATCGTCCGCCGTACTCGTCGGTGTGCCGCCATCGTCGAGGCGATAGACGCCATCGCCATTGCTAACAAACCATACATGACGTTCATCCTGGACAAAGATATTGGTCAGGCGCTCGTAGTTGCCTGAAGGTCTGCCGCTCGGATACCACGCGCCGTTGTACAGGCGCAGCAACTCGTTGAAGGAGAACCAATAACGCCAGCGCGTACCACTGGCGACCCAAACATCACCCGTTGGTCCGCCAGCCATTGCGGTTAGCTCCATCACTTCCAGATCGGTATCTGCATACTGCCAGCGATCGTCCAACAACGATGATGTTCCGCGATCATCGAGGCCTTGCAGGTTGCCATAGGTGTTCGATCCACCTACTTCTGAGTGAATCCATACTTTGCCATCCCCGCCGACAGCGACGCCGTTGACCCAGAGGCGCGCTGGCAGGCCGCGAAGATCAACGACGGTGTCATTACCCATCTTGAACCACGCTGGCCCGGCAGCCCAGACGCCGTCTGCGGTTGGCAAGAGCGCCCTGACCGGGCCTGATCGTCCAACGATCGGTAAGGAACTGCCCAGAGGCGCTACTCCTGCCCATTCGTTCCCGTACGGGTTCGTGTCCCTGATGAATGCAATCCACACTCTATCATCCGATGCTACCGTGAGTAGCTGCACAGAGCCGTGGAACGGGAAGGAAACGGGATGTGACAACCAATGATCGCCTTCCCAGGAAGCGATCCTATGCTGATCGCTCTCAAGGATCCAAACACGACCGTTGCTTTCTACATCCATCGAACGAGGTATCGAATCCGCATCTGAGTAGGTCGGTCTCGTACCAACAGGCAGCCCTACCGTTTGCGTTGACGAAGGCAAACGATAAGCCCAGCGTGTGCCATCGAATACCCAATACCCAACCCAGATTTCTGAACCTGCCACAGTCCACAGCGGGTTGCGATTCCGTGTTGTGAGAATGTTTGCGTATTCCTCCGCCACGACCGCAAATCGGTTCGGATATGTAAACCAGGAGCCATCCGGGTTGCGACGGCTGACAACAGAGTCGGGTAAGCCGTGGCTCAACCATAGGGCGCCATCTGTCGTGATGGCGATGCCATCTACCCAGGCGCTGTAGAGACCGCTGTTTGCTGGCGTCTCGGTCTGCCATGCGCCATCTGAGGTCATGCGCGACAGACCGCCATCACCGCCTGCCCAGAGTTGCCCCGCAGGATCTTCGGCCAATGCCACGATCGTCGTCAGCGGAAGACCATCAAGGCCCGTGAAGCGTTGATAGACCCCAGTCGTTTTGTCAACTCGCAACAGGCCAACTTCACCGCCAATCCAGATGCTCCCATCATGTTCCGCTAACGCCAACATCCAGGGAGTCCAACGCACCCACGTGCGAGCAATGGGCGTCAGATTCAGGTTCGCAGGCGACGTCACGCCTGTAGGCTCGCCGTTGGGCGGAGAAGGTGCAGAATTCTGAGGCGGCGTGGCCTGAAAACCAATGGTCAAGAGGCTGACCACGAACAGTAGTTGCCAACGTTGCACCGACATGGTTCACCTCCTCATCGAAGCGCACTTCCGATCGCATCACATGGGGCGCTGCATGAATCACGACATTTGGCCGCGTACCAGTACAGCTATTCTACCACCTCATCCCTGAACCGGCAACAAAGGCCGAAAAACGGCTGTCGTCTGTTTGTAAGCCGCGCGGCTTGACAAACCCTGCCCTTTCGGCGATAATCACGCCACAATTGCATTGACACCAACAATGGCTGTGATGGAGAAAAGTACGCGGAACCGCGACTCTCAGAGAGGTTGAGCCATAGGCTGTAAGCTCAACCGGGTGCGCCTCCACGGAAGTTCGCTCCTGAGCCGGGTGAGGGAAACCGGTCACCTGACCGGCGCGTAGTTCGCCCCGGATGCCCACCGTTACACGGGCCGCCGGTAAACCCCGTTCGCCGGCTTGAGCGGAGCGATCAGCCTGGCTGATCCTCAACCAGGGTGGTACCACGGAATGTGCCTGACCGCACGTCGTCCCTGACACGTGCGGTTTTTTGTTGCCAAAAAGCGGCCAAAAGAGGAAAGGATTGAAGATGCTCGATCAACTCAAAACCATCGAAGAGGGCGCGCTGGCCACGCTGGCGGTCGCACACGATGCGGCTGGCCTGGAGGGCTGGCGTGTGGCGGTGCTGGGGCGCAAGGGCAGCCTGACCCATGCACTGCGCGGGTTGGGTCAACTGCCGCGCGACGAGCGTCCCGCGGCCGGCGCGGAGGCCAACCGCGTCAAGGATCGCCTGGAAGCCGCGTTCAGCGCGCATCAGGAGGCGCTGCAACAGGCTGAGATCGCGGCCACGCTGGCAGCCGAAGCGGTGGATGTCACCCTACCCGGCCGGCCGCCCAGCCTGGGGCGCATCCATCCCAGCAACGCGGTGCTGCGCCGCATCTACGCCATCTTCGGTCAGATGGGCTTCCAGGTTTACGACGCGCCCGATGTGGAACTCGATGAGATCAATTTCCAATTGCTGAACATCCCGCCCGATCATCCGGCGCGCGACATGCAGGACACCTTCTACACGAAGGACCCAGCCGTGCTTCTGCGCACGCACACCTCGCCTGGGCAGATTCGCGCCATGCGCCAGTTCGCACCCGCGCCGCTGCGCGTCATCCTGCCGGGCAAGTGCTTCCGCTACGAACAGGTCACTGCCCGCAGCGAATTCATGTTCCACCAGGTGGAAGGGCTGGCGGTGGGCAAAGGGATCACGATGGCCGATCTCAAAGGCACGCTGCAGGAATTTGCCAATCAACTCTACGGCGAAGGCCGGCAGTTACGCTTCCGCTGCTCCTACTTCCCCTTTGTGGAGCCAGGCGTGGAGGTGGACATGGACTGCATCCTGTGCGGCGGTCGCGGCTGTCGTCTGTGCAAATACAGCGGCTGGCTGGAGATCAGCGGCGCCGGCATGGTCCACCCTGTCGTCCTGCGCAACGGCGGCTACGACCCCGCCATCTACACCGGCTTCGCCTTCGGCATGGGGCCAGAGCGCATCACCATGCTCAAACACAGCATTGACGACATTCGTTACTTCTTCTCGAACGATGTACGATTCTTGGAGCAGTTCTGATGAAAATACCACTGAACTGGTTACGTGATTATGTAGATATCCAACTGTCCGCCGAGGAGCTGGGGCAGCGCCTGACCCTGGCGGGGATCGAGGTGGCAGGCATCGAGCGCATCGGCGCGGAGTGGGAGCGCGACAAAATTTTCGTCGGCGAAATCGTACGCATCGAGCCGCACCCGGACGCGGACCGCCTGGTGCTGGCAACCGTGGTTTACGGCGGCGACGCGGCGATGACCGTCGTCACCGGCGCGCCCAATCTGTTCCCGTACAAGGGCCAGGCCAATCCGGGTCTGAAGTCGCCCTTTGCCATCAGCGGCGCGCGGCTGATTGATGGGCACAGCGCGGAAAAGAAGGTCATGCGCCTCAAGCCCGGCAAAATTCGCGGCGTCCGCTCGGAGGGGATGGTCTGCTCCGAAAAGGAGTTGGGCCTGAGCGACAACCATGACGGGGTGATCATCCTGCCGGCCGATGCGCCGGTGGGCATGCCGCTGGTGGATTACCTGGGCGACACGATCCTGGAGATCGAACTGACGCCCAACCTGGGCCGCTGCCTCTCCATGCTGGGCGTTGCGCGTGAAGTGGCCGCGCTGGAGGCGTTGACCCTCAAACGCGATCAGCCGCTGCTGCAGGAGATTGCAGGCAAGGTGGCGCCCTCCGAGGTGCCCGATCCGGCGCCGGTGACGGAGCCATTTTGCCAGATTGTCATCGAAGCGCCTGACCTGTGCCCGCGCTATACGGCAATCTTGATCCGCAATGTCAAGATCGGGCCGTCCCCGGCCTGGCTGCAGGACCGTCTGCGCCGCGCCGGCCAGCGCCCCATCAACAATGTGGTGGACATTACCAATTACGTGATGCTGGAATGGGGCCAGCCGCTGCACGCGTTCGATTACGACGCGCTGCTGGCGCGGGCACAGCGCAGCGGTCAGACGCTGCCCACGATCCACGTGCGCCGCGCCCAACCTGGCGAGCGCATGACCACCCTCGACAACGTAGATCGGGCGCTGACCGCCGACATGCTGCTGATCGCGGACAGCGCGGGGCCGATTGCCGTAGCCGGCGTCATGGGCGGGCAGGAGACGGAAGTCAACGCAGGGACCGTCAACGTGCTGCTGGAATCGGCCTGCTTCAACAACATCAACAACCGGCGCACCGCGCAGGCGCTGAAGCTGTTCAGCGAGGCTTCAACTCGCTTTGGACGCGGCATCCCGGCCACCCTGGCGCCGCTGGCCAATCGCCGCGCCGCTCAGTGGATGGCCGACCTGGCCGGCGCCGAGGTGACGGCCGGTGTGCAGGATGCCTATCCCCGGCGCCAGCGCGACATCCACATCGAACTGACCCAGGCAGAGGTGGAACGGCTGTTGGGCATGCCCGTGGCGTCAGCCGATCTGCTGCGCACGTTGGAGGCGATGGAGTGCCGGGTTGAACTGACGCCTGGCGACCCCGGCGCGCTGCGCGTCACGGTGCCCTGGCACCGGCTCGACCTGGAAATTCCGGCCGACCTGGTGGAAGAAGTGGCGCGTGGCATTGGTTATGATAAAATTCCGGCCACCCTGTTGGCCTCGGCGCTGCCGGAGCAGTGGCACAACTGGCCGATCGAAGGCGAAGAGGCGATCCGCACGTTGCTGGCCGGCTGCGGCTTGCAGGATACGATCAACTATCCGCTGATCAGCGAGGGTGACAACGCTCGCCTGTTAGCGGCGGCCGGCAGCGGTGACGGCTGGACAGAAGCGCAGGCCACGGCCGGCTACCTGCTGCCCAGCCTGCTGCGACCGGCCGACAGCGTGCAGTTGGCAAATCCGCTGAGTGTGGAACGCAGCGTGCTGCGCTCCAGCCTGCTGCCGGTCGCGCTGCAGGTGATGGCCGCCAATCTGCGCTATCGCGAGCGCTGGGCCGCGTTCGAGATCGGCCGCGTCTACTGGCCGCTGGCCGGCGCGGCGCTGCCCTACGAAGCGCGCCATGTCAGCCTGGTGATGGCCGGGCCACGCGCGCCGGCCTGGTGGCAGGGGGCAAGCGCTGAGGAACTCGATTTCTACGACCTCAAGGGGGTGGTGGAAACCTTGCTGACACGCATGGGTGTGCCGCGGGCGGCAGTACGCTTCACAGCGGCAGATCATCCAACATTCAGCAGGCGTGCGGCGCGTATCCTGGTCAACGATCAGGACATCGGCATCGTGGGTGAACTACACCCGGCCGTGCGGCGAGCCTTCGAGCTGCCGGCGCAGGGGCGCGTCGTCGCTGCCGAACTGGCGCTGGCGCCGCTGTTCGTCGCCCATCAGGCCGATGCACAGATGCAGTCCATCTCCGCGTATCCTGCGATCAAGGAGGACCTGGCGGTGATCGTGGATGAAGCGATACGGGCCGACCAGGTGGCGGAAGCCATTATGGCCGCGGGCGGTGAGCTGTTGCAGGGCCTGCGCCTGTTCGACGTGTACCGCGGCGATCAGATCGGCGCGGGGCAGAAGAGCCTGGCCTACCGCGTGACCTATCAGGCGGCCGACCGCTCGCTGACCGATGCCGATGCGGCCAGGGTGCGGGCCAAGATCGTGCGGCACCTGCAAGAGACCATCGGTGGCAGGCTGCGCACGGCAAACTGAGGAGTAGTTGACCAGGCCTGCTGACTGGTCAGAGTAACGAGAAGAAATCAATTTACTGGAGGACAAGACACGTGGCAAACAAACCTGGCATGCCCCCGCCCCCACAGAAACTGGAAGGACAGCGGGAGAAAACGTCCAAGCAGATCGCGCGCGAGGCGACGCGCAAACGGCGACAGCAGGAACAGCGCCGCAACCTGCTCCTGATCATCGTGGGCGTTGCGATCGTCGGTGTGCTGGCGGTGGTGCTCATCAGCAATGCCTCACGCAACAGCGGCGGCATCGCCCGTTCGGGCAAGGGCGCCACCCTGGGGCCGGCCGATGCACCGGTGGTGCTGAAAGATTTCTCCGATTTCTACTGCAGCCACTGCCGTGACTTCGCGCTGGATCGTGCGCCGGAACTGGTGAAGGATTACGTGGACAAAGGGCTGCTGCGCATCGAGTTCAAGCACTTCCCGCTGCGCGAGTCGTCCTACGGCGCGCACATCGCGGCCGAATGTGCGGCAGGCCAGGACAAGTTCTGGGAGTATCACGATGTCCTGTTCAAGAACCAACAGGGCAGTGAGCTGAGCGCCGCCAAGCTGAAGCAGTACGCGGTGGACTTGGGATTGGACACGGCCGCGTTCGATACCTGTTTCGATGGGAAACAGGGCAAGGCGCAGGTGGACGCAGATGCGCGCGAAGGCGTGGCCAAGCAGATCAATTCAACGCCCACGATGTTCATCAACGATGAACGGGTGCTGGGTGCGGTATCCGTCGAGCAGTTCAAAGAAGTGATCAACCGCAAGCTGCAAGAAAAGGGCATCACGCCCCCCGGCTGAATTCCTTGATTACAGCAGCGGCAAGTTCAGATAATCATCCGGGATGAAGAGGCTGCCCTGGGTGGTGCCTTGCGGGGCCAGGTGCGCCAGTTGCCGGTTGAGATCGAAGGCTGAGGCGGCGCCGGCCAGGGTGGCGTTGAACGCGGCGGCGATGCGCGTCACCTGGTCGGCGGTTTCATGCACGAACTCCAGGCGCCAGTGGAGGATGCCGGCCTGGCGCCAGGCTTCCAGGTGCTGGCTGGCTTCCTGCGCCTCCGCGCCGAACACGGTGTTGCGGCAGCCGACGTCGGCCATGACGGCATGGCTGCGGCCGGCCACGTCGCGCAGGGCCACGCGGTGGGTTTCGCATGGATGGCCGCAGTCCTTGTAACTGGCGCCGCTGGATAGAAAACGGCAGAAGACGCAGTGCTCGGTGTGGAAAACCGGCAGATGATGGTAGGCTACCACTTCGATCTTGTCCGCGCCGATGCCGCGCGCCAGGTCGGCCACCTGCGCGGCATTGAGATCGTGCGTGGGGGTGATGCGCTGCAGGCCGCGGCGCAAAAAGGTGTCGGCCGTCAAGACGTTGGCCGCGTTCAGGCTGAAGTCGCCGATCAGCGATGGATGCGCGCCCTCCTGCAAGGCCATGAGCAGGCCGGTTGAGCGCACCAGGATGGCGCACTCCAGGCGCAGGAGGAAGTTGACGATGCGCTGCTCGTTGGGCTTGAGCACGCGCGGGCTGGCGACACGCGCGGTGATGCCCGCGGCCTGTACCTGCTCCACGGCCGGCCGCAAACCGTACAGGTCGAGGTAGTCCAGCGTGATACTGGCCGGCCGCAGGGTCAGCGCGGCGTCGAGTTGCTCCGGCGTGCGCACGAGCAAATGCAGTTGCGGCGCCAGGTTGAGTGCGGGCGCCGGCGCGATCTGCGCCAGGGCTGCGGCCAGCATGACCTGCGGATCGTGAATCTCCGGCACGCGCGGCTGGCTAAGGCGCTCGCTCAACTGCTCCACCGCCTGCCGGCGCAGTTGGTTGAGCAGGGAACTGGGCGCGAACGGGTTGCCCTGCACATCGAGGCGCAGCTCGGCCAGGGTGAACGGCGTTTGCCCCAGGCGGCCCAACTGCGCCTGCAAGTACTCCTCTGTCAGCGCCCGCTCCTGCGCCGCGACCAGCGGTTCGTCGCTCTGCACGCTGACCGCCAGGCCCGGCCGCGCTGGCAGCGTCCAGGTCAGGCGCAGCGGTTCACCCTCGTGCGCCCACACCTGCACGGCCAGCGGCTGTTTGCGCCGCGGAGATGCCGGTTCGATGAACGGCTGCACGACCTTGTCCAGCCCCGGATCGTGCGTGCGCCAGAGCCAATCGCCGGGGCGAATGCGGCTAAAATCGAGCGCGCCGTTGCCAAACTGCACTTCCAATTGACCGCCGCGGCCCGGGCTGACCTGGTAGACGCGGCCGCCTTCCTCGGTCAGTTGCGGGCTGCGCCAGTCTGCGGCATCGAAAACCACGCCATCGCCCGGCTTCAGCGGCGCCACGGCCGCGTCGGCAGAGGGCGTCAGCAGGATGCGATCGGCCAGCACACCCGTCACGCGGCCCATCAACACCCCGCGGTGACGCGGCGCGCGGCCGCTGACGACAGTTTGGTGATTGACGCCGGTGATGAAATGGGCGCCCAGCCCGCGTGAGTAGACCTGCTCCAACTGCAATTCCTCGCGCCGCGTCACGCTGAGCGGCAGGCCAGCCCAGGCCTCGTCCACGGCCTTGCGATAGGCGGCGGTGGTCAACGCCACGTAGTTGGCGTCCTTGTAGCGACCTTCGATCTTGAGCGCAGCAATGCCAATCTGCACGATCTCCGGCATCTGCTGCAAGGCGTAGAGATCGCCCGGCGAGAGCAGATAGCGCGCATCGCCCAGCGGCGTGAGGCGGTCATCCACCAGCAGCTCGTAGGGCAGGCGGCAGGCCTGTGCGCATTGACCGCGGTTGGCGCTGCGGCCGCCCCAGGCTTCGGACGAAAAACACTGGCCGGAGTAGGAAACGCAGAGCGCGCCATGCACGAACATCTCCAGTTCGCAGTCGGTTTGGCTGCGGATGACGCGCACCTCGTCCAGCGAAAGTTCCCGCGCCATGACCACCCGGCTGACCCCAAACTGCTGCGCCAGGCGGATGCCTTCGGCGCTGGTCAGGCTCATCTGCGTGCTGCCGTGGATTTCGAGCGCCGGCGCGATCTGATGCGCAAGGTGAGCCATGCCCACATCCTGCACGATGATGGCATCCGCGCCGGCCTCGATGATGCCGGTCAGGGTCTGCACCGCTTCGGCCAGCTCATGATCGAAGATCAGGGTGTTGAAGGTGACATAACCCTTGACCCCGCGGCGGTGCAGGGTAGACATGACCTCAGGCAGCTCGGCCAGGGCAAAGCCTACTTTGGCCCGCGCGCTGAAGTGCTTGAGACCGAAGTAGACCGCATCGGCGCCCGCTTCGATGGCGGCCTGCATCTGCGGCCAGTAGCCGGCCGGGCTCATGATTTCTGGTTTGACAAGGCGGATTGGTTGATTCATGACAGGGTAATTGTAGAAGAAAAGAGAGCGATAGGCAAAACATGATTGAGAGCATTACGCTGCGGCCCGGCGTCTGCTATACTGTCAGCGGGAATGGACTTCACTGATCCGCCTACGGAAACAGGCGCAATTCGTGCCCGCTTGCAGGTTTTAATGAGCATCATGAACCCAATTACGCAGTTCTTTGTGGACAACATCATCGAGGTTTATTTTTTCTACGGCCTGGCCTTCTTCACGATGGGGCTGGCGCTGGCGCTCGCCAGCCGGCGCACGTCCGAGCTGAGCTTTGCCCGCGCCATCGGGCCGCTGGCCGTTTTCGGCCTGCTGCACGGCGCGCACGAGTGGGTGGAGATGTTTCAGCAGATCGCCGCGGTAACCGACGGCTATCAGGCGCCGGTCAGCCATGAGATCATGCGCCTCTTGCTCCTGATCGTATCGTTTGTGGCCCTGGACGCCTTTGGCATCGTGCTCTTGCGGCGCGAGGCGCCAAACTGGCGGCGCGTCGCGCAACCGTTGGGCCTGCTCGTTGGTGTTTGGGCGATCAGCGTGTTGATGGTGCAACTGGTTGCCAAACCGACGTTGCCGCAGCTTGTGGCCCTGGCCGACGTGTTGGGACGCTACGTGCTGGCGATGCCTGGCGCCGTCATTGGCGCGTGGGCGATGATGTCCCAACAGCACGAATTCCGCGATTACGGCATGCCTCAATTTGGTCGCAACCTGGTGTGGTGTGCGACGGCCCTCTTGCTCTATGGCGTCCTCGGCCAGATTTTTGTGCGTCAAACCGCCCTCTTTCCTTCGACCGTGATCAACACAGCCCTGTTCTTACGCTGGTTTGGCATCCCGGTGCAGCTCTTCCGCGGGATGATGGCCGCGTTGTGGGCGTTCTTCATGGTGCGCACGCTGGAAGCCTTCAAGTTGGAGAGTCGTCTGCGCCTGGTCAAAGCCAATGAGGCCCGTTTGCAGGCTCTGCACCAGGTGGTCAATGCCCAGGAATCGGAGCGCCAACGCGTGGCCCGTGAACTGCACGACGCTACCGGCCAATCGTTGGCTGCCATTGCCCTCGGCCTGCGTGGCGTGGAAACGGTGCTGGCAACGGGTACTGCGATCCCCGCGACGCTGCTGCCGCAGGTTCGTGAGCTGAAGAACTTCAGCACCGATGCCATCGGGGAGCTGCGCCAGATCATCGCCGACCTGCGGCCGGCGTTGCTAGACGATATGGGGCTGGAAGCCGCGTTGGACTGGTACATTCAAGATTTTCAACGACGCCATAACATTCGGATATTCCTGGATGTGCAGGGTTCGATCAAACGTCTGCCATCCGAGTATGAAACGGTGCTCTTTCGCATCACGCAAGAAGCCCTGACCAACGTGGCGAAGCACGCGCGCGCCAGCCAGGTTACGGTGCAACTGGAAATGGCGCCGACCCGGGTTTCATTGGTCATCGAGGACGATGGCATAGGCTTCGATGCGCGCAAACTGCTGGCCAGCAACGCCTCGCGCACGGCCTGGGGCTTGCTGGGAATTCAAGAACGCACCATCCTGATGGGCGGCGACTGCTCGATCATCGCGACGCCAGGACATGGCACCCTTGTGGAGGTCAAGCTGCCGGTGTTGCAGGAAGTCACCCATGACTAAGATCAAACTGCTACTCGTAGACGATCACGAGATCGTGCGGGCCGGCCTGCGTATGTTGTTCATGGCCGAGCCAGGCGTTGAAATTGTGGGCGAGGCCAGTAACGGCGCGGAAGCCCTGGCCGCGGTGGCCCGCTGCCGGCCCGACATTGTGCTGATGGACGCGGCCATGCCGGACATGAACGGGATGGAGGCCACGCGGCGCATCAAGGAGGCCTTTCCCGACGTGGCGGTGCTGGCGCTCACCATGCACGAAGATGAGCGCTACTTTTTTGCCATGCTCGACGCCGGCGCGTCCGGCTACGTGCCCAAGCGCGCCGCGCCCGATGAGTTGATGTCGGCCATTCAAACGGTCAGTCAGGGCGATGTCTTCATTCACCCCTCATTGGCCCGGCTGCTGGTCAACGATTTCTTACAGCGTTCCGCGGCCGGCCGCGGCGACAGCCTGGACGAACTCACCGCGCGTGAACGGGAGGTCCTGGTTCTGATCGCCGACGGTTTTTCCAACAAGGAGATCGCCGAGCGCCTGGTCCTCAGCGTCAAGACCGTGGACCGGCACCGCGAGAACATCATGCGCAAGCTCAACCTGCACACGCGCGTGGAGTTGACGCGCTACGCGATGGAGAAGGGGGTGGCGTAAGGCATCCCGCACCCCTCACCCACAACCAGGATGGGTGATTTACCCAATTGAATTGCCTGGCCAGCAGGAGTACACTTGAGGCAGAAAGGCAGCCGGACCCCAACCGGGTTCGGGCCGCCTCAGGAGGTTACTATGTTGACGTTCATGGAAGGTCTGCTGATTCTGGGTATGTTCCTGGTGCGGGTGGGCGTGCCGCTGCTGGTCATGATTGCACTCGGTTACGCGTTGAGCCGCCTGGACGCACGCTGGCAGGCCGAAGCGGATGCTGCTCGCCAGGCCCCGGCAAGGTAACGAAAGCGGGTCGCAGACGCGCTCGACGCCGTCCGGCTGCACCGGCTTGATGGCACACCGGTGCAGTTCAGATAACTACCCCCCAAACCAAAGGGGTTGTGTGAGTTCGGAACCCTCTCACACAACCCCTGAATTTTTTGTCCTGCGGTCACTACTTCGGGCAAGCCATCCACGAAACTGCATACGAATATACGAGCTTCGCTGCCCCATCTTCCCCGCCGGCGCTCACAGCTCCTGCACCTGCGCGCGCAAGGCACGCAGGTCAGAGGCCGCTTGCAGGAGATGGCTTTCGATCTCGCTCAACTTGGTGCGCTCGCTGCGCACGAAGCGCGTGTAGGGCGCCATGGCCTCGCGAATGCGGCGCACGGAACGGCTCAGTTCTTGCTCGAACTCGGTGCTCAAGGAAGCAGCCAGATTACCGCGCAAGGTTTCCATCTTCGTTTTGAGGTCGGCCTTGGCTTTGCGCCGTCGCGTGGGCAAGATGTAAAGCCCAAGCGCAGCCACAGCCCCCGCGGCCAGCACGCCGCTGACATCGGCCAGCGTGGTGTGCAGAATCACCACCAACACCGTGCCCAACCCCAGCGCGCCCACCTCGGCAATGGCCGTTTGCGCGACCGCCATCTGCACCGAATCGGCCAGTTGTCGCGCCTCGCCGATCCTGTCATAGCCGGCCACCACCTCACGGGCGGCGCGTCCCACCGAGGCCAACAGCTCGCGCCGATTGAACTCGAACTGGCCGCCCAGTTGCCCAACGATGCGATCCTGGTGCTGTTCGGCGCGGCGATTGAGATAGTCCATTACACCCTGCCACTGCTTGAAGTCGCGCTCGACCAGCCAATCAATCAGCTCGCCGACCTGCGTCTCGATCTCTTGCACGGCGTTGGCGATGAC
Organism: Candidatus Amarolinea dominans; assembly: GCA_016719785.1. Classification (NCBI taxonomy): domain Bacteria; kingdom Bacillati; phylum Chloroflexota; class Caldilineae; order Caldilineales; family Candidatus Amarolineaceae; genus Candidatus Amarolinea; species Candidatus Amarolinea dominans. Next base: position 72,355 of record JADJYJ010000007.1, read on the forward strand.
CTTCTCCTCGAACTCGCCTTTGACCTTGCTGGTGTTGACTAGATCGAACACGCGCGCCACGCGCACGGTGTCGTCGAAGAACTCCATGCCCCGCGCCGACATTTCGTGCAGCACGTTGTCCACGTGGCTCAGTTGATACTTGAAGTCGTGACGCATGTCCTCTTCGTACGCGCCCAACTGGCTGTCAATCGTGTCAATCGTGCGGAAGTCCTCGGTCAGCAGGGTGATGCGCGCCTGCGTCGTGGCCTGGTACTGCTCCTGCAGGCGCGCGGCCACGCCCAGGGGGTTTTCCAGCTTGAGGCGCACACGCTGGCGCTGATCGAGCGTGCTCAGGATGAACTCTTCCAGCGGACCGAAGCGGCTGGCCTGCCACAGCGCCGTGCGCTCGACGCCGGTCACGGTCTTGGCCTTCTGCGCCAGGCGGGCCGACACCGGGAAGATTTGCGGCCGCACGCCCAGCAGCGTCTGCGCGTTGTCCTCGACGAACTGCGTAATCTGCTGAATGTCATCCTCTTGCTCGAAGATATCAATCTTGTTGATGACGATCACCACTTTCTTGCCCCAGTCACGGATGCGGCTCAAGAATGTGCGCTCCGATTCGGAAAAGGGACGGTCGGCCGAGGTGATGAAGAGCACCAGGTCGCTGCGCGGCACGAAGTCCTCGGTGATCTCCTGGTGGCGCTGGATGACCGCGTTGGTGCCGGGCGTATCCACGACGTTGATCTCCTGCAGCCAGGCGACCGGCAGGGTCAACACCAGCACATCTTCCTCGCGCAGGGTTTGGGACTGCTCGGCGCCATAGCGCAGGACATTGATGCGATTGGTGGTCGGCGTCACTCCTTCGGCCAGCAGTTTCTGCCCCAGCAAGGCATTGATGAAAGCCGACTTGCCGGCGTTGAATTCACCCACGATGACCAGCAGGAAAAGCTCTTCCAACTGGCGCAGGGTCAGCGCCAGACGCCGCTGATCTTCTGGCGTGGCATCCAGGCGTGCCAGGGTGACGCGCAGGTCTTCGAGCAGCGCCCGCTCCTTTTGCAGCAGGTCGGCTTGTTGTTGATCGAGCAGGTTGCGTAACATGGCGGTCCCCTCTATTTGAATCCACTGGCGCCAAACACGAGCTTGAGAATTCGCTCACGCTCGGCCGCGGTGGCCCAGCGCGGTTGCGCGTAATCTTCCAGGATCGTGGTCAGCAGTTCGGTTTGCAGCAGACGCCCCTCGTAGATCGTGTGGCGCGGGATCAAGCCCTGGCGCACGTTCTCGGCAAACATCTGGTCGAAGAACAGGTTGCCCAGGCCGTAGAGGATGATCCCGCGGCCATCCTGACTGAATTCGACGGCCTGCGGCTGATGGGCCTGCACGCCGGTGACGATGTCCGCGCCCGCGGCCAACGTGGCGCGGAACTGCGCCTGGTTGTTGAAACTCGGCTCGTACTCGTAAGTTTCTTCGGCCTGGTATTCCACCAGTACGATATCGGTCCAGGCGCGGATGTCGCGGATGGACTGCGCCATCGCGGCGGGATCGTAGCGCCGCGCGCCGGGCGATTTGCTGTCGGCCCAGTTCCACTCCGGCCCAAAGCTGTTGGCGCCCAGGAAGGCCAGCTTGTTGCCGTGATCGGTGATGGTCAAGGGCCGGCTGGCTTCCACATCGGTGCGGCCGCCGCCGTAGTAGGGCAGCCCCTCCTGGTCGTACAGGTCGAGGGTGTACAGGAATGGCTCGATGTCGTAGTCCAGCATGTGGTTGCCGGTCAGGCCGATGATGTCCGTGCCCACCAGCTTGATCGCGGCCATATACGCGGGCTTGCTGCACAGCACCAGCAGGTTCCTGATGGGCCGGGCCTCGCAGCCCACGTAGAAGGGAATTTCGTTGCTGATGTGCGTGATGTCCGCGGCGCTCAGCACCTCGGCGATCTGGCGCGCCGGGAAGGCCGGGTCCCCGCGCTGCTCGATGGCATAGGCGGTGTTGCGCGCCATGGCCGTCACGCCGGTCATCACCAGGCTGGTGAGCCGCGCCGGGTCGCGATTGCGCAGCGGCAGGTGCATGGTCTGCGCCAGCGCCTGCGCCAGGCCGGAGTCCCCGCTGGCCCAGGTGCGCACCACCAACGGGTAGCGATCGAGCGCCAGGTCGCGCGCCAGCACATTCATGTCGTCTACCAGCAGATTGGTCATCTGCGGCGTGAGCGCATCGAAGGGAACCAGAGCCAGCGCGGTCTTGTCCCTCCACAGACGCGTCAGGAGATCGGCCGGCGTGACCACCGCTACGGTTGACCCCGGTGTGCCCCACAGCCCGGTCAAGGCGGCGGCCGTCTCTTCGCTCACCAGCAGCACCTGCAGGCCGTCGTCGGTGGGCTGGCCCTGCCACAAGGCTTGCAGCGCGGCGCTGGAGATGCCGCTGCGCAGCGTGGCGAACCAATCGGCGGCCGCGTAGACCTGTTCAGCCAGCAGAATGGCCTGGTCGCCGGCGCGGGGGCCAACGCTGAGCGTGGCTGTAACGGTGTCTGTGACGAGGACCATGCCCTGCGTCGCGGCCCAGTCTGCGATGACGGCGCGCAGGCCGGCCGGCGCGCTGAGATCCAGCGCCAGGGTGATGACCGTTGGCGTGGGCGTGGGGGATGGCGTGGAGGTCGGCGCAGGCGTGGACGTGGGCGGCGCCGCGGTGGGGGGCAGGGGCGTGGCCGTACTGGCCGGCGCGGCGGTCGGTTGGCTGACAACGGGAGTGGGTGCAGCGGCCAGGCGGGCGCCGGGCGTTCGTATCAAGACGACGCCCAGGGCGAGTAAGCCAACGGCCAGCAGGCCGAACAGAAGTTGATGGCGAGATGATTTCATGAATGGCTTAGAATGTGCTGCGAATTTGCCCGCCGTCAATCTGCAGGGCAATGCCGGTGATGAAACTGGCGCGTGCGGAGGCCAGGAAGACCACTGGGGCGGCGAATTCTTCCGGCTGCGCCATGCGCCGCAGGGGGATGTCGCTGACGATGGCCGCGGCCGCCTGCTCGGCAGTCATGTTCTGGCGGCGAGCGCGGTCGTCCACCAGGTATTGCACGCGCTCGGTCTGAGTCCAGCCGGGGCAGACCGCGTTGACTAAAATGTTGAAGGGCGCCAATTCGTTGGCGAGCGACTTGGTCAGGCCCAGGACCCCGGCGCGGATGGAGTTGGAGAGGATCAGATTGGGCAGCGGCTGTTTGGCTGACAGCGAGGCGATGACAATGATGCGGCCGCCCCCGCGCTGCTTCAGGTGCGGAATGGCGGCGCGGGCCAGGCGCACGCTGCTCATCAGGTTGAGGTTGACCGCCTGCTGCCATTGCTCGTCGCGCAGTTCGGTAAAGGCGCCGGAAGGTGGCCCGCCGGCGTTGGCGATGAGGATGTCCAGGCCGCCGAAATGGGCCGCGGTGGCATCCACCGCGCGCTGGCAGGCAATGGGCAAAGTGACGTCCGCGGTGATGGACAGCACCTCGGCGCCGGTTTCCTGGTGGATGCGTTCGGCCGCGGCCTTGAGCGGGTCAGGCCGGCGGGCCACAATCGCGACGCGCGCGCCTTCCGCGGCCAGCAAGTGGGCCACCGCCAGTCCCAGGCCACTGCTGGCGCCGACGACGCACGCTACTTTGTCTCGCAGTTCAAGATCCATTGCGCCTCCTGCATGTAAAGCATCCCAAAAAAAGGGACACCAGCCCCAATTCTCAAGAGCGAGAACCGAAGGCTGGTGTCACAATCTGGTGGAGATGGCGGGTATCGAACCCGCGTCCGAAACATTCGACCGAAAGTCTCTACAAGCTTAGTCGTCATTTTGGAGTTTCGCTCGCCGGCCCACTAACGACAGCGTGCCATGCAAGCTAACCGATGAGTCTTAGGCCGATTCTATCGGTGTAGAATCGGCAGCAGCCCTCCTGTGTGTGTCGGTGTATGAAGCACCAGGCGGCGCCACGCCCCATACGCCGTCCTCTCTAACGAGAGGAGAGTGGCCGCTTCCCTACTCGATTAGGCAGCGAGCGCCATTGCGGGCGCAGCAGCGAAACGAGGAGCGAAGTTGAAGGCCTTGCCAGTGTTGGCAGTTATTGTTTTGCTCTTTGTTAACGAGGAGAGAGCGCCTCGGCTTGCGACTTGCAACCAGCCTGCCCCGTCGAAACCATTCATCCCCAAAGCACGCGTATTATAGCACATCCCGCGTCTGAGTTCAAAACGGGCGAGGGCCAGTGGGTCAAACAACCCTCGATATTTTGCCTCTTGACAGAGCGCCGCGGCCGTGGTATGCTGTGACCAGCCACAAGTCTGCCCCCCGCCTTCCGAGTCGCCTCCCGCCTTCGGAAGTCCCTGGCGAGAGTTCTCTCTCCCGCCCGCGACCTCCTTACAGCAGTCAGGAAAATGTCCCTGACCCCAGCCGTTTCGATTGCTGTGCGAAAGGAGTCCGTTGTTATGTTACGCCGCTCTTCTATTTTCTCTTTTCTATCTACTGCTTTCTCTCCTCTCTCCTCCCGACATTCTGCTCGCGGCCGGCTCGCGCCGCGTCCGCTGCTGGTCGTCCATCTGTTGGTCATCGTCAGTCTGCTGTTTTCAACGACAGCGGCGGCGATGCCACTGAGCAAGCTTGGCTCGCGCGCGGTTGACGCGACGCAGCGGACTTCGGCGCGCACGCAGCCATCGGCAACAGACACGAACCAGCCACAGCCGTTCTTGAGCCTGGCGGCCACGGTCAGTCCGGAGGCGGCCGCGGCCGGGGAGCGGGTGCTGCTGCGTTGGGAGGTGATGAATCTCGACCGCCAGGTGGTGGAGGGTATCACGTTTCAGGCGGATCTGCCTGACGGGTTGCTGGTGACGCCGGCCGAAGTACCGCCTCCCCTGGTGTACGATGCAGCCACCCGCCGCCTGACCTGGGTCATGGCCCCGCTGCCTGCGGGCGGCGTTGATGCAGTGACGCTTCCGGTGCGGCTGAGCGGTCGGCGGGTGGGGGATGTGGTGACGGTGCGGGCAGAACTGCGCCTGGCTGACGGACGGTCAGCCGCCAGCGCCGAGGCCGGGGTGCATGTGCTGCCCCCGGCCGCGCAGGCCACGCGTATCGGGCCGGAGGGCGGCAGTGTAACGTTGGAGGATGGTCGGGTCATGCTGACCTTTGCGCCCGGTGCAGTGGCGGAAACGGTGATGGTGTGGGCGCGGTCGTTGGGACGACCGGTCAATGCGCCGGGGAATGTGCAGCGCAGCCATGAGTTCGTGGTGCGCGGGCGGAGCGGCGACGAGATCCACACCTTCAGCCAGCCAGTGACCTTGACCGTGTACTACCCGGAGGGCGAGCCGGTCGGCGGGCGCTTGTTCGTGGCCGCGGCGGACACGGGCGCGTGGGAGATGCTGCCGACGACCTGGGATGCCATGGAAGGAGCCTTGGTGGCTGTTGTGCCGCACCTATCGCAGACGGCGGAAGGCAACAACTTCGCCCCTGAGATCATGCCCAGTCTGCGCGGCTGGCAGAACGACCTGTTCAGCGGCTCAGCCAGCTACGATTACCCGCTCAGTCTGCCACCGGGGCGGGGTGGGCTGACGCCGGACGTGGCGCTGCAGTTCAACAGTCGCAGCCGGTCGGAAGATGGCGGCCACAGTTCGGTCGTGGGTGCGGGCTGGAAGCTGAGCGCGGACAGCTTCATCTACGGTACGCCGTGGTTGATGGGCAGTGCGCCGAACACCTGGCGTGTGGCGGGCGCGGCGTTTAGCGAAGCAGGCTCCGGCGGCGCGGTGTACCTGAAGGAAGCGCCCACATGGCGCATCCTGTACATGGGCACAGGGGCGGATGCCTATGCGCCGGATGGCACGCTATCACTTCGAGCGGGCGCTAAGTGACTGGTTTTGCAGCGGCACAACCTGGCAGCAGCGCGGCGACAAGTGGGCGCTGCAGTATGTGCTGGACCCGGTGGGCAACCGCATCAACTACACATACGATACGGCCCTGCCGGTAGACCCGGTGGATGTCAATAGCCACGCAGGCAACTATGACGATCGCGTACGCACGGTGCGCATCGGCTCGCCATGCGGTGAGGAGACCGTCACTTACCTGTCGCAGCTGAATCTGGTGCGCATCAGCTACAATCCCAACAACGGGAGCGATCAGAGTGTGATTGACTTCGCCTACGCCATCACACGCACCGATGCCGCGCTGAGTGACCCGGCCGACACCGGCGCCTGGGCGCACTACACCACGCGCTTGCTGACCGCGGTGAAGGTGAAGCAGGGGGACAGCTTGGTCGCGGCCTATAAACTGGGGTATGATTTCTTCGACGATGGCGTGGCCGACCGGCGTCTGTACGCCTTGCGCAGCATTCAGCGTTGCAGCGACGATGCTCTGAGCAATTGCCTGCCGGCGACGACTTTCAGCAACACACGTAGCCAGGTGCAGCAGATGAACAACGCCAGGTGCAGCAGATGAACAACGGCTACGGGGGCAGCGTGCGCCTGGGGTATGGAGCAGACAACGTCATTGCCACCCGCACCGTCACCGACACCGTGACAGGGCAGGCGAACACCTGGAGCTACAGCTACGTCGGCAAGATTGACGCCGCGGGTTATCGCTATGTCACGGAGACACTGCCCTCCAGCCTGGGAACCGGCCATTGGGCCAGTTATCAGTATCAGGATGCGAGTGCCGGCGAGGGGTTCCGCGGCAAGGAGATTCGGCAGATAGGCACGAGCGGGAACCAGAAGCAGACGGAGCGGGTGCGCACCTGGAGCGGAACCACGGTGGGCGTCTATGGCGGTGCGCAGTTCGTTTACCTGGGCCAGGAACTGCAAACGACCTACGACAAGGACGGGGCCAACCCCGTGACGCGCAAGACCGAGTACCTCTACGAGCCTGACCACCAGGGCAATGTGCAAGCCGGCAATTTGACGCGGATCAAGGAGTACAGCGACAGCACGACGCTCTATCGCAGCACGGAGCGCTGGTATTATCCCAAAGTGGACACCGGCGCCGGCAAGTACATCGTGAACCGGCTGGGTCAGGAGAAGCTGTGGGACGCGGGCAATGTGTGCCGGGGCCAGACGCGACGCATCTACGATACCACTGGCTTCGACCAACACCAGGCGCCGCCTACGCAGGGTCTTCTGAGGGAGGTTTGGCAGGCGAAGGTGTGCGCCAGCGCCAACGTGAGTGATTGGCTACGGCCGGCGCTCTACGGCTATGATGCGGCGACGGGCAATCTGGTCAGCGAAACCGCAGCCAACGGCACGGTTGCCAGCACCAGTTACGATACCACCTTCGCCACCTATGCGACGAGCGTGACCGTGATGCCGACTGCGAGCCTGGGTGGGATGACTTTGACCACCAGCTATGCCTACTACGGCATCAACGCTGGAAGCAGGCGGCGTGGGGCTGAAGGGTCAGTTGCAGAAGGAGACCGATGCCAATGGGGCGATGACGCGCTACACCTATGATGCGTTCGGGCGTAAACCAGCCTGCGTCGGCCCAACGTGACTTTCAGCGAGGGCGCCAGCGAGCGTTACACCTACACCGATATGGCCGGCGCTAACCAACCGTTCAAGATCGAGCATTGGCTGCGCGACGACGGTCCGGGCGACGGTCTGCGTTACGACTACAACTTCTACGATGGCCTGGGGCAGGCGCTGCAGGTGGAGGCGGAAGGAGAGGCGTCGAGCGTGGTCAGCTCACGCTACAATGCGTTGGGATTGACGGTGCAGCAGAGCGCTCCCTACACGCTGACTGTTGCATTGGGGACTTACGCGCCAGTGAGCAACTGGGGTAGCCTGGTCAGCACGCAAACCGCCTATGACGGGTTAGGGCGGGTGATCCAGGTGGTGCAGGCGGACGGCACGACGATGCGCACCTACTACCATAAGCGGCAGACGGCCGTGATTGATGCGGCGAACCATCAGGCGATCTCGGAGAGCGATGCTTTTGGGCGGCTGGTGAGCGTCAAGCAGTACGATCTGACATTGGCAGCAGGGGCTGCGCCGAATTGGGGTGCGACGGTCTACGGGCAGGCCAGCTATAGCTACGACGTGGCCGACCGGCTGACGCAGATGACCGGGCCGGACGGGGCGGTGACGACGATCGGGTACGATCTACTGGGGCGCAAGACGAGCATGAGCGACCCGGACATGGGCGCATGGAGCTATGCGTACGATGGGGCAGGCAACCTCAAGCGGCAGGCGGATGCGCGGGGCAACAGATTTGCTTCTACTACGACTCGCACAACCGGCTGGTGGGCAAGCACTACCGCAACGATCAGAGTTGCCCTGCAACAAAGCCAGCGACCCATGGAACGAACGGCTTGCTGGTCGCATATCTCTACGACGGGGGCACGAATGGGCTGGGGCGGCGGACGCAGGCCGGATATCTACAATGCGGGCGGTGCGCTCAACAACCGCGTGGCCTGGACCTATGACGCCCGCGGGCGGGTGACGCAGGAAAGCCGGGTCATCAACGGCACGGGCGGCGGCACGTTCGTGACGCAGTGGGGGTATGACTCGGCGGATCGGCCGATGTGGCAGAAATACCCGGGCGGCAACGGCGGGCAGATCGGCGAGCAGGTCAGCTACGCGTACACGGCGCAGGGCTTGCTGAAGAGCGTCAGCGGCTGGAACACCTATGTGGGCGACACGTTCTACAACGTGCGCGGGCAGGTGACGGAACGCCGACTGGGCAGCACGACGGGGGTGGTAAAGCAACAATATGCCTACAGTGCGGCCGAGAACTTCCGCCTGGTCAGCCTGAAGGCGGGTACGAGTCCGAACTACGACAACCAGCAGAAGATCAGCTACACCTACGACGACGATGGCAACATCCAGGCTATTGCCGATGCAGCGGCGTATGGCGGCAGCCAAACCCAGGCCTTCGCCTACGACACCCTGGATCGCCTGAGCACAGCCCAGGCCAACGGCTTGACCGCCTACGGTGGCTACACCCAACGCAGCTATGCCTACAACAATGCAGGCAACATCGCCAATTTCGAGGGCGCGGCCTTGACCTATCAGAACGGTGCGCACAAGCACGCGGTGACGCACATCGGCGGCGTGCAGAAATACTGGTACGATGCCAACGGGAACGCGACGCGGCGGGTCAACGGCAGCCAGGACATCACGCTGACCTACGACGCTGAGAATCGGCTGACCGGCATGAGCGGCCGCGTGACCTCCAGCTACGTCTACGACGGGGACGGCAACCGGGTCAAAGAGACCATCAGCGGCGTCACGCGGGTCTTCGTGGGCAACACTTACGAAGTAGACAACGGGACGGTCAAGAAGTATTACTATGCGGGCAATGTGCGCGTGGCCGAGAGCAGCGGCGGCACGCTCTACTATCTGCTGGGCGACCATCTGGGTTCGCAGGCGTTGACACTGACCAGCGCCGGTGCGCGGCTCAACACGAACACCGAGCTGCGCTACTATCCGTATGGCAGCACCCGCTACAACGCGAACAACCAGCTCACCACCTACCGCTTCACCGGACAACGTTGGGACAGCGGCACCGCCTTGTATTTCTATCAGTCCCGCTGGTACGACCCGATCATCGGGCGATTCCTGGCCGCGGATACGATCGTTCCTCAGCCGCAAAATCCGCAGAATCTGAACCGGTACAGCTACGTCGGGAATCAACCACTGACGTCAGCATAATGCACCTCAAGTGAGTGTGGGATTGGGGATGGGTTGGGGTGGCCGCTGGATGTACCAGCGCCAGACGTGATTGTGCCAGATGCGATAGGTGAGCAGGGAACCCGCTTGCACCTGCTGGCGAATCTGCTCAGGACTGAGGCCCAGGGCGGACGGTGCGTCGGCCTCGAGGATCAAATCCGGGGTCAGGGGTGCGGCGCCGCTGTAGCGGTGGTGATCCGCCTCTGTCAGGCGCACCCAGAGCGGGGCATGGGGTTGACGCTGTTCACCCACCAGTCGGCCGCGGCGATACCAGTCGCAGATCATGCCCGGCGAGACGTTGAGTTGTTGCGCCGCCTCGGCTGCCGAGAACAACCCATCTCCACGCGGGCCGGGTTGCCTGGCGTAGGGGCCGCACGCGGTGGGGATGCGATATTTGATGCGCGTCTGACGCACGTTCTCCTTCGTCCAGGCGTGATGCGTCGCCGTCTGCCGCCCTTCGGCGTTCAGGATTTCGGCGATCCGATAGTCCGGCTCCGTCGCGGCAAGCTCCCGTAGCCGAGCCAGTACCGGTTGGGGCGTGCGACAGCCGGGACGCGGGCGTGGGACTGTCACCTCGGTGGCGGCGCCGGTCTGCCACAGCACCTGGATGCGGGTAAAGCCAACCTGACTGAAGCTGTCGAGGGTCACGGTTTTGATCAGGCAGCGCAGCAGGCGTTTGCGGTCGGCGTTCGTTGTGGTCGGGGCATGCCAGAGGGCAGGCAGATCTGCGGCCAGACGGCGGATTTGTGCCTGTTCAGCGCTGCTGAGTGGCAGAGGCGCTGCGGCTTGCAGTTCGGTCCAGGCCCGCTCGACTGTCTGAACCGCGACGAGTTGTTCTTCCCACCGTCGTTCCAACTCGGCAGCGACCAGGCGGTTGTCTGGGTCCACCTGTTCGTAGCGCCGACGGGCGAGGGTGGCCTCGTAGCGGGCGTGTTCCAGACGCTCCAGCCAATGGCGCTGTAACTGTTGACGTTCAGCCTCGGCCTGTTGGCTGGCCACCAATGCCAATTCGAGTTGAGCCGGTTGCACGGCGGCTAACAGAAGCTCGGTGACGGCGGCATCCACGTGCGTCACGCCGAAACGTTGGCAGCGAGGCTGGGCCAGGGCTTGGCTGAGCGCCTCGCAGACGTAGATCGGCTTGTTGCGGTAACGCGGGCGCAGCGGGCGGCCACAGCGAGCGCACAAGACGATGCCTTGCAGCAAGGCCAACCCTTCCCGCGCCGGTCCGGCGGCAGCCATGGGCGCCAACTGACGATTTTCGGCCAGTTGTTTTTGATTCTCCTGGTACTCAGCCCAGGTGATGTAGCCCTCGTGGGCGTCGGGTTTGAGCACAATCCATTTTTCCTGCGGCAAGCGCTGCCGGCGCACTTTGCCCTGACTGCCCGGCAGGTGTTGACCCTGCGTACGGCCATAGGCATAGGCGCCAGCATAGATGGGGCGTTTCAAGATCTGGTAGATGGCGGTGAAATCGGCGGGCCGCCACGCCACCAGGCGCCCCCCTAACCCATCAGATGTCAGGTACGGCAGGGTCAGTTGGTGGTCGCGGCAGTAGTGCAGGATACGGTGCGCACTGCCCAATTGGCGAAAGAGCGCAAAGACCAGGCGGATGGCGTCCTGCACCTGGCGGTCGGCGGTCAGCACGACTCGGCCATCTGCAAGCCGATCATACCCCACCGGCAGACGTAAGGCAAGTTCGCCGCGCCTGGCTTTGTTGAAGAGGGCGGCAGTCAGGTGGGTGCGCATGTTGTACCACTGGGCTTCCGCAAAGGTGCCCTTGAGGCCGAGCAGCAGACGGTCATCGAACAGGCGCGGGTCGTAGATTCCGGCGGAATCGGAGATCAGGGTGGCGCAGAGAGAGGCCAGATCGAGAAGCCTATACCAGTCAGCGCAGTTGCGGGCCAGGCGCGAGACATCGGTGACCAAAATGATGCCAACCTGGGCGAGGCCAACGGCGGTAACCAACGTCTGAAAGCCGGTCCGCTCGGCGCTGGAGATGCCGGATTTGCCCAGGTCATCGTCAATGATCTGCACCTGCTCTGTGGGCCAACCGAGGCTGACGGCGCGTTGGGCGAGTTGGTATTGCAGGTCCTGGCTCTCCAAGTGCTCTTTGACCTGACCGGGAGTGGACTGGCGAATGTAGACCACAGCTTGACGAGCCAGATGGCCGGGTTGAATCTTAGTCGGGCTGGTCATGGCTGGCCTCCATCTGCTTGACCTTGACAAGGATCTGTGCCAGAATCAGCACAGCCTGCCTCTGCAGGGAATGAGGCAGACTCGGCCAGACATCCTGACTCCTGATAGACGGTGGAGGTTGTTGGGGTGAGGTGGACTGCGGGGGCAGTGAGCGTGACTGGGACATGGTGCGTTTCCTCCTTACGAGAGAGTTCGCACACCATGATAGCCAGTTGACGCAAGATTGTCACGTGTACAGGGGGGAGGTCAGTCGAGGCTATCGGCAAAAAATTCACGCTGTCCTCAACCGCACGACACCAGGCTTGTGGCACAAGCTGCCGGGCGCCTGCGTCCGTCTCGATGAGCCAGCATGGTTCATCCGCATGCGGACGCCGACCGTTTCGCAGCACTTTGACGATCTGTCCGCGCAAGGGGTGATGTGGCTGCACGATCCGTACATGCCGCAGATCTGTAACCGCTTCGGGGGTAGTATGTTGATGTAACTCCGCTCAGGTTCAGCGATCCCAGCGGACATGCGGAGTGCGAGGATGCAGATTGCACCCGAGTACTGCATCCTCGTACCGGTAAGCTGGTGCGTCGCCAACCGGCTCATATCAATTGGGCATCCGTTCCTACGGTGGTGCAGTTCATTTATCAGGAGTTGCTCACTAACGCAAAGGGAAGTACTGTTTCACAGTTGGCGAACCTCAACTCTCAATGCATGGGATGTGGAGCTCCTGCAATTGCCGGCGCACCATCAGTAGCACGTATGAGCGATCAAGTCAATCGTCTCAAGGCCATGGTTATCTTTGCCTGGAAGGTTCGTCAGGGCGGCGAATGGGACCCTAAACCCAAGCTAGTGGCCAAATTCGGTGACGTTCCAACGACGTATGAGAATCGTCTTCAAGAAGGTGGGCCTGCGTACTACTATGATGTTTGGGGAAACATCGAATATGGTTACCTGGGAACAGCATCGGCTTTCTCGGGGATGCATTGCTCGAAGGCGCGGGCGCCGAACAAATCGGGAGCAGCCTCGGTTATACGGTAAAGGAGCGTAGTCTCGAATACTTGCCTCGACGAACTTCAGGAGTTCAGGGCTGGCGTGCATTCGACGATCCCGCAGATCAGATAGGCATCCAGATCGGTATTGACCTGTGGAACACCTACAACCTGACGCTCACCCCGATGGACATCATCGAGGCGATCGAGCGCACGCCTGGCTTGGCAATCCGGTAGTTGCTCTAGACAGCAAGGGAGGCCAATATGAGAAAGCTAGCTGGAATTACTATAGCTCTATTCCAAGCTGTGGCATTGTTGATCGGTTTGACAAGTTGTGGAGCGCGCTCCATACGGGTGCCTGCTGAGGACCTGCTTATTGATGATCTATCCCTGTTTCCAACCGGGTGGACTGTTGATTTACCACCTTTTTCGGCGCGAGATCGTCTAGACATCTTAATGGATCAGGGAGCAATCGATTTTGCTGATGTGGGATTCGCTTCGCCGAATGCCCAATTTGGCTCTCCTACTGCGGGTCAAATCGTACGCAATTTCGGGAGCGGCTCGGAGGCTGCTAGGGAGTTCCGCAGGAGATTCCAACCATCAGATTCGTCCTTTTCGATTGAGCAACTTGGGGAATGGAGTTATCACAATAAGGTCGCTGACCGGTTTCGGCTTTACTGTGATATCCGCGAATCGACTCCCCAAGTTAAGGTTGAGGGAGGGTGGACAGACTGCATAGCCGTCGGGCAATATGGTGAGTACATATCCACATTCAATTCACCTGTTGGAAGCGAATACAATATGTCCCCGGCGGACTTTGAGCGTATCCTCCGCGCCATTGACGAAAAGATTTCCACCAGCCTAGACAGCCACACCCCATGAACGCGACCAATGTCATCATCAACGGCGCTGGTGGCAGAATACCATGATGTCCTGGCGGCTGGAACGCCGAACTATGCTCCAGTACGGGGGTCTGGTGCGCCTTATGGCGTTGGTCATTTCGACAACAGGCCGAGGTGACGCCATGAACACACGGAGGTTGCGTTTGGCGGCTCTGACACTGGCGACTTGCCTCGCTGTGGCTGTCTTGAGCTTCATCTGCACACCCGGCGCCCCGGCGCCGCCGCGGCCCTTTACGACTGAGTCTATGCTGATGGATGCTACGCTGTTCCCTCCTGGCTGGAGTAATCAGCCCATCAGCCCAACCGCGGACTCGCACGGCGCCCTGGAGCATCCGTCACGAGACATGAGTGGAGACGGCGTCGTCGTTCACGAGATTTATCGTTACGAATTCGTGCGCAGTGCGCAGCGTGAGTATAAGCGCCAACTGGACGTGTGGTATCCAGGCACACATTTTTACGGCGCCTGGGGGGAAAAATCCGAATTGACAACACTAATGGATTTTGCAGACGAGGCGTACGTAGCCTGTGCAAGCTACATTGCGCCCAATACGGAAGGCGCCGAACTTTGCGGCATGTTGGCACGGTATGGCGAGTTCGTCGTACGATTTTCGGCCCAGATTGCGCCCGCGGCGCCGGCGGCGCTTGACGAGGATGAGTTGGGCGAGTTGCTGGTCAAACTCGATGATCGGTGGGAGGCGGCCATGGCATCACTCCCGACGCCATCGCCGTGATCTACCACGAGTGGCGCAATCAGCCCGGTTTTTGCCACGAATGGCACGAATCGAAACGAAAAGGCCCTGGAATTCGTGAAAATTAGTGAAATTCGTGGCAGGGAAAGCAAGGCGGATTCTTGCCACGAATTGCACGAATCGAAACGAAGGCAGAAGCTCGATTCGTGCAAATTAGTGAAATTCGTGGCAGAGAAAGCTGGGCGGATTCTTGCCACGAATTGCACGAACCGCCACGAAGGCAGAAGCTCGATTCGTGAAAATCGGTGAAATTCGTGGCAGGAAATCGAGGCCCTTCGAGACCGACGCGCATCGCCGAGATTCGCTCATGCCGCCAGTCCGCTTCAGCGGACTTCCCATAACAGCCTGAACTTCAGTTCAAGGCTGACCCTTCAGGCCTGCGCAGGCGGCTTGATCGGTAGGCGCACCGTGAAGGTGGTGCCCACCCCCAATGTGCTGCTGACATGCACTTCGCCGTGGTGCATATGTACCAACTGCCGGACGATGGAAAGCCCCAGTCCGGAACCTTGTTCACCACGGGTGGCCCTGGTGCTCGTCTGCCTGAAGCGATTGAACAACTTGGGCAGATCGTCTGGCGCAATTCCGCGCCCGGTGTCTGTGACACACACCGTGACCCACTCCGGTTCCTTGAGGCGGACTGACACCTTGATCTGCCCGCCCGCGTCGGTGAACTTCAGCGCGTTGCTCAGCAGGTTGTTGAACACCTGGTAGAGACGCGCGTTGTCCGCCTGAATGTCCGGCACCTCCGCCCCCATGTCCAGCGCACAGCCGATTGCTTTGCCCCGCGCCACGGGCGCCAGGGTGCTGATGCATTCACCGAGGAGGTGCGCCAGGGAGACGGTACTGATATGCAATTCGGCCCCGCCGGCTTCCAGGCGCGCCAGGTCCAGCAGGTTGTTGACCAGCTCCAGCATGCGTCGCCCGGCATCTTCGATCATGGTCAACAGGCCGTCACGGATATCGCTATCCTTCCAGGAGATGTCCTGCAGCAGTTCGGCTGCCCCCAGGATGGCCGTCAGGGGCGAGCGCAGGTCGTGCGAGGTGATGGCGATGAAATCATCCTTCAGGCGGTTCAGCTCCCGCAACTGCACATTGGCCGCGGCCAGCTCCTCGGTGCGCAGATGCACGCGCTGCTCCAGTTCGGCGTTGATGCGCTGCAGTTCAGCCATCAGTTGGCGTCGCGCCACAATCAGCTCATAGCGTTCGTTGGCCTCACGCACCATGCCCAGTAGTTCATCCGGGTTCCAGGGCTTGACCAGGTAGCGATAGACGTTGCCCTCATTGATGGCCTGGATGACGCTCTCCAGATCGGCGTAACCGGTGAACAGCAGGCGCGTGGCGTCAGGGTGGCGCGTCTTGACATCGGCCAGAAAATCAACCCCTGTCATGCCCGGCATGCGCTGATCGGTCAGAATGACTTGGACCTCGTTCTCCTGCATGAGGTCCAGACCTTCAGCGCCGGAGTTGGCGGTGAACACTTCGAACTCGCGACGCAACAGGCGGCGCAACGCCGCCAGGACAGGCGCCTCGTCGTCAATGACCAGAACGTGTGCTTTCATGCGGCTGCGTTCACCAGGGCTTGCTGTCGGTTGATCAGCCAGTTGACCCACTGATTGACCTCCTGCGCGTGTGCGGGCGCCAGCGCCTCGGCTACGCTGTCGGCGAAGTTGCGAAAACGACTCAGGACGAATGCAGGAGAGACGCCGTCGTGCGGCAGACGATCCTGCGCCCAACTGAGCTGATAGTCGAGCAGCGCGGGGTCGCCCACCTGTATCACGCTCTCCAACACCTGGGCGGTGAATTCGATGCCGGCAGTCACGATCCGTTCGGCATCATCCCCATGCTGTGCCACCTCTGCCGGTTGCTCCAGCGCGCGCGCCACGACGTTCTCGACGATCCTGGTTTTGTGTTTACGATACGCAGCCAGCGCCGCGGGTGAGACCGGCTTCAACTCAACCGTTGTATCCATGATAACCCTCCTGCATCAGAATGGCAGCTTTCCTGCCATGATTTGACATCTTGGCCGCTCAGGCAACCTGGCTGGCTCGGGTGACAGCCGCGCGCGCATCCACGCCGCTGAAGCGCACGCCCAAGGCCCGATAGAGTTCCGGCTGTTGCACGAAGGGCAACCCGCCCGCCATAATCGGAATACCGCCCATGCCCTGGTTGTCGAACTCACGCACGAAATTGGTGATGCTCGGCACATGGTAGACCATTTGCGCCGATACGCCAATCAGGTCGGCATTGACGCTGCGTGCCATGCTGACAAAATCGCGCACAGGCACCGCGGCCCCCAGATAGTAGACGGTCCAGCCGGCCTGCTCCATGAAATCGGCCACCATGCGACAGCCCACGCGGTGAAATTCTTTTTCTACGCAGCCCAACACCAGGGTGCGCTTCAGGTCTGTCTGCGGTTTGAAGAGACCATGCATGTCCCCCATCTGGCGCTCGATGATGGCGGTGGCCAGGTGTTCCTGCGCCACCGTGAACTTGTTGACCTGCCATAAGCGCCCGATCTCATAGGCTGTGGTCTGCAGAATGTTCATATAAACATCATTGACCACCACCTGCTGATCGAACGCGTGCGTGATCACTTGATCGGCCTGCCGGCCGCTACCCGCAATCATCGCGTTCAGGTAATCGGCTTGAAAATCGGCTAGAACTGCTGTGGCCTCGGGCGCCGTTGTGACGCCTGTCATTTCCCTATCCATGGCCAAACTCATACACTTTGTCTCCTTTGCGCTGGAATCTCGATGAACACAGTGGTTCCTTGGCCGGGTTGGCTCTCATAGCGCAGCCGCCCCCGGTGACGTTCCATGATGCCAAAGCTGATCGCCAGCCCCAGTCCGGTGCCGGCGCCAACCGGTTTGGTGGTGAAAAACGGCTCGCCCAGACGCGCCAGGGTCTGCGCGTCCATGCCCTCACCGCTGTCACGCAGGCAGACCACCACCTGGTCAGCCTGCAGCGCGGTGCTCACCCAAATCGTGCCGCTGTCAGGGATGGCCTGCACCGCGTTGATGAGCACATTCAGAAACACCTGGTTGAGTTGGCCAGGGTGACACCAGATGACCGGCAGATCTCCGTACGCCTCTTTGATCTCGATGCGATTCTGGCACAGAGGCCGCACGATCCGCAGGGTGCTGCGCAGGCCCTCATTGATGTCCGCGTCCTTCTGCGCGGATTCATCCAGGCGGGAGAAATTGCGCAGCGAGAGCACGATGTCGCGAATGCGGGTGACGCCATCCTGGCTCTCTTGCACGAGCTGCGGTAGATCGGCCCACAAAAATTCGAGATCGGCCGCGCTTTCGGCGGCGGCGATGGCCTCCCGGGTGGCGACATCGGCCACCATCCTGAGCGGCTGATAGGCCGCGAACACCGCCTGCAAGTCCGGCAGCACCGTAGCCAGGTGCGCCAGGTTGCTGGACACGAACGCGGCCGGGTTGTTGATCTCGTGCGCGACGCCGGCCACCATCTGGCCCAAGGCCCGCATCTTTTCAGACTGCACCAACTGCGCCTGCGTGTGCTTCAATTCAGCATGCGTCTTTTCCAGGGCCAGGTAAGCCCCTTCCAGGCGTTGGTTGACGGCCGCCAACTGGCTGGTCAACTGCAGTTTTTCGCTCTGGTCCTGCCCGATCAACGCCAGCAGGCTGTCCGTGCCCAGTTGAAAGGTCGTGTAGCTGACCAACATCAACTCGCCATCAGGCTTGACGTGGTCTACTTCCCAATCGCTGGCGCTGCCGTCGCGCCAACTGTTCGCCAGCAACAAACGCCCTTTTTCCTGGCTGAACAGATCGAGCAGATCAATCCAGGCGCGAGCGCAAATTTGATCGCCGAGCAGACGCAGGGCGCTGGGGTTGGCATCCACGATGGCTCCCTGGCGATCCAGCGTGAGAACGATGTACGGCGAGTCAACGAACAGGGCCGTAGTCATTTCCGCGTGCATAGCTTCTCCGCACAATCAAACGTGTTCGGTGTAGTGTAGCGATTCTGGCCGCTCACCGGAATCAGGAAAAACCTGAGAATTTCATCAGGAAAGGCCCTGATTCAAGCGCACGTGTGGCAGTCGCCCGGTTCGCCCCCGGCCTGAGATGGGCTTACGGCTGTGCGATCAATTGCGTTGTACCCGGCGTTGGGCTATAATGCACATAGGCTTGTTGTGCCATGTCCACCGACGTTTCACCTGGCGCAAAAGCCTACGTATACTGCAAGCGGGCACGAATTGCGCCTGTTTCCTTCGGCATAAAAGTGAAGTCTGTTCCCGCTTGCAGCATGGTTGCCCAAGAACTCAGTTACCTCCGCAGGGGAGTACCGAATGTACGCATCAGACCAACCGCTCACCCTGCATGCGGCCCTGTATCGTATTGCCGAAGAGACCGTCAGCGGTAGTGATCTGCCCACCTTCTATGCCGCCATGCATAGCATTGTCGCGCAATTGATGTTTGCTGCCAACTTTTATATCGCCCTACACGATGCGCAGACGAACACCCTCAGTTTTCCCTATTTTGTGGACGAAAATGACCCGCCCCCCCCGCCGCGTCCCATGGTCAAAGGACTGACCGAGTATGTCCTGCGCACCGGGCAGTCCCACCTGGTGACGCCGGCCGTCTTTCGCAAACTGCAAGAGCAAGGCGAGGTCGAACTCGTGTTGACCCCGGCCGTGGACTGGCTGGGTGTGCCGCTCAAGGTGGATGACCATGTCCTGGGTGTGCTGGTGGTGCAGAGCTATCACGACGCCATCCACTTCAGTGAAACCGATAAAGAATTACTGACTTTTGTCTCGCGCCAGATCGCCATCGCCCTGACACGCAAACGCACGGAAGCCGCGCTGCGAGAGAGCGAGGAGAAATATCGCAGCCTGTTCGAGCAGGCGCCCATCGGCATCTACCGCACATCTCCCCGCGGACGTATCCTGGATGCCAACCCCGCGCTCATCCACATGTTGGGCTATGACTCCTTCGCGCAGATGGCCCTGCGCGACCTGGAAACTGAGGGCTTCGCGCCCCCATACTCACGCACTGAGTTCAATCGCCTGCTGCAGCAGACCGGCATCCTGCGCGGTCATGAGGCGATCTGGCAACGCCGCGACGGATCTTCCCTGATCATCTGCGAGAACGCACATGCCATCTATGGGGCAGATGGCGATGTCCTCTATTACGAGGGCACGGTCGAAGACATCAGCGAGCAGAAGCAGGCGCAAGAAAGGCTGCATATCCTGCAGCGCGCCATCGAACAAAGCCCGGCCGCGATCATGCTGTCCGACACGCAGGGCAACGTGGAATACGTCAATCCCAAATTCACCCAGGCCACGGGCTACCAGCCGGAAGAGGTCATTGGTCGCAACCCGCGCCTGCTCAAGTCGGGCGAAACCGCGCCCGCAGAATATGCGCGCCTCTGGCAAACCATCAGCAGTGGCGGGGAATGGCGCGGAGAATTCCACAATCGCAAGAAGAACGGCGAACTGTTTTGGGAGGCCGCTTCGATCTCTGCAATCACCGATTCGACCGGGCGCATCACCCATTACCTGGCGGTGAAGGAAGACATCACCGCGCGTAAGACCATGGAAGCCGCGGAGCGCCAGCAACATGCCCTGGTAGAGATGCTGCGCCACATCGCGGCGCTTATCAACAGCACCCTCGATCTGAACGAGGTCCTGGACCGCATCCTCGGCAACATCGGCCGTGTCGTCCCGCACGACGCCGCCATAATCATGTTGATCGAGGGCGACCTGGCGCGGATCGTGCGCAGCGCCGGTTATGCAGACATGGGCCTGACGGACGAGGCGTTGCAATTTCCCTTTGTCGTCTCCGCCACACGCAATCTACACACCATGCTCACCAGCAACCGTCCCCTCGTCATTCCCGATGTGACCGCCTATCCTGGGTGGATCGTGACACAGGCTGGGCACCAGGCGCGCGCGTTCGTGGGCGCCCCGATCCGCTGCCGCCGTGGCATCATCGGCTTCCTGTCCCTGGAAAGCCGGGAGCCAGGATTTTTCAACACCACCCATGCCGAACGCCTGCAAGCCCTGGCCGATCAGACCGGCATCGCCATTGACAACGCGCAGCTCTACGAGCGGGTGCGCGCGCACGCAGCCGAGTTGGAAGCGCGCGTGGCCGGCCGCACGGTCGAGCTGCAAGCGGCCAACGCCAAACTACAAGAACTCGATCACCTCAAGAGCCAGTTCGTCGCTAATGTGTCGCACGAACTGCGCACGCCACTCGCGAACATCAAGCTCTATCTCCAACTGCTGGAGAAAGGCCGCGCAGACAAACACACCCAATATCTGGCCACCCTCAACCGTGAGGCCAGCCTGCTGCACCGGCTGATCGAGGAGTTACTCGATCTCTCGCGCTTCGACCTGGGCCAGCGCTCGGTCGCGCTGACACCGCTCGATGTCAACTTACTCATTCAGCGCCTCCTCAGCGATCGGGCAGCGCTCATTGCCGATCGCGGCCTGACCTTGCAGACCAGGCTGACTCCCGATCTGCCCACGATCCCGGCAGATCAAGCCATGATGACCCAGGTGCTCACCAACCTGCTGACCAACGCGATGAACTACACGCCGACCGGCGGCGTCATCACGCTGGCGACTCAGTTGCGGTCGAACAGCGAGCATGACTGGTTGACCTTCAGCGTGAGCGACACAGGGCCAGGAATCTCACCCAGGGATCGGATGCATATCTTCGACCGTTTCTATCGCGGCGACGCCAGCCGCACCGCGGCCGCGTCGGGCACCGGTTTGGGGCTTGCCATCTGTCAGGAGATTCTGCGCCGGCATGACGGGCAGATTACGTTGGAGAGCGAACCGGGCCGTGGCAGCACCTTTACCGCGTGGTTACCCCTGGCGCTTTCCCGGCCGCATGAGGCCTGAGAGGTGCATTTCAGTCTTGGGTCACAGCCCACGCCGGTGAACTTCGCAGTCGTTGCAGCGACTTGCAGTCGTCCGCAACTGACATGGGCTGTGTCTTGATCGCTCAAGGTAAATGCAAACACATGTCGCTGCGTACTAAAGTCATTCTGGCGTGGGTTATAACGACCGTCGCACTGTTTGTGGTGCTGTACGTGGCGCTGTCGCGCATTCTACTCAGCCAGTTTCTCCAACTTGAGACGCTCAACACCCTCAATCATGTGCAGCGCGCCCGGCAGGCGCTCGACAATGAACTCGAGACCTTGCGTGCCACCACAACGGACTGGGCGTCTTGGGACGATAGCTATGAGTTCATGCAAACCGGCAGCGAGGATTTCGTTGACTCCAATCTGATGCCTGAAACTCTGGAGACGTTGCGTCTGAATATTCTGCTCTACGTGACCCCTGCCGGCGCTGTTTTCCGCGGTCGAGCCTATGATTTGCAGACTCGCCAACTGCTCCCACTGCCTACCGATCTGTTGGCGCAGCTACCGGCCCTGCATCAACTGACGCTCTCCGCACCTGGCGGCCCCATGAGCGGGCTGCTTGTGTTGCCCGAAGGCCCCCTCATCTTCGCCGTCCAACCCATTCTGACCAGTCACGAGCAAGGCCCGCCGCGCGGCGCCCTGCTGATGGCGCGCTTTCTCGATGCGCCGCAGGTGGAGCTTTTGAGCGACCTAATCCAGGGCTCTGTCACGGTGCAATCCATCCAGCAAGCGGACCCGTTGCTGCCGGCCGCCACGCTGCACACCCTGCTGGACACACCGGGCACGGTCATAGTGCTGCCGCTCGACGCCCAGACTGTGACCGGCTACGTTGCCCTCACCGACATCTACGGTAGCCCCGCGCTCTTGCTGCGCGTGTCCAATGGTCGTGAGATCTACCAGGCCACCTTGATCACGGTGCGCCTCATCGGGCTGGCGCTGCTCCTGATCGGCATCGTCTTCGGCGTGCTGGCTGTGATCTTGTTGGAACGAGTTCTTCTCACACGCGTCTCCCGGCTGGCCGCGGATGTCCATGCGATCGGTACGGATGACGCCACGCTTGCGCTGCGCACCGGCGTCACGGGCAGCGATGAGTTGACTGGGCTGGCCCGTTCGATCAATTCGATGCTCGATCGCCTCGCCGCGTCGCACCAGGCACGCCTTGACAGCGAGACACGCTATCGCAGCATGGTCGAACAATCGTCCGAAGGCATCCTGCTCATGGATGCGCAGACCCGGGCCATCATGGACGCGAATCCCCGTGTCTGCGAGCTGCTGGGCTACACGCTGGCCGAGATCTGCACAGTGACCCTCTACGACCTGGTGGCGCTTGCGCCTCCAGCGCTAGATGCCAACATCGAACGGGTGCTGACGAGCGGACATTTTCATGTCGCCGAACGTCATTACCGACGCCGCGATGGGACGCTGATTCCGGTCGAAGTGACGGCGGCACTCCTGCAGATCGAAAATCGCCAGGCCATTTCCGTCCTGTTGCACGACATCACGCAGCGCAAACAGATGGAGCTGGTGGCGCGCGAGCAGCAAACGTTGACCGAGGCCCTGCGCGACACTGCCGCCGCGCTCAGCAGCACGCTCGATTTCGACGAGCTGCTCGACCGCATTCTCGATAACGTCGGCAAAGTCCTGCCCCATGACACGTCTGAGATCATGCTCATCACCGGCGACATCGCCCAGATCGTGCGTGTGCGCGGCTACAACGAGCCGAATCAGGCGGCATTTGTACTGAGCCTACGCTTTCGCGTCGAGGAAACGGCCAATCTTCGCCACATGCTGCAAACAGGGCTTCCGTTAGCCATTCCTGATACGCGCACCTTTCCAGGATGGGTTGCTCTGCCAGAGATCGCCTGGCTGCGCTCCCTTGCCGGCGCGCCGATCCGCCGCAAGGGCGTCATGGTCGGTCTCGTCACCGTAGGCAGCGCCACCGCCGGCTTCTACCAACAGGCCCATGCCGAGCGCCTGCAAGCCTTCGCGGACCAGGCCGGCGTGGCGATCGAAAATGCTCACCTGTATGAAGCCGTACAGCAGCACGCGGCCGAGATGGAAGAACGGGTGGCCGAGCGCACGCACGCCCTGCTGGAGGCAAACGTCAAACTGCGGGAGCTCGATGTCATGAAGAGCCAATTTGTCTCCAACGTCTCGCACGAACTGCGCACCCCGTTGGCCAACATCAAACTCTACCTGACGCTGCTGGCAAGCGGCAAACCCGAGCGGCATGCGCAATACATGACCACCCTGCATCGCGAAGCCAACCTGTTGCACCGTTTGATCGAAGACCTGCTCCAGATCTCGCGCCTGGATCTCGACAAGACAACGCCGATTTTGGTCCCGGTGGATGTCAATCACCTGCTCATCACCCTGGCGCAGGATCGTGAGCCGTTGGTGAACGAACGCGGCCTGACCCTGCATCTGTTGATGAATGCGGCTCCCCTGTGGGCGCAGGCCGATCACCGCCTGCTGATTCAGATACTCACCACCTTGATGACCAACGCCATGAACTACACAGCGGCCGGCGGGACCATCACCCTGCGTTCATTCGTCGCGCAGTCAGCCGGCGCCGAATGGGTCTGTGTGGCGGTCAACGATACCGGCCCTGGAATTCCGGCTGAGGAACAGGCCCAGGTATTCAATCGGTTCTTCCGCGGCCAGGCCGCCTTGCACAGCAAGGTCCCAGGCACCGGGTTGGGACTGGCCATCTGTCAGGAAATCGTCAAACTGCACGGCGGCCACCTCACCCTTGACAGCCAGGTGGGCCAGGGCAGCACCTTCACCGTCATGCTCAAGCCGGCGCTGTCCCCGTGATGCCGCGGACCATCAGGATTTGTCATGCCACCTGAACTGCGGGTCGTGATCATCGCCGATGATCCCCTGGCGCGCATGGGCCTGGCCGCGCACCTGGCCGGTGAACCAGGCTGCCAGGTGATCGGCCAGGCGCCTGCCGATGGTGAACTGGCGCTGGCGCTGGCCGTCTATCGCCCGGACGCGGCGCTGTGGGACCTCGGCTGGGATCCGCAGCGACCAGCCCTCCCTGGCGGCAAATCGGCCCTGGAACAGCTCACTGACCTCGAACGCCCTCAGATTCCGATCGTCGCCCTGCTGCCGGATGCCACGCATGCCCCCGCGCTGTGGGCAGCCGCTGTGCGCAGCCTGCTCTTCCGCGACGCTGCCCCTGCCGTGATCGTCGCTGCGCTGGCCGCGGCCGCCGCCGGCCTGGTCGTGCTCGATCCTGCCCTGGCTCCCGCGCGGGTCGTGCCCGGCGAGCGCTCTCACGTCGCGCTGTTGGAGGAACTGACCCCCCGTGAGTTGGATGTCCTGCGGTGCCTGGCCGAGGGTCTGCCCAACAAAGAAATCGCCCGCCAACTCGCCATCAGCGAACACACCGTCAAGTTCCACGTCAACGCCATTCTGAGCAAACTGGGCGCCCAGGGCCGCACCGAAGCCGTCGTGCGGGCCACGCGCCTGGGGTTGATCAACCTCTGACCTGATCTTTTTTCCAGGTCGCGCCCTCATCAAGCGGGGGATGCCTCGCCGCGCCGTTGGCGCGATCCTGAGCCTGTTCGTACCGACGCGATGTCGGCTATGACTTGTGGATCGTGACAAAGGAGACTATCAGATGGCTTCAGTTTTACAGGATTTTTCGGATGCGTTGGCGCTCACCGTGGAGGGGACCGGGTCGGCGGTGGTGCGTGTGGAAGCGCGGCGGCGCTTGCCCGCGACCGGCATCGTCTGGTCGGCCGCCGGCGTGATTGTGACGGCGCACCATGTGGTCGAGCAGGATGACCATGTGGGCATCGGCCTGCATGACGGGCGCACCCTGTCGGCGCGCCTGCTGGGGCGTGACCCAACCACCGATGTGGCGGTGCTGCAGGCGCAGATCGGCCAGGGACAGCTGCCCCTGACTGTGCCAACCTGGGCCGATCCGACCGACCTGCGTGTGGGACACTTGGCGCTGGCGCTGGGGCGTCCTGGTCAGCGTGTCCTGGCCACCTTCGGCATCGTCAGCGCCCTGGGCGAGGGCTGGCGCACACCGGCCGGCGGTGAAGTTGACCACTATCTGCAGAGCGATGTAGTCATGTATCCCGGTTTTTCTGGCGGCCCCCTGGTGGATGCGGCCGGCCACATCATCGGCATGAACACCTCCGCCATGCTGCGCGGCGTCAGTCTGACCATCCCCGCGCCCACGCTGCGCCGCGTCGTAGAGACCATCCTCTCGCATGGCCACGTGCGCCGCGGCTACCTCGGCGTCAGTGCGCAGGCCGCACGCCTCCCGGCTCTGCTCGCTCAGCAGTTGCAGCAGGAGAGCGGTCTGCTGCTCGGTTCCGTCGAGGCCGATGGCCCGGCCGACAAGGCTGGCCTTTTCATGGGCGACACACTCATCAGCCTGGATAGCCAGCCGGTGCGGCATCTCGATGATCTCATGGCCCTGTTGACCGGTGAACGGGTGGGGCGGCCGCTGTCGGCGCGCATCGTGCGTGGGGGCCAGGTGCAAACCCTCGATGTCGTCATCGGCGAGCGCAGCGCGTAGGTTCGAACGAGCGGATTTGGATCACGAAGCCGCGAAGTGACGCGAAGACGCGAAGGCGGTCGCAGAAACGGCTTTAGCCGTCACTACGAACTGCCTGGCAACTTACGCCGCCCACTAGTGGTCCAAGTTTGCAGCAGTTGCCTCGGACGAACCCGGTTCGAAATGTTGTTCGCAGGACAATTACATACTGCAAGCGGGAACGGATTTCACTTTTTCGCCTAAGGAAACAGGCGCAATTCGTGCCCGCTTGCAGTATCGCATTCGCCTGGTGGCAGTACAGCCGCCAGGCTATCCTGCAGCACGGTCTCGATAGGCTGCCTGGAAACCTGCGCCATCTGTCGGACGGTGCGATAGAGCGACCCTGGCAGCTTCAAGGTGATCGTTTGACAGGTCATCGTCCGTCTTCCTCTTGGATCCTCGTCAGCAATCGGGCATCGCCAACCGGGTTATAGCACGGTGAGCGAGTAACCGGTAAACCGGTCAGCAAATCCAGACCTTGCACAGCAGTCTCCACCGCCGAACCCCTCACCTCAATCGAAGCCCGGCAGGGCCAGCCTGTCCACTTCCCGGCCGTCCGCGGCCCGGGAGGGGATGAGCAGCAATGAATTGCAATGACGGTTTTTCCCGATCGGTGACAGGGTTTTTGCCAGGTTGGCAGAAAGTTGACAGACCACTGAAAGTCATTCGATAGTATAATGATCTTGTCGCATGTGTATCCTGAGATTTCTTTGAGCCGGCCACCGGCATCGTCGTGGCGTCGAGCGTGCCTGAGCCATCGGCCGATCTCGACCCAATGCCCTGACTGAAACGAGAGAGGAGTAGTATCCAATGGAAACGCCAGAAACAATCACCATTCAATTGCCGTCGTTCATTACGCGCCTGCGTCGCCGCGGCCGCGAGGGCTGGCAGCGCATCGGGCGCCGCCTCTTGCCCACGCCGGGCAATGTGCTTTTCACCCTGCTGATGATCGGCCTGCTGTTGTGGGCGCAATCGGCCGGCGCGCTGCCGCTGCGCCTGCTGGGGCCGAATGTCCCTTCGACCAACACCATCGCCTACCAGGGCCGCCTGGCCGATGCCGCCGGTGCGCCGCTGACCGGCACTTACAGTATCATCTTTCGCCTTTACAACGCTGCCAGCGGGGGCGCGCCGCTGTGGGAAGAACAGTGGACCGGCCAGAACGGCGTGCAGGTCAGCGACGGTCTCTTCAACGTCATGCTCGGCAGCCTGACGCCCATCCCGCAGGCGGTGGTCACCGGCAACAACACCCTCTGGCTCGGCATCACCGTCGGTACGGATGACGAGATGGCCCCACGCGTGCAGCTCGGCAGTGTGCCGTTTGCGGTGCAGGCGCTGACCGTGCCAGATGGCAGTGTGACGACGGGGAAGATCGCGGATCAGGCGGTGACGCAGGCCAAGTTGGGGGATGGAGCAGTGACGACGGGGAAGATCGCCGATCAAGCCGTGACCAGTCAAAAGCAGACCGCAGCAGCGACCTACGTAGAGGACAACTCATACTTGGTTGCCCAGGGTCAGGGGCCTCTTGTTGTGAGTGAGTTCAACTTTTCTAACGTTCCTGCCGGTGATATCGTAATCATGTGTTCATTTGTTGCAGGGATTCCCAGCGGGGCAAACCCTTACGGAGCAATAATTCTATCAGTATCACCAGGAGGAGGGTTAAATGGAATGCCCACGCATATCATGGGCACTCAGTTGGATCAGTATGTACTTCACGGCAGACTATCCAATTTTGGCGGCGGTTCGCTGGCTATTCACATGATGTATACTGGTGAACAACCAACAACGCAGGTTGGTTTCGGCTCAGGTAATGGGGACTCAAGGTTCGGGCGCAAATGCACCGTTACTTTTGGGATCTAATGATGATTGCTGTTGTCTGCTTTTTTCATGCAACTTGATCCGGCACCTTGCGGGGGGGGAGTACAGGCGCGGATTTGGGGAGCGCGGATTTGGGGAGCGCGGATTAGGGGAGCGCGGATTAGGGGAGTGCGGATTTAGGGAGTGCGGATTTAGGGAGTGCGGATTTAGGGAGTGCGGATTTAGGGAGTGCGGATTTAGGGAGTGCGGATTTAGGGAGCGCGGATTTGGGGAGTGCGGATTTAGGGAGCGCGGATTTGGGGAGCGCGGATTTAGGGAGTGCGGATTTAGGGAGTGCGGATTTGGGGAGCGCGGATTTGGGGAGTGCGGATTTGGGGAGTGCGGATTTAGGGAGTGCGGATTTGGGGAGCGCGGATTTGGGGAGTGCGGATTTGGGGAGCGCGGATTTAGGGAGTGCGGATTTGGGGAGCGCGGATTTAGGGAGCGCGGATTTGGGGAGCGCGGATTTAGGGAGCGCGGATTTGGGGAGTGCGGGTTTGGGGAGCGCGGATTTGGGGAGTGCGGGTTTGGGGAGGGCGGATTTGGGGAGTGCGGATTTGGGGAGCGCGGATTTAGGGAGCGCGGATTTGGGGAGCGCGGATTGGGGGGGCGCGCGGGTGGTGATGTGGGCGTGACCGGTATTGGCCTTTTGTGGCGTGATGGGAGGGTGCTGTGATCAAACTGCTGCATGCGGACATCAGCGATAAGGCTTGGCGCGCGTACTACAGCGTGTACAATGCGCACGGGCACAATTATCCGGAGGCATTTTACGAAGAGATGATGCGTCTGGAGTTTGGGGCATTGGGAGTGCGCTGCGCGACGCAGGTGGAGTATGCGGTGACCTACAAGGATGTCGTGGTGGGCAAGCATATCACTGACACGGAGATCGAGGACTGTGTCGTGCTGGAGTACAAGGTGCAGCCGGAGTTGCGGTCACGCCACGAGATGCAGTTGTTGTCCTACCTGAAGGTTTCGGGCAAACCGGTGGGGCTACTGCTCAATTTTGGCAGTCTGAAGCCGCAGGGTCAACGGCGGGTGTTGACGCCGGAGGGAATGCGACCGTTGGCGCCGTGGAATCCAGAAATCACCGACCCTGATCTGTTGTACCCGGAATTGACGCTGGCGCTGCGCAATGCAGCACGCGAGGTGTATCACACGTTGGGGCCAGGGTTTTTGCTGCGCATCTATGTCAGCGCGCTGCGTGTGGAGCTTCGTGCGCAGGGCATCCCCTGCCAACGCGCGCGTAAACTGATGGTGACACATCGCGGCCAGCCCATTGGCGAGGTCACGTTTCACCATTTCATCGTGGATGAAAAGCTGGTGCTGGCACCCGTATCTGTACCGCAGATCAGCCAGTCGGAGGCCAACAAGGTGCGGACTCTCATGGCCACACACGGGCTACGGCTGGGGATGATCGTGAATTATCGGAACGAGAAGATGGAAGTGAAGTATGTGAGGGGGAAGGGATGAAGGCGCAGATTTGGAGACCGAGGATTGGGTGTGTGCGTGAGAAAGTATTCGGCGCAGTGCAGTGGATGAAACGTGCTCAAACGCCCGCTCTGCCAGACATTACGCCCCGCAAAGCCATATCCGTGTTTCCCAAATTCGCGCCTGTAATTTCCCCCCCACAGGAGGAGCTAATATGAAATACTCTCGTCTACCCGACGCAGTCACTACCTGCATTAGACGATACCATCGCAACGATTTGCGATACACTGTTCTGCGGCTGGTGATGGTCATACTGGTGACGTTGCAGCCCGCAGGTTCGATGGCGAGCAACATACATAACTACCCATCCGTCTACATGGACGGTGATACCGTTATGAAATCATCAGCTGTCTTGATTTCGGACGATCAACTTGTGTTTCATCCAAATGCCGATAAATCGACAATTGAGAGTCTGATCCGTGATACCGCTCCACTCTTGATTGGTCAGACTATGACAATAGGTAAAGAACGGTATCCATTGGCTGATGTTGTAATTCTATCAGCTCAAGGTCGGGATTACGACATTAACCCATTCATCTTATGGGTGTTGTTGGTAGCCACGGGATCTGTTGAACCAGAAACCGCTTCGCTGGACGGCATAACGATCGCACTTCCTTCCGTTAAATCTGAGTTGCAAGGTCTGCCTGCCCAACTCTCCAGAGTTGCCAAAGCATTGAGCCGTAATTTTTACGTACACGAACTTGGCTTGGCTTCTGATAAAGAAATTCATTTCCAAGACGGAAGTGCATTGGCTATTCCGAAAGATATCAATTCGGGTACCTATGCACTGCAAATGACCATGGCTGAGATGGGGCTAGATCAAGAACATTGGCAGTTGCTAGTCGGAGGGCACCAAGGAAGGTTCCTTCAGGTCTACGATAGACTAATTGGTGACCCCATGCAGTCTATTGTTAAGTACTCACCAGCAGTAACTCCAATTCTACGCAAGCCGTTCAATGGCGGATATCGCAATTATGACGTGAATTCTTGGTTTGATCATGAATCACCCACCTATGCAACAAACGGTTCTATTGTGATTTATAATGGCGACCGTCGTACCGACCCGGCAAATGAGCAATGCACATTCGGATTCAATTGCTATGATGGGCATGATGGCATTGATTATAATACTGGAACAGCTGCTGTTGTTGCTGCAGCAAGCGGCACAGCCACTGTTTATCGAGACTGGAATTTCGGAGACGGATGTCCTAATGTCAATGCAGTCATCATTGATCATGGAAGTGGCTACAAGACAAAGTATTGGCATTTGAGCCTTATCGATATCGACAACGGGCCTGTTACAGAAGGCGACCAAATTGGCCTTAGCGGCAGTACCGGTTGTTCTACGGGCCCGCATTTGCATTTTGGAGTGACTCTCAACAATCAAAAGGTAGATCCGTATGGATGGAAAGGGCGCTATGCCGATCCGTGGAGTGCAACATCAACATGCCTATGGCGAGATGATTGTGGAGCCACTTTGCCGCCCTCAAGTAACTTTGGTGGGACAGGAGGAATAGTTAAGAGTGGCAGTGGACAGGCAGTTGGTGGTGCATTTGTATCACTGGTAGGCGGTAACTATACTTTGGAGACAGCAACCAATAGGGACGGAGTATACATGTTTCCGGTGGCACCCACAGGCTCCGTGCGAATCTCGGCTTACAGAAACCGAGAATTTGGCACCGTGAATCATGTCGTACAAATTAACTCGTTCAATTACGCCCCAGAAATACGGTTCAACGCCTGTGTTTCACTGGTTGCACAAGATAGTTCAAATGAACGACAGCCGCTCGATTGCGGCGTTCCACCCACCTGCCCCACCTCCGGCGGCGTCATCCTCTACAAAGACTGGCAGTACCAGTGCGCCAACGAAGGCGAAGGCAGCGGGTGGGTGCGCCGCGACTCAACCGGCTGGCAGAATGTGGGCGGCTTCAACAACCGCGCATCCTCCGTACGTGTCCCTTCCGGCTGGTCGGTCAAACTCTTCGAGCACGGCGACCGCGGCGGCGGCTGGGCCTGCCGCAACAGCAACGACGAC
Organism: Candidatus Amarolinea dominans; assembly: GCA_016719785.1. Classification (NCBI taxonomy): domain Bacteria; kingdom Bacillati; phylum Chloroflexota; class Caldilineae; order Caldilineales; family Candidatus Amarolineaceae; genus Candidatus Amarolinea; species Candidatus Amarolinea dominans. The sequence continues at coordinate 103,629 of JADJYJ010000007.1, forward strand.
AACTTTGGCGGCAATCAGTTCAACAACGGCGCCAGTCTGAATGATGCTGTCTCGTCGTTTGAGGTCTTCAACGTACCGAACTGCGGCGACAATCACGCACCGAACACGCCATCTCTCCAGAGCCCTGGTGATGGGCATGTCGCCACTGACGGTCGTGCGCCGCAGCTGTGTTGGAACAACAACGGCGATCCCGACGGCGACTCGGTGCAGTTCTACGCCGAAGTCTACGGCAGCGCAGTCAACGCCAACAGCGGCTGGACTGGCAGCACCTGCTGGCGACCTGGCAATCTGGATGGCCAGTATTACGGTTACCAATGGCACGTCAAGGCCAGGGATAACTATGGCGCTGAGAGCGGCTGGAGCACCACCTGGCACTTCACCATTCAGCAGCCCAACCAGCCCCCCTCTATCTCCTTCAACACCGCCAACGGTAGCACGGCCGGTCAGATCAGCAGCCGTGACCGCACCTGGGCCTTCGCCGGCACGGCCAACGACCCCGAAGGCCAGCTCAACCGTATCGAGTTCCGCTGTGACAACTGCGACAATGCCGGCAGCGGCCCCAACCAGACCAATGGCAACACCTGGTCGCTGACACGCACCGACATGGCCGGCCAGAACGACGTCTACTTCGTGGCCTACGATAACCTGAATCAAAACGCGGCCAGCCGCCATCTCGATCTGCGCATTGACCTGGCTCCCCCTGTGACAACCGTCAGCTTCAACAACGAGGCCAACCCCGCGAACTGGCCTACCTGGTTCACCACTGCGGTGACCGTGCGCCTGCACGCGGACGATGGCAATACGGGCCGGGCGCGCAGCGGGGTCAGCCAGGTGCGCTACCGGCTCGATAACGGCGGCTGGCAGACGGTCAGCGGCAGCGATGCCAGCTTCGTGGTCGGCACCGACGGCAGCCACAGCGTCGAGTATTACGCCCTGGACAATGTGGGCAACCAGGAAAGCAGTCGGACGGTCAACTTCCAGATTGACCAGACACCCCCCAGTTCGCTATCCGGCGTGGTCGAGACCCACTCTGTGGTCAATGGTCAGTGGCAGCGCGATCACAACGTGGCGACCTTCACCTGGAACGCCTCGAGCGATCCCACCTCCGGGGTGTGGGGCTATCAACTCTACTTCGGCGAGGATCCCAACGGCACGGCGTATCAGACCTTCCTGGCAGCCGAGCCGCGCACGTGGACCCCGCAGCCAGGTGGGGTGCATACCGGCAGCTATTTCCTGCGCGGCCGTGTGCGTGATGTGGCCGGTAACTGGACGCCGTGGGCCACACTGCACAACTTCCGCTACGATGGCACACCCCCGGAGAACCCCAGCGGCATCACCCACGCCGCCGGCATCGCCAACGATGTCTGGCAAAACGTCACGAGCACGCCGAATTTCACCTGGCCCGCGCCGCACGACGAAGGTTCGGGCATCCAGGGCTATTCCGTGTACTGGGGAGATAACCCTGCCGGCACCAGCAGCAGCTTCAGCCCGGCCAACAGCTTCGCCTCTGCGACGCCGCTGTGTGGCAGCAGCGCCGCCTGCACCGGCTACCTGCGTCTGCGCAGCCGGGATAACGTCAACAACGAGGCCGAAGATTGGACAACCGGCTTTGTCCTGCGCTACGACAATGCGCCGCCTACGGTGGACTTCACGATTAACGGCGGCGTCACGCAGACCACCCAAACCCTGATCACCCTCGACATCACGGCTGCGGACGCCGGCAGCGGCGTGCAGGAGATGCGGATTTCGGGCGATGGTGCGGCCTGGACACCCTGGGAGACCTACGCCACGCAGCGCCCCTGGACCATCCCAGGAATCAGCCGGCAGTGGTGGCCGGTGTACGTGCAGGTGCGTGACGGCGTCGGCCTGACCTCAGACGTGATCTCGCACACCGTCTACCTGGATGTCAATCCACAGCAGCCGCGCTCGCTGAGCTACCGTCTCTTCGATCATGCGCTGAGCGCAGGCAGCGGCGCCTACACCTCCACCCTCTACAGCGGTCGGGGTACCCTGGGCCAAATCCTCGACTCCCCGCGCATCTCGAGCACCCACTACTTCTTCCAGGGGGGCTACGAAGCGGGCAGCCAGGCGTTGCCGATCATCGAGCCGGGGCACGACGAGTTCCAGTTCATCAACGGCATCTTCGCCTCCGGCAACGGCTCGCACCCGATGACCTCCACGCTCTACAGCCTGCAGGGTACTCTGGGCGAGCCGGGGCTGCCCAATAACGAAACGACCCTGCAGAGCCAGAATCATCGCCATCAGCCCGGCTTCCTGGCGGCTGGCCTGCCGATGGGTACGCCAACGCCAACCCCAACGCCGACCCCCACACCGACGCCAACGCCCACCCCGCGCTGCGAGTTCTCGACGGTCAGCATCAATGACGGTGACTCCTTCACCCACAGCACCGCGGTCACACTGACGCTTTGTTCACCGAGTGCCGTAGAGATGAAGGTCAGCAACGACGGCGGGTTTGGCGGCGCAGTCTGGGAGCCTTATGCCGAAACCAGGGACTGGACGATTACGAGCTACGGGCAGTATGTGCTGCCGCGCTTCGTGTACGCCGCTTTCAAGGACGTCAACGGCGTCATCCATGCCACCTACTTCGATGACATCATCCTCGATCCCAACCCGCCCATTGGGCAGTTGGCCGTGGGGGAGGAGCAGTTGGTTCTGCGCAGCGCCATGGCGCGGGGCCAGCAGCCGGCAGACGCCTCGCAGCCGGCCTCGTTTGGCGATCTCAATTGGATCACGCCGCGCCCATCCCAGGCCGCTCCCTATGCCGAACCGCGGCAGGATGGCACGGTGCCCATCTACGTGATCGCTTCGGACGATAACAGCGGCCTGGCCGAGATGCAGATCAGCGCCAACGCCGCCTTCACCGACACTACCTGGGAGCCGTACTCGGCGCTCAGACCGTGGACGCCCGCGGGAGGCGACGGGATCAAGACGGTCTACGCCCGCTTCCGCGACAGCGCTGGCAATATCTCGACCGTGGCCAACACCAGCTTTGCCTTGGATACGTTGCCCCCCTTGGGTGGCATCGCCATTGGCCAGCGGATCGTGGGGCCGGACACCATCACGACGACGGTCTACCTGGGTGCGGAAGATAACCTGAGTGGCGTGCAAGACATGCGGCTGAGCACCGATCCTGGGTTTGGTGCTGCGCCCTGGGTGCCATACACCACGACCGTAACCTGGCCTGTGTCGCTGACCGCCCAGTCGGTCATCACGCTCTATGCGCAGTACCGGGATGTGGCCGGCAATGGCTCGGAGGTTTACAGCGACATCCTCCTCGCCGACATCTCGCCGCCGCTGGTATATGTCGAAGTGGCGCCCGGCAACACCCTCACGCGCACCGTGACCATCCTGGCCTATGACGGTCTGGCCGGGCAAAGCGCCGGCGTGGGAATCATGCGCCTGAGCAATGATCCCCTGCTGCTCGACGGCGTCGTCACCATGCCCTACACGCCAACCGTCGCCTGGACCTTCGACGAACAAGCCGTGGTCTGGGTGCAGGTCAAGGACATGGTGGGCAACTGGAGCGAGCCGTATCCCGCCTATGCGCCGCCTGGCTGCGATCTGGCCGGCGGCGATGACCTCATCACTGTCGCCGACCTGCAGGCCGAAGCCAGCCGCTGGCAGCAGAGCGCCGGACTGCCCTACGACCGCAATGGCGACAATCTGGTGACCATTGTAGACATCATGTGGTACGCCGCACGCTGGGGCGGCAGTTGTTCGCAGTAAGCAACTGATTCTGGGATGCGCTGCGACGCTTCCGGCCGCATCGCATCCCAGGTGAGCCAACTTTCTTGCATGAGAGGAGCATGAATCATGGACCGCAAGCACATCCATTTTGATCTGGCCATTCCGTGGCCGCGGCTGCAATGGAATCGAGACGCCATGCGCCGATTCTTACCCACCCCAGGCAACGTCCTGTTTACCCTGCTGATGATCGGTTTGCTCTTATGGGCTTCATCAGCCGGCGCGCTGCCGCTGCGCCTGCTGGGGCCGAATGTCCCTTCGACCACTACCATCGCCTACCAGGGCCGCCTGGCCGATGCCGGCGGCTCGCCCTTGACCGGCGCCTACAGCATCATCTTCCGCCTCTACAATGCCGCCAGCGGCGGCGCGCCGCTGTGGGAAGAGCAGTGGACCGGCCAGAACGGCGTGCAGGTCAGCGACGGTCTCTTCAACGTCATGCTCGGCAGCCTGACGCCCATCCCGCAGGCCGTTGTCACCGGCAACAACACCCTCTGGCTCGGCATCACCGTCGGCACGGATGATGAGATGGCGCCGCGCGTGCAACTCGGCAGCGTGCCGTTCGCCGTGCAGGCGCTGACGGTGCCGGATGGGAGTGTGACGACGGGGAAGATCGCGGATCAGGCGGTGACCAGCCAGAAACAGAGTGCCGTGACTTACTATCTCAATGACAATGGCTACGTGCAGACACTGTCCAGCGAAACTAGAATACTGAGTGAGTTCAATTTGCAGCAAGTACCTGCGGGCGATATTGCGTTCTACTGCTCCTTTATCGCTTCCACTGATGCAACGAACGGTATAGCCGGATCTGTGGTTCTGCAGGTCACTCCAGGCGGAGACCTGAACCTGACGCCAACCCATATCTTCAGCAATCACTGGGACAACTACATCCTCCATGGGCGGCTTCAAGATTTCGGCGGTGGTAGTCTCACGATTCGCATTATATACAGAGGCGAGGGACAAAGCATCAACGTGTACTTCGGAGTATTGGGCGACTCCGGGCGCTTCGGCCGAAAATGCACTGTCACTGCAGGAATCTGAGTTTTGGCGTTTGCTTTGGAGGCATGCGAGTTTGCATCCACATAAGGTAAAACGACGAAGGATTCAAGATCTCTCTTCTACTATTTGGATCAATGATGGCAGCAATGAAGGTCGGCCAACCTATACGTGGCGGAGATTGGCAACGATTACTTCGTAGTCAAATCCTGGAACGGTGACCCAGACGTGCGCTTCGCCTGGCGGCTGAGCGCAACGCGCAAAGGCTATACGGGTGTGCGGCTGGAGGAGGTGAAGGGGTTGGAGTACGAAGCTGCGAGGTGAATACAGAAGCTCATTCCTGCGTGGGGTGCCAGCCGGCCATCACCCAACGGCGCCGCGCTTTGACAAGATATTCGTCAGGCAATAGCCACACCGATGACCGCCTTCGGCGGCGATTTGTTCTCGCAGGCTTCTGGGGATACGGGCGCTCGTCATTCGGGAGGTGGCGCGATGACGAGCGGATTTGGATCACGAAGCCGCGAAGTGACGCGAAGGCACGAAGGCGGTCGCCGCGGGTGGGACTTCGTGGTCTTCGTGCTTCGCGACCTTCGTGGGCCTTCGCGCCTCCGCGATCCAAACGCTTCGCACGCGCCGCGCAAGGGGTATGCGGGGGTGCGGCTGGAGGAGGTGAAGGGTGCGGATCACGAAGCCGCGAAGTGGCGCGAAGGCGGTCGCTGCGCAGGGAGGGGAGGTTGATCAGAGCAGTGGCAAGCCGAGATGGAGCGCCAAAGCCTGATCCACCCGCGCCAGCGTTTGCGGATTGAGGTGTCCCAACTTGCGGATCAAACGTGTTTGATCCAACGTGCGGATGTGGAACACCAGGGCCACACCATCTACTGTCAATCCCGATTCGGCCGCAGGGATAGGCACAGTGAATAAGAAGCGACCGGCGCGCAGGTTCGAGGTCAACGGCACAACGGTGACGGTTGGGATGCGTTCGTTGGCTTGATCGCATTGCACGACCAGAACGGGGCGCGTGCCGGCCTGCTCGAAGCCGACGACCGGATCGAGGTTCGCCATGAAAACATCGCCGCGGTGAAGATGCATTCAGGCCGCCAAGTTCTTTTCGGTCTGGAGCAGGGCCGCGTTTTCGGCCGGCAGCCAGACTTCGTCGGACAACTCGGCGGATAGTTCGGAGTACATCGCGGCCAAAGCATCGTAATCTCTGGCAAGTTGCTGCGGCAACTGGCGCCGCCGGCCGGCCGTAATGTACGCCTGCACCGCCTGATGGATGAAACTATCCAGATTGGCGTCCGGTTGCACACTCCGGATCTCGGTCACTAAAGCTCCGGGGATTTTGACCAGTGTATAGCCAGTAAGTTGAGCCATGATCTTCAGCGCCTTTCCCCGCCCGATGCGCAATTTGCCTCGTCTTGTAACCGTTGCATGAGGAGCAGGCGAAACACAGGTTGTCCGCATCCGTCGGGCCGCCCAGGGCGCGTGGGAAGATGTGATCCACCTCACCGGGCAGCCCGTTGAGCCACTCGGACGTCTGGCAGTATTCGCAGCGGCCTTGCGCCCGCTGGCGGACCAATTCACGCAGTGGCTTCGGAATCATCGGCCTCGTCATCCGTGGGCGACGCGTCGAATGGCGTCGGGCGCACAGGGTACCCGCGTTCGGCCAGGATCGCCAACGCTTGGGCCCGGCGGAGGACGGAGCGATGATGGGCAGCCAGCAGCGCGGTCTGTTCGGCGGCCTCCGTTGGGGCCAGCGCGCGCGTGCCAGCCGCCTGATTGAGCTGTCGCAGGCGATATTGCTGGGCCGGCGCGAGGGAAGGATGCGTCGCCGCCTGCAAGGCCCGATCGCTCAACAACCGCATGGCGGCCAATTCGCCGGCCAGGTCGTCTGGCAAGCCCGGCGGCGCGATCAGCGTCGCGTTGATGGTGTTGGCGAGCACTTCATCCACCGAGCGGTAGGTCAGCTCGGCGGCGCGTTTGAGCTTGGCTATGAGCGGAGGCGCTAATCTGACCGTAATCGTTTGTTCTAACATCGCTGCTGCTCCAGACATTGACGATAATGCGGAACAGAGTATACCGCAATCTGGTATGAAACGCCAATTCGCTTCTCGAAAGGAGTTCCCGATGTCAACTCGACGTTATCTCAACCTGCGCATCCCACTGCCCGATGGCCTTGGTCGGCTGCGGCGCCTGTTGCCGACCCCCGGCAACGTGATCTTCACCCTGCTGGTCGCCGCGCAGACGGCCGGCGCGCTGCGGTTGGCGCGCACCAAAACCGCGCCTGCCGCCGCCTCCACCGGCACGATCGCGTACCAGGGCCGGCTGGCGGACGCGGCCGACGCGCCGCTGACCGGCGCCTACAGTATCATCTTCCGCCTGTACGATGCCGCGACGGGCGGGACGCCGCTGTGGACGGAGTAATGGCCCGGCTCCGACACACGGGGACACGAGCCGCGCCGCAGCCTATGTTGCGGCTTGCCAGCCCTTCCACGGGATGCTAGAATGCTCCCAGCAGTGATCTGTAAGCGCATCTGCCAGCCCAGGCAGACCGGAGATGAGACAATGTCAGAAACAGCCACAGCGACTATCAGCACGCCCGATCCCAGTCCGGCGGCGATGGCCGTCTATCGCGCCACGGCGCAGCGCCGCGCAACAGAAGCGATGCGCGAGCTGGCCGCGCGGCGGGCGCGCGCCCAAGAAGTGGCGCAGCAGGCGGCGGCCTTACTGAAGGAACAGTTCGGCGCGACACAGGTCGTCGTGTTCGGCTCGACCGTCCACGGTCATTGGTTCACCGCCACGTCGGATATTGACCTGGCCGCCCGTGGCCTGGCGCCCGATGACTACTTCACGGCCGTTGCCAGGCTGCAAGACCTATCGCCCGAGTTCAAAGTGGATCTTGTCGCGGTGGAACGCTGCAAGGCGGCGTTGCGCGAAAGTATCGCGCGCGAGGGAGTGATTCTATGAATGGCATCTATCGCACGATTGCGGGACGGATTCGCGCGGAGTCACAGGATTTGGCGCGCGTGGTCGAGCGCACCGACCGGATCTGGCAGCAGGCGTTGACATCTAGCGACGATTACTATGTGGACGCGACGGCTCTGAATCTGCATGGGTTCTACGCCGGGTTGGAGCGCCTGCTGGAAATCATTGCGGATGGCGTAGACCAGGCGAAGCCTGGCGGCGCGCATTGGCATGATGAATTGCTGCGCCAGATGGCGGCTGAGATTCCCGGTGTCCGACCGCCGGTCTTGAGCCAGGAGACACGCGAGCGCCTGGATCGCTATCGCGGCTTCCGCCACGTCGTGCGCAACGTTTACACCTACAATCTGGATCCGGAGCAGATCGGCGTGCTGGTCAAACAATTGGCGCCGACGATGGCGCGCGTCGCGCAAGAATTGACCGCGTTTGCTGAGTTTCTGGAGCAAGTCGCGTAAAGGAACGCAGGTTGAAGTCGTGGCCGACGGGAATGGAGTTCTTCGAGAGGAGGTAGCCCGGTCACAATGGGTCGCGCTTATTACCGTTGTAGCTGCAGGTGAACGATCTGATCCTGGAACTCATCTGGCCGGGCCGCGGCCCAGATAAGCCATAGATCGTCAAGGACAGCGCGAATGTTCATACGTCGTGGCAACTGAATGATGCCAGGAACATGGTGGCCGAGAGCCAGGTGGTCTGCGAGATGACCCGGCATGGAGGCGCGATTATTGGTGACCAGCAAACAGCCGTGGGCTTCGATCCAAAGCAAAACGTCGGGATCGGGTGTGCCTCGCACTGGCGCAAGATCATCACCGATCATGTATACGCGCAGATTGGGTTCCAGCCGTGCCAGTTGCGCCTGAATAAACGGCGGGACATGCTCGTCGAGCAAGAAGCAAATCGTACTCATGCGGGCGTGGCCACCATACCGCGCTGCTGGTCGCGTAGCCGCGCCAGTTCACGCAGGCGTTGCACAGCCGGAGACGGGTGCTGATCTTGTTGGTGGCGCTGTTGCTCGATCTCCTGATCTACCTGACGCAGGTAGGTGTCTACCTGGGCGCGGTTGCGCCAGTAATAGGTCAGAGTGGCGTACACCTGCTCGACCGAGAGGGATGGGTAGCGCGTTGCGATCTGTTCGGCAAACAAGCCAAGTTCCAGGTAATCGGTCAAAATCGTCTCGATGCCGATGCGCGTCCCCTTTACACGAATGTCATCAGGCGCCAGGAAAGCGAAATAGTCTTCCAGTTGCATTGTGTCACCTCGTATTGTGCAAACCATGCTGTCCACGCCAACGCAGCAACGCGGCTGCATGAGCCTTGCGCAAGACAAAGCGATCGGCCTCAGTTCGTAATCGTTCGAGTTCAGCTCGACCGCTGGGCGTGATCGTTCCGTTGGCGTTTTCTTCCAGCAGTTCATGATGGCGTGACCAGTTCTGGTTGAGCTGCGTGCTGCGCATGATACGCCACAAATCATCATCACTCAGCCGATCTAGAGCCGCCAGGTCAGGCTGAAACTGCGCTGGCGCATCTTCCCAACTGGGAGGACTCCCCACTTGAAGCGCATGTACCAATACATCGTCAAGCGGTAGACGCATGGCCAGAGCCGCTTGTCTGAGCCGCTCATAGATGATTTCCGGTAGTGTCAATGTAATACTCTGAGGCGCGAGTGGAGTTCTTCGAGAGAGGGCAGTTTGTGGCCGCGACTTTGCAGCAGGATATAGGCGTGAGCCTTGCGCAGCATCAGGGCGTCGGCCTCTTCGCGCAGGCGGGTCAACCACTGCCGGCCTTCGGGAGTGAGGGCGCCGGATTGATTGCGTTCTAGCAGCACCTCATGCAGCGCCACCTTGTCCGGGTTCATCGTGCTATCAGCAATCTGCCAAAGGGTCTCGTCGGACAGATGGCTCATCGCCTTCAACTCGGCGCGCAGGGCCGGCGGCAGGTCGGCTTCGACCGGCGGCGGCAGACTACGAGTCAACGCCCTGGCTGCGACTTCCTCAACCGAGCGCGCCGCTGCCCGCGCCTGGGTCTCCAGGCGTTTGTAAAGGTTCTCCGGCACCGTCAAGGTGATCGTCTGATAGGTCATCGTCCGTCTCCTGCTTTCTATCGTATCCTCGGCAGCAATCGGGCGCCGCCAACCGGATTATAGCACGGTGAGCGAGTAACCGGCAAACCGGTCAGCAAATCCAGGCTTTGCACAGCAGTCTCCACCGCCGAATCCCTCAATCGAAGCCCGGCAGGGCCAGCCTGCCCACTTCCCGGCCGTCCGCGGCGCGGTAGAGGATGAGCAGCGGGGTGAACGGCCCCTGGCCTTGCAAGGGCAGGTCGTAGACATCCACGATGCGCTCGCCCGGCCGCCAGGTGAGGGTGGGACGCGCGCGGTGAACCGGCTCCCCATCGTACTGGGCCACGATCTGCCCGGCCGCGTCGAGCAGCCGCGCCGAGACCTGCAAGGTGTCGGTGATGACCGCGGTCACCTGCCAGACGATGCCGATGCGCTGCACACGCCCCTGATGCACAGATACCGGCCAACTGGCCGCGGATGCAATCTCGACCTGGGGCGTGATGGCGACCGGCTGCGCCAGGGCGGGCGGTTCTGGCGCAGGCGCCATCGTTGTGGTGCGCACCCGCAGCAGCGGGCCAACCGCATCGAGCGCCAGGCCGGACGCCAGCAGGCCATCCAGAGGGCGCAGCAGGTAGGTTGGGCGCCCCTCGGCCAGCGTCGCCAGCACGGCCGCGCGGCGGTCGTCTTCGGCGTCGGCTACCAGCGTGAGCAGATCAGGGCGCTGGCCGGCCGTCTGCTGATAGTAGCGCAGCAGGGTGATCTCGCCCAGCAGGCCGATGACCGCCGCGCCTGGCTCCAGCGGCTGGCTGAGGATGTCCTGCGCGCAATCGGCCACACGCCAGTCGCCGCGGCGATTGGGCGTCAGATCGGGCGGTTTGCCCACCGCCAGCGCCTGTTCGCAGATCTGAGGCCCGGGCGGCGCGACGGTCAACGCAGCCCAGGCCTGATGGACGGGAACCCAGGCCACGAGCAGGGCCAGGGCGGCTTGCACAGCCGCTCGATACCAGGCAAACCTGCCCGGCAAGGGCAGGCCAGCCCGTCGCCATTGCGCCAACAAGAGCAGCGCCGCGTCCTGCGCCTGCACCAGGCCGGCCGCAACGAAAAGTGAAAAGAGCAGCGTCACCGGCAGGAAGAAGACCTCGGCGTCCGCGGTGCGGTAGCTGAGGGCAAACGCGGCCTGGATCGCCAGGGTCAGCGCCAGTGCCGCCCAGCGTCGCCAATGCAGCGGCCAGGGGAACAGCCCCCACAGGCCCAACAGGGCAGCGAGCGGGCCGAATTGCGCCAGCAGAAGTTGCACGATGTCCGGCGATGCCCCGCGGCTGGCGCTGTGACCGGCCAGGAACGCGCCATAGGCGCTGGCGCTGATGTGCTGCCAGAACGCGGGCCAGGTGTTCAGCCAGACGCCGGCCGTGGTGGGAATGGCCTGGCCGCGCAGCCAGACGTAGGCGTAGAGCAGCAGCGGCGCCAGCAAGAGCAGCGCGGCCAGGAGTGCGACTTTCAGCCAGGCGACCGGCCTGAATCCCAGCGCTGGCCGCCTGCTGTCCCACCAGCGCAGGCCAACCCACAGCGCCAGGCCCGGCGCCAGCAGGAGCGTCATGCGGTGATGCGTCAAGGCCAGGCCGCTGAGCAGGGGCAATGCGATGGGCACGGCAACCGGAAGCGCCCAGCGACCGGCGTCGGGCGCGGTGCGTTCGTCGAAGGCCACCAACCACAAGGCCACGACAAAAAGCCCGTGCAGCGCGTAGACCTCGGCCAGCGTGGCCTGCGACCACCACAGGGGGGAAATGGCAAAGAGGGCGGCGGCCAGCAGCGCGGGCATGCGGCCGCCCACGACGCGCAGCAGCAGCCGGTAGAGCAGCACCACCGTCAGGCTGGCCGTCAGCGCGGAAAAGAGGTTGGCGCGATAGGCCGCATCACCGAACGGCAGCAGGCGTGTGCTCAGCCAGCCGAGCAGCGTGTAGAGCGGATAGCCGGTGGGATGGGCGATGCCGAGCGTGGGCAGGACGACCTGGAACTCCAGGCTGTCGTCGAACACTGTCACCACGGTCGGCGCGGCCGTGGCGACATACAGCGCCAGGCTGGCGATCCCCAATCCCCACGAAATCACGCGGTCCTTCACGTTTCTTTACTACCTCCTTTGTGTCAATCCGTGTACCCTATCTTTGTGTACTCCGGCGGTTTCATTTTGGTCTTCGCGTATTCTCTGGTACACTTGGCCGCAAGATGAAAAAATCGTCATCCGCACCCATCGTCTCGCATCTCGTTCGTTGTCAGGAGATCGCCCTCATGCGCTTCCGCCGGAGCTACCTGCTGGCCTTGCTTGCCAGTTTGATCGTCGCCATCCCTGCGCACGCAGCCGCTTCGACGCCCCCGGATGCGGCGCTGGTTCTGTCCATTTTCAGCAGCGCGCTGGCGCTCCTGCTTCCCATTGGCCTGACGCTGCTCGTCGCCGGCGGGCTGGAGCCGGAACAGGCCCGTCAAGCCACCCTGACGCTGCTGGCGGCGGTTGGCCTGGCCGTGCTCAGCTACTGGGCCGTTGGCTTTGCCCTGCAATTTGGCGGCATCGGCCTGGTGGACAGCCGCCCTGGCTTCGATGGGCTGGTCTGGGAGTGGTCAGCCCTGAACGAAAGCTGGGGCACGGGCTGGGGCATGGCCGGGCTGAGCGGCTTTGGCCTGCTGGGCGCCGGCGCCACTGCAGACGCCTATCTCCTCTTCCTCAGCCGCCTGCCCTGGGTCATCACGGCCACCTTGATCCCGCTCCTGGCCCTGCGCGGCCGCGCGCCTGCGCCTGTCACCCTGGTGGGCGGCCTGCTCAGCGGCGGCCTGCTCTATCCGCTGACCGGCAACTGGAGCGCCGGCGGCGGCTGGTTGGCTCACCTGGGCCGCAACCTGGGCCTGGGGCATGGCCTGGTTGATTTTGCCAACGCCGGGCCGGTCTTCCTCGTCGGCGCGGCCGCGGCCCTGGCCGGCATGTTGATCTTCCTGCCGCGCCACGCCCGCCGCGCCCCCGACGAGATCGTGCCCCTGCCGCCCGTACACTTGCCGCTGTTGACCATCACCGGCGCCGGGCTGCTGTTGGTGGGCGCGGTGGGCTGGGCGCTCAGCAACCCTCTGCTCGATTGGACACACCTGGCGCCCGCGCTGGCCGCCGTCAACGTGCTGCTGGCCGGCGCTGGCGGCGCCCTGCTCCCCATCGCCTACACCTGGTTTGCCACTGGCCACGCGGACCCGCTCATGGCCAGCCGCGGCCTGGCGGCTGGCGTGGTCAGTGGCCTGGCCGTGGCCGGCTTCGTGCCGCCCTGGGCCGCGCTGGCCCTGGGCGCCTTCTGCGGACTGCTCACGCCCCTGCTCGCCTACCTGCTCGCCGAAGTGGTTCGCCTGGACGACCGCACCGGCAGCGTCAGCGTCTTCGGCCTCGGCGCCATCAGCGGCCTGCTCGCCCTGGCGCTGCTGGCGGACGGCCGCTTCGGCCAGGGCTGGAACGGCGTCGGCGCCGAAACGTACCTGGGCATCGCCGGTCAGGGCGTCAGCGGCCTGTGGCCCGCGGTCGGGTTGCAGGCCGATTGGCCGGGTCAGATGCAGGCCCAACTGGCCGGCGTCGCGGCCGAAGCCCTCTTCAGTTTCCTGCTCGCCACCCTCACCTTCGGCGCACTGGCCGTCCTCGTGCGCAGGAAATGAATCAAATCTGCTGCTCTCCCAGCTTCACCTCCCTCAGCACCGTGTAGACCGGGCCGCTTGACTTCAGGTCGCTGCGGATGAGGTAGCAGGCGGACACGGCCAGCGTGGAAAGTTCGCCCACCTCGAACAGCTCAACCGCGGCGCCTATCAGGCCGCGCTCGCGACTGGTGGCGTTGTCATTGATGCGGCCCAGGGTCAAATGCGGCCTGAACGGTCGCGCCTCGGTGGGCCAGCCCAGCGGTGAGACGCTCCGTTCGACCGCGGCAACCAGCTTCTGCAGGCGCTGCCCATGATCCACTAGCCCGACCCAGATCACGTTGGGCCGCCTGAAGTTGGGAAAACAGCCGCGGCCGGCCAGCGTCACCTGAAAGGGCGCCAGCGTGGGACCGATGCCGTCCAGGGCTGAGGTCACGGCCGCCACCTGATCGGGCTGCGTGTCGCCCAGGAATTTCAGCGTGATGTGAACATTCTCTGGGGCCACCCAACGCACCAGGCTTGGCGGCACAAGGGGTTGCAAGGCCATTTGCAGGGTTTTCAGTTGGCGGCGCGCCTCGTCATCCAACTCCACCGCGATGAAGGTACGCAGCGGCGACGGCAGGGCGGCGGGACGGCGAGAGGTTGGTGTGTCTTTCATTTCTACTCCATCATTCCTGGCTGGCCGTGCGGTAACGGCTCAGATCAACCGGGGGAAAAGAGCGATTGAAATCGCGCCTGACGGGCGTGCCGCCGGGCGTCCACCTGCGTGGACGCAATGCGGGTCGGCGCAGAGCGATTGAAATCGCGCCTGACGGGCGTGCCGCCGGGCGTCCACCTGCGTGGACGCAATGCCGGTCGGCGCAGGCCGACCTTGCGGCGGAACGCCCCTTCGCCCCGAATTCATTCGGCGGGCGGCTCTTGCTTGCGGCGGAACGCCCCTTCGCCCCGAATTCCATTCGGCGGGCGGCCCCCCCGAATTCATTCGGCGGCTCGGTAACGGCTCAGATCAACCGGGGGAAAAGTCACTTTCTGATAGGCGGCCGGATCGGATGGCCCGGCCGGTGTGTCCCAGAACACGGTGGCGTCAATGCCCAGTTTGTCGGAGCGTGATTTCTGGCCGGGGACGTGCAGCGCCGAAGGATCGAGCGAGCTGGAGGGCTGACCCGAAAAGAGATGCAGACCGCGGCCGGCTTGAAAGCGGGTGGCAATGGCCCATTCCACATCGGCCGGGTTGAACAGATCCACGTCACGATCCACCACCACCACATGCTTGAGCGATCCATGCCCCCGGAACGCGGCTTCGATGGCCCGCAGGCCGTCGCCCGGCGCCTGTTTGTCAATCTGCACCACCGCGTGCAGCCAACTGGCGCCGCCGGGCGTGATGTTGACATTGAGGCAGCGGCAAACCCGGTTGACTTCACTGAAGATCGTCGGCTCACGCGGCATCCCCATCAGGAGTTTGTGCTCCAGGCGTCCGGGCAAGAGCGCATGGTAGAACGGCCGGCGGCGGTGGGTGATGCAGTCCACTGTGAGCAGCGGCTGCTGGCGCACAAGATCGAGGGTTTGCGTCAGGTCCACGAACGGCCCTTCCGCGGCCAGGCGATGCGTCAGGCGGCCCTCGATCACCACCTCCGCGGCCGCCGGCGCCAGCAGGTCGCTGGTCAGGCAGCGCGTCAGCGGGGTGGGCGCCAGGGCCTGGGCAATGGTCAGCTCATCCACGCCCGGCGGCGGCGCCAGGGACGCGGCCAGCAGGACGTGCAGCGGCAGGCCGATGCAGATGGCAACCGGCAGGTCACCCGGCGTTTTGCGCAGCGCGCTATCGGTGCCGCGGCGCTCCACCAGGCGCAGCGCAGCCTGCCGCGGCCCCAGGCGCAGCATACGATGAAACGAGGCGTTGGCCCCCGTGTCCGGATCGCGGGTGAAGAGCACGGCCGCGGTCGCGTACGGCCCGGCATCGCTGGCCCAATGGGTCAGGAACGGGATCGTTTCCAGGTTGGGGTCAGCTTCGATGATCTCCTGGCAGGGCGCTTCGCCGGCCGGTAGCACAGGCGGCGGCTGCGGGTTGGCCAGGGCCGCGGCCAGGCGAAAGATGAGATCGCCCGGCGGGCAGGCGAGGGCCAGGCCGAAATGGCGGCGGTCCGCGGCCAGGCCGGTCACCACCTCGTAGTCGCTGCCGATCACCTGGCGGAAGCGCACGATGCGGCCCGGCGCTTCATCTTCGAGCGCGCCGCTCACCGCGGCCAGTTCCAGGCGGGGGTCAACCGGCCGGTCAATGGTGATGACCTGGCCCTGGGCTGTCGCGAGTTCCAGAAAAGTTCGTTGATCCATCGTTCGACTCACAAGAGCGCCGCGCGCGCCGCGCCGGCGGATACGGGGGTGATGAAGATCGCGGCCGCGCCGGCCTGGCGCAGGGCATCGGCGACCGTCTCAGCGGCCGCCGGTTCGACCAGGGCGATGACGTTGCCGCCGCGGCCGCCGCCGCTGAGCTTGGCGCCGAACGCGCCGGCCAGCCGGGCCGCGTCCACCAGGCGGTCGAGGATGGGGGCTGAGACGCCCATCTCGGCCAGCAGGCGCTGGTTCTGGAAGAACAGCGCGCCCAGGCGCGGCCAATCGCCCGCCAGCATGGCCGCACGCCCGGCGTTGACCAGGCCGGCTATGTCGTCGAACAGCCCATCGAAGCGCAGCGGGTCGGCCAGCCAGGATTGGCGCACGTCTCCCACCGTCTCACGCGTCGGGCTGGCGATGCCGGTGCTGGCAATGACGAGCCAGAAGGTGTGCGGAATGGCAAAGGGCTGCGGCGGCTGGCCTTTGACAAACCACACCGGCTGGCCGTAGGCAATGACGGTGTTGTCAATGCCGCTCGGCGTGCCGTGGTGCAGGCGCTCCACCTCGTACACCAGGGCCGACAGGTCGGCCGCGGGAATGGTTTGCCCGGCCCAGGCGGCCAGGGCGCGGCCGATGGCGGTGGAAACGGCCGCACCGCTGCCCATGCCGCCGGCCAGGGGAATGGTGGAATGGACGCTCAGCTCACCGGCAGGCGCGGCGCGCTGCAAAAAAGTCAGGGTCAGCCGCACCGCCTGCGCGAGGGGATTCACGGGCGGCGCGCTGGACAGCGCCGTGCGCTGTCCCAGGTCGGTGGCAGCGATCCACAGATCGGATGCGCCATCTTGCACGGTCAGGGTGGCCGTGGCCTGCACCTGGTGGACGGGCACTGCCATCGCCGGCCGGCCGTACACGACGGCGTGTTCCCCCATCAGAATGATCTTGCCCGGCGCAGAGGCCGTGTAGAGAGCGTGTAACATGTTACGGCCTGGGTTTCCAAATGATGTCATCAGGGATGTCGGCGCGCCCTGTGGCCGCGCGCAGATCCGCAACGAATGATGTGTGGTGCGACAGGGGCTGGAAAATGAAATACGCGCTCAGGTAATCCCTGGGCGACCCCCCCCGTGCCATTTCGGCCTGCACCAGGCCGATCAGCTTCGATTTCCACTTGGCGTAGAGGATCTGATTGGCCTGCCGCAAGGCCGCCTCCGGATCCAGCGCGTTATCAATGAGGCTGGCATGGTGGAAGTGATGCACATAAACCGCGGTCGTGCGTGCGACCTGACCGCCCTGCTCAGCGATCCGCCAGCACAGATCCACATCCTCGCTGCCATAACCGTCGAACCGGGGATCGGCCACCCCGCCCGCGGCCGCAACGAAGTCAGCGTCCAACAGGGCGCAACAGGTGCCGATGAACATGGGCGGGCACACCATGGCCGCCAACTCGCGGCCGTGGGTGCTGCACATCAGTTCGTCGAACTCTTCGATGCTCAGGCCCCTGGAAAACGCATGGAACTGGCGCAGCGGCGCCAACTGCGGATGCTCCCTCTTGGTCGCGAACCAGGCAGCGGCGCTGTTGTCAGGCCCGAAAGGATGGCTGAGCGTCTGGTGATAGTTCAGCGGGGCCAGCAGCTTGACCGCGGGATGGCTCTCGAACTCCGCGCGCAGTCGCGTCAACCAGCGCGGGGGCACGAGCACATCGCTATCCAGCAGGCAGATCGTGCGGCCCTGCGCCAGGGCCGCACCTTGCTGATTGGCATGCCCTGGCCCGACGTTGGTTGCGTTTTCGACCAGCCGGATTCGTGAGTCGTCGCGGGCGGCGGCGCGCAAGAACTGCACCACCTCTGGTCGCGAGTGATTGTCAATGATGATCAACTCGAACGGGTCATCGGTGTGCTGCAACAAGGTCTTCAGGCAGAGGCGCACATGCGCCTGGGCATTCCAGACCTTCATGATGATACTGACAGAATCCATATGCTTGCCCTAGTCGGTGTGCAGACGCGCCCTGCAGCGTGCTGGCCAACGAGTCACCTACCAAATACGGCACCTGTAATGCCTCCAGCGCATCTGGGCGTTGAGCTGCTGTTGCACAGCTAGCCGCTGGGCGCCCGACAGACTACGGATGCGCTCGATCAAGACGGCCTCGGCTTCACGGCTGGTGTCGGGAAAGAGTCGAATGGACATGATGGCTATTTGACCTCGAGATGATCCCAGACGCGGGTCGCAACTTTACCGGTGATGCGATTGACCGTGCGAATGGTGCGGTAGACGCCCGCGGTAATCATGCGCTGCACCTGTTCAAGCGCGGTCACGTCGCCCACGAGGCTCTCAATCCGGGTCAACACGGCATATTGCCGCTGCGCCATCGCCTGGTGAGTCTCGCCAATCGCGGCGGCGGTCGCGTCAACCCCCTCAGTTACGAGGTCGCTGGCACCGCGCAGTTGTTGCAGCGTTTGCTGATCCATCGTCACGTCCTTTCTCGCCCTTATTCCACGCCATCTTCACAGCATTGCTTGATCTGTGCATAAACCGCCGGATCGCGGGTCAGTTGCAGATGGTGGGTGCGCGGTAGAACTTCGAGGCTGTCCTTCGCCACGGGCGCCGACCCATCCCCTGCCTGCGGCCGGGGGTGGACATTCGGCACAGCCACCAAACCATCGCCGAACAGGCGGGTTGCGAGATCCTGCGGATCGTCGGTCAGCGCGCCGACGATCAGATGATGTCGGGAATGGGAGAGCCAGGGCATCGGCTGTATCGCGGCCGCGCCGTCGCTGCCCATCTCTGCGGCCAGCGGCTGGGTCAGGCGCAGATCTTTGACACCCTGGCTCCAGACATCGAGAACGTTGCCCAGGAGCTGGGTGATCGGATGAGGCACGGCGTGCAGCACGGCGGTCGTCGCGCCTCCCAGGCGGGCCAATCTGGCGCCTTCGTGCGGGGTGCCAAGATAAAAGACCTGGCTCACGAGCAGCACCCAGGCCGCCTGTTGCTGGGCGCCGATATGGCAGGCGCCGCGTAGAATCAATCCGCCCATGCTGTGCCCGATCAGCAGGATGTCCTCCACCGGCGTCGGGTAGCACTCCAGCAGTTCATGCAGCAAAACCGCCAGGCGCGCACTGTTGTCCGCCAGCGCCAGCCCTGTGTTGTAGCGCACAAAAAATGGCGTGTAACCAAAATCTCTCTGCAGCAAGGCGCCATACGAGGTGTCATGCCCAGGGTCGGTCGGGTCAGGATAGAGCCAGATCCCTTCGTGACAACTCAGGCCATGCACCAGGATGCAGAGTTTGGTCGTTGGCCACGGGTGCGCGGCTAACACGGCTTCCTGCGTCAACGGCAGCGGCCGGCCCTGGTGGTAGAAAGCCATCTCAATGGCCAGGCCATTTTGGCGGGTGTGCAAATAGTCGCCCACAAAGCCGTTGGACAGGCTCGCCATCCAGGCCGCCCACACAGGCGGGCGGGCGGGTTGTTGGTTGGACACGGTCTGTACCCCTTTACGACAGCGCCCAGAAGCGCTGCCAGGTCTGGCCGGCAACTTCGCGGCTGCGTGCGGCGATGGCCTGTTCGTCCAGGAAGAGCAGTTTGCGCTGAACCATGAGCAACTGACCGGCCACCATGGTGGTGGTGACGTGACTGCCATCCGCGCCAAAGAGAACATGCCAGGGCAGATTGGCCGGGGTCAGCGGGGTGATGGGCGCGTAGTCGAGCAGGATGATGTCCGCGTACGCGCCGGGCGTCAGCTCGCCGATCGGTTTGGGGAAGAACTGACGCGCCAGGGCTGCGTTATTGGTCCACGCCATCTGCGCAATCTCGTTGCCGGTGGCGACGCGCGGATCGCTGCGCCAGGCCTTGTGCAGCAGGTAGGCGGTCTTCATCTCGGTGAACATGTTGTTGGAAAAGCCGTCGTTGCCCAGCACGACCTTGACGCCCCCGCGCAGCATGGCGGGCACATCGGCCACGCCCACCGCGTTGTTCATGTTGGAGCGCGGCTGATGCGAGACCCAGACGCCGGTCTCGCGCAGCAGGCCCATCTCCCAGGCGTCAATGGCGATGGCGTGCGCCACGATCGTCTGCGGCCCCAGGATGCCCCGGCTGGCGAGGCGGTCAATGGTGCGCTGGCCGTACTTGCTGAGGCTGTCATTTTGATCCGCCATGCCTTCCGCGGCATGGATATGAAAGCCGGTATTCAAGCCCGCGGCCGCGTCCACACACGCGGCCAGGGTTTCGTCCGACAGCGTCAGCGACGCGTGCAGGCCAAAAGTGGCGGCCAATCTCCGGTCTCCGGTCTCCGGTCTCTGCTCTCTCATCCTCCGCAAAAAACGCACATTCTCTTCGATGCCGGCCTGCGCCTTCGCCGGGCCGTCGCGGTCGGTCACTTCGTAGCAGAGGCAGGCGCGCAGGCCGGATTGGATGACCGCGTCGGCGATCAGATCGAGCGAGCCGGCGATGACGTTGGGGCTGGCGTGATGGTCAATCAGGGTGGTGGTGCCGTGGCGAATGGCGTCCACCAGGCAAACCAGCGCGCTGAGGCTGACGCCGTCCGCATCCAGGGCCTTGTCCAGGGTCCACCACAAGCGGCGCAGAATTTCGGGGAAGTCCTTGGGCGGGTCGCCGGGGATGTAGAGACCGCGCGCGAAGGCGCCGTAGAAGTGGGTGTGCGCGCAGATTTGGCCGGGCATGATGAGCTGGCCGGCTGCGTCCAGGCGCTGCGCAAGCGGGAAAGCGGCCCCCATCTCGGCCGCCTGGCCCACTGCCCTGATTTCGTCCCCTTCCACCAGGACAGCCCCCCGCTCGATGATGCGATTGGCCGCGCCCAGGGTGATAACGGTACCGTTGGTAATGAGTGTTTGCATCGTGAACCTCATGTGAATAGGTCAAGCTCTCTGCTTGCCACGTATTTTGCCATCACGGTCTAATTGTGTAAAATTCAGTCAGATCAGAAGACTGCTGCGCTGTGTCTGATGATGACCAGCAAGGGGTTAGTTACCCTGTTTGTGCCAGCCTTTCATCTCTGGACGTTCGCCGAGCCGATCGCGGGCGAGTTTGCTCTCGGTTTGCACGCCGTCCACCTGATCCCAGAACGGCAGGAGCAGGCTGGACATTTCCTCCGCGTGATCTTCCATGAGAAAATGCTTGGCGTTGAGCAGATGCACCGCGGCGCCCGGCACGCGCTGCGTAAACCATTCGCGCTGGCTGGCGGGAATGGCCGGATCGTTCTTGCCCCAGATCACCAGCGCCGGTTTGCCGAGCCTGCGCAGCCCTTCATCCAGGAAGCGGTCCTTCTCAGCCGTTGTATCAATCGTCTGCATGATCTTGAAGAAGCTCTGCTGCCCGTCGTTGTGCGTCAACATGCGGCGGTAGACCTGCATGTCGGTCAGGCTGACGCTATACTGGCCGGTGACGCCCATGTTCCGCCAGGCCAGCAGCATCAACCGCGGCTGCAGCAGGGCGAAGGCCAGGCGGTTGAGGCCGGGCGTCGCCAGCAACCGCATGATCGCGGGCATCTTGTAGGCGCTGGCCTGCATGGGCGCGTTGAGCAGGGTGATGCTGGCGACCATGCCAGGGTTGCGAATGGCAAACTCCAGACCGATCGGCCCGCCTAGGTCATGCAGCACCAGGTGCATTGGCTTGAGCTTGAGTGTGGTCGCGAAATCGGCCACGAACTGGGCGAGCGCCGTCCACGAATAGTCACGGCCGGGCGGTTTAGCCGAAAGTCCCAGGCCGGGGAAATCAGGCGCCAGGACGAAATGACGCCCCACGCTCAGCGAAATCAGCTTGCGATAGAGGTACGAACTGGTCGGCACGCCGTGCAGCATGACCACCGGGCTGCCGTCGCTGCGGTCGCCTTCGGTGCGGTAAAAAATGCGCTCGCCGTTCACAGCGACATACGCGCCGGCCGCCTCGTGCGCACGAAACTGCGCGTCAGAATTACGAACTTGCATCAATGACTTTCCTTGTTTTTGAAAAAGGTGGCTCAGAATCGGAGTCTAACGTCTGATGCCCAGACATTCTTGAGCCGCTCCGCATCTATAGCTCTTACCGTCCCCAATCGGAAAAGCAAGAGAGACTGTTCAAGACAGTCCAGGCGTGATAAGCGTACCGTGGAGGCAACTCGTAATCCACTTGCGCTCCATTCTTGCAGGCTCACATCAGTTGAAGAACGCATGCCTGCTGATGTAACCACGGCCACAACTGCATCCTCTGCATCGAGCCAAAGGAAAAGAATCGGGCGCCTTTTGGACGCCGTGGCGTTGGTAAAGGGAATATCTGCAATCCAAAATTCACCCGGGCGCATAATCATCGTAGAGTCCTTCATCCTCTGGCGCATACGAACTGAGGAACGCAGTATGATCGCGAATTGGTGATGAGATCGGCGCCAGGTGTAGAGAAGCGTCGAATGGTTTGATGATGAGTACCCAATGTCCCGATCCAATGCTGCCAACGAGCCACTCTGGTAGAGACAAACGCTCACCTGGCTCCAACTCCACTTCATAGGAAAGATTCATGAGTGTAGTCTTCATGATTACGATTCTCCTGGTTCTCCGATCACGAATTTGCGGTGATGATTCCGCGGCCCTACGAGGCCTGGCGCGCAGAGCGTATCTTGCTGTCAATTTCCGCGACGAGCGCCTGATGCTCCAGCCACCAGGCCGGGTCCTTCTGCGCGTCCAACTCTTGCACGGTCTTGCCCTGCTGCTCCACCCAGGTGTAATACTTCAGGTTGTGCCAGCAGGCGCGGGCGTGCTGCGTGCCCTCACGGATCCAGTCGGTCTTTTGATCGTGGAAGATAGACTCGACGCGCACGGCCGCTTCCGTTTCGTCCATGCGCCCGTAGCAGGCGGTCATCGCTGCCATGACCGAGTAATAGCGGTCAATGGCATCGGTGCAGATGGTGACCACCGTCTCCTGACTGCCCAGGCCGTAGTATTTGGCCGTCTTGATCGCGCCGAGCACGTTGCAGACGCCGCTGATGCCGAAGATGGCCGCGAGATTCTGCACCGTTTCTGGCGCGATGCCGTAGCGCCGCTGCAGCGTTTCCCAACCGGCCGGCTCGGTCAGCAACTGCAGCCCCTTCTTGCACTCGATGTCATCCAGGCACATGATCGCGTCCATGTTGTTGACGTTGTGAATCCAGGTGACGTGCTTGTCGCCGATGCCCTGAATGTCGTGGCTGCCGTAGCCGTTGTTGTACATCGTGGGGCACTGCACCGGTTCCAGGCCGATGATGCGATGGTCCGGCCACACCTGCTTCAGGCGGTCGCCCGCGGCAATGGTGCCGGCCGAGCCCATCGCCGAGCAGTAGGCGGCAATTTTACCGTTGCCGATGCCCTGGCTGTGCAGGAGCGCGGCCAGCTCCACGATGGTGTTGCCGGTGACATAATAATGAAAACGATAGTTGCCCATCACCTCGAACTGGTTGAGCACCCGCACCTTCGGATCACGGCGCAGTTCCCAGGTCTTGTCGTAGATTTCCTTGACGTTGGACTCGGAGCCGGGCGTGGCGATGACGCGGGCGCCGTAGCTGCGGATGCGCTCGAAGCGTTCCTGGCTCATCTCCGCGGGCAGCACCACGATGCCGTCGAAGCCCATGCGGCAGCCCACCCAGGCGCCACCGATGCCGTAGTTGCCGGTGCTGGGCCAGACGAGCGTGTGCTGGCTGGGGTCCACCTCGCCGAACAGCTCCTTTTCTACCAGCACGGAGTAGGCCGCGCCGACCTTGTGCGCGCCGGTGGGGAACTCCTTGCCGTAGAGGACGACGATGTTCGCGTCCACGCCGGTCAGCGCCGTGGGCAGCACCTGGTAGTAGGGCGTGTTGGCCGCATCCTTCCAGGTGATGTTGAACAGGTTGATCGGATCGAGCGGGTCTTCGGTCTTCATGCGCAGCGCAGCCGCGCGCGTCGCGGGCGCAATCGTCTCAGGGTGCAGCATCTCTTCGAACGTGGGGCCGGTGATGATGGATTTGTGTGTCATGATCTCGCTTTCTTTCTTTCTTTCTTTCTTTCTTTTTGCGCTGCGAGACAAACCTTCGAGCCCCGCAACCAATTGTTTGTATTTCCGTCAAAATTTGTCAACTTTGGTGGTTTGTTGTGCTTGTGTTATGACCTGTACAAGAGGTTGATGGACAGGTCACCCCGAGCTTCGGCAACTCCTACTCCCTCTCGAAGCCCTGGCTGCTGAATTTCAGGGTGCGACTGTTTTCGGTGACGATGCGCACGACGGTGTCTGGCGCGCCGCCGGGGATCTCGGCTTCGATTTCGAGGGTCACTGTCACCCCGGCGCCGACCAGGCCGGCGAGATGGGCGATCACCTCGTCGGCGATGCGGCTGGCGTCGCGGCCGACGCGGGCGGGGTCGAGGCTGACTGTGCCGTGGTAGCGTTTGGGGCCAGTCCGCGGCGCGGGGTCAGGCGCAGGCCGGGGCGTTGACCCAGGCCCAGAGCCAGGGCCAGGCGCAGGCTGCGGCGACGCGGGATCATGACCGCCGACCGGCAGCGCCACGCGCTCGACGTCCAACTGCCGGCGCGCGAGCGCCGGCTTCACCAGCAGCCCCGGCGCACTGGTATCCGCCAACGTCACGCGCTGACCGCTCTGCACCCCGCGGTAGCGACCCGCGCGTTCGTCAAAGCTGTCGGCGTAGGCGAAGCTGTCCTGCTCCCAGGTGAGCAGCGCAAGGCCCGAACTGATCGCGTTGAGCAAGACCGAGGCGTCGCGCAGCCGCGGCAGGTAGTGATAGCGCGCAAAGTCATCCACGAGCTGGCGGACGGACACGTGATCCCCGCGCCAGAGCGGGATGCGATCCAACCACATGCGCAGCATCGTGCCGGCGAGCGCGGTGACCAGGAGGTCGTCGTTCTTGAGCTTCTTGCTGGCGCGCACGGCCAGCGCATCCGAGCCGGTCAGCCGCAGCGCCTGCCAGGTGACGGGGGCCTGGGGCGTCCCCTGCACGGGCACGAGCAGCCACTGGTAGGTTTCCGGGAGCCGCGCGGTGACCGTGGTGTCGGCCGCGGCCCGTTGCGTCTCCGCTTGCTTGACCTGCAGCGGCGCGAGATCGAGCGTGACCTTCTCATCCAGGATGGAAGTCCAGGCCAGGTAGCTGCGGGTTGCCTCGTCGAGGTCCTGGAGCCGGTTCTTGTCGGCCGCGAGAAAGACGAGGGTGTTGCGGAAGAGGCGGGGCACGTTGCCGCGCGCTTCGAGGAGGGCTTGGGCCGCGGTTTCGGCGGCGTTGCCAGGCTCTTTGCTGTAGGGATGATCCACGCCGAGCACCACCAGCCGCGTGTCGAGTTCGTCCGAGATGTCGTGGCTCGACTGGGGCAGGGGGTGGATGCGGGAGAAGTCGCCCCGGTTTTCGAGATCACGGCGCAGGCGGCGGTCCAACTCCTGCACGATCTTGTCAGGCTGGCGCTTGAACTGCTCGGCGCGATCTTCCGCCAGCTTGGTGACGGTGGGCTGGGTCGAATACCAGTAGCGCGGGCCATCCTGGTAGAGGTAGGTGGCCGCGCCGGCCAGGCGGCGCAGGGCGTCGCCGAAGACCGCGGGGCTTTCGCCGGGCATGACGCAGCCGAGCTTGACGCGGCGATCTTCGATGCCGCGATGGGCCGCGGCCGCGGTGGGCGCGGAGCCGAGGTAGATGGCGCGCGCGACGCGGCGGCAGGCGGCGAATTTGCCCAGGTTGGGCACCTCGCCATCCAGCCGCAGCGGCAGCGAACCGGGGCCATCCACGTCCTTCTCGATCACCGGCACCCAGTTGTCCGGGAGGTAGCGCGTCAGCTCGAACTGCACGCGCGGGTCGTCAATCGCGATGTTGGCCGGCAGGATCAGCGGGTTGCGGTCGCCTTTCTCCCACAGGCTGTGGATCACCGCGGCCATCAGGCGCAGGACGCCGCGGGTGCGCTGGAATTTGATCAGCGTGGACCAGTCGCTGTAGAGCCGGTCGAAGATTTCCGGGTGGATCGGGTAGGCCGCGCGGATGCGTTTTTCGTAGTCGGCGTCGCGGCATTCGGGCGGGAATTCCTGATGCTGCGAACGGTAGAAGTCGGCAAAGGCGCGCGCCACCACGTCGCGATCCTTGAACTGGGCGGGGTCGCTCAGCGGCTCGAAGAGGCGCCGGCGCACGATCTCGAAACCTTCTTCGGCGCTGGCCGGCCGCCAGGAGGACTCGACGCGGCCCACGACGTTGCGCAGCCGATCGAGCGCCTCGCGGCCGCGCTGGCCGCCCACCTCGACGTCATCCGCACGGGTGTGGGGCGAGCCGGTGGTGTCGGAGGCGGGCAGGCTGATGACGAGCAGGCAGTTGCCCGCCAGTTTGGCCGACTCGGTGAGCACCTGGGCGAAGCTGAATTGGGTCTCGAAGCCGCCGGCCGGTAGGTCGCTCTGGTCGTGAAGCTGGCGCGCATAGGCCACCCATTCGTCAATCAGGATCAGGCAGGGGCCGTACTCCTTGAACAGCTCGCGCAGCGCGTCGCCGGGGCTGGTGGCGCGCTCGTCGTCGGCCTGGATGCGGGCGAAGGCCGGCCGGCCGCCGAGCTGCCAGGCCAGTTCGCCCCATAGCGTGCGGATTACGGTGCCGTCGGGCTTGACGACCGGATTGCCGGGCGAGATCTTGTTGCCCACCAGCACCACGCGGCGGACGGTTGGGAGGAAAGAGGAAGTAGAAGATAGAAAAGAGGAAGTAGCGCCGCTCCTATTTCCTACTTCCTCTTTCCTATTTCCTACTTCCGCCATTACCGCATCAATGCCGGGCAGCTCGCTGGGCGCGATGCCCGAGAAGAGGTGATAGAGCGCCAGCATGGAGTGGGTCTTGCCGCCGCCGAAGTTGGTTTGGAGTTGCACGACCGGGTCGCCGCCCCGGCCGGCGAGACGCCGCACCGCGCCCACCAGCATGGCCTTCAGGCTCTCGGTGAGGTAGGTGCGGCGGAAGAACTCGACCGGGTCGCGGTACTCATCGGTCCCCTCGCCCAGGTGGACCTGCCAGAGATCGGCCGCGAACTCGGCCTGCTGGTAGCGGCCGCTGGCGACATCGGGGTGGGGCGTCACCACCTCGCGCCAGGGCTTGAGGCTGCCGGTGACCTGGCTTTCGATGGCGACGCCGGCGGTCTTGCGCTTCTCGCTGCGCACCTGCTCGTCGAAGCGCAGGCGCAGCAGCTCCAGCTTCATCTTTTCGATCTCGTCGGCTTGCGGTGCGGAAATGGCCGTCAGCAGGCGCGCGGCCGAATCAAGCGCGCGGTAGGCGTCATCGGTGGAGAAGGGTTCCTGGTGCGCCCACTTGTTGCGCACCTCGCGCAGTTCGCTGACCAGGGAGCGTTCCGAGAAGCCCAGGGTGTCGCGGAAGACGACGTTCCACTGATCCCACATCATGCGCAGCAGCACGGCCGCATCCATCTGCGGCTCGTCCTCGCCCTCCCGCCAGGTCAGCTCGTTGGGCCAGGCCGCGGTCACAGTGGTGATCCAGTATTTGCCGTGCTTATTTTCCATCTCCCGCGCAACAAACGGGCGCAATCCATCGCGCAGCAATTCCAGCGCCTTACCGACGCGTTCGTGGTTGGTGATTGCCATCAGATCTCCCCTTCTGGACAGGATGTACAGGATGAACAGGATGGATTATTCTCTATCCTGTCAATCCTGTTCATCCTGTCCGAATAGCGTCTCCTATTCCGTCTTTGACAGGATTTACAGGATGAACAGGATGGATTCTTCGTTATCCTGTCAATCCTGTTCATCCTGTCCGAATAGCGTGTCCTATTCCGTCTTTGACAGGATTTACAGGATGAACAGGATGGATTCTTCGTTATCCTGTCAATCCTGTTCATCCTGTCCGAATAGCGTCTCCTATTCCATCTTTGACAGGATGTACAGGATGAACAGGATGGATTCTTCGTTATCCTGTCAATCCTGTTCATCCTGTCCGAATAGCGTGTCCTATTCCGTCTTTGACAGGATTTACAGGATGAACAGGATGGGTTGTTCGTTATCCTGTCAATCCCGTTCATCCTGTCCGAATAACTCGCCCTGCTCGGGGCGCGGCGCGCCCCTCTCGCGCGCCAACCGCGTGATCTCCGGCCAACTCTGTACAAGACTATTATACGCCAAAGCTTCCGTGGCGCGCTTCTTGCGTTCGCAGATCGTGTAGAGCCGATAGGCCAGCTCGCGGGCTGGCTCGGCCTGGCTGCCCAGCTTGCTGACCAGCGCGGCCGCGGCCGACTCGCCGCTGGTTTCGAGCACGCGCACGAGCTGATGCACCGCTTCCCAGGCGGTCAGGCGCTTGTCGGTGGCGGGGTCCCAATCCGCGGGCAGCTCGGTCGGCTTGAGTAGGCGCACCTTGCCGTGGCTCGATTTCAGGATACCCGCGTCCACCATGCCGGCGACGCTGGTGTTCTTGGCCTTGGAGAGGGTTTCGGCCACGCCGAATTCGCCCTCGGCGAAGCCGGACCCCTCGAACCACGCCAGCGCCCAGCGGGTGTCCGCGTCGAAGTCGCCCTCCTGCTCGGCCAGCGCCTCGTCCAGGGTCTGGTTGATGAGCGCCAGCGCCTCACGCACGGTGAGCGGCCGGCCCGCGGCGTCGAGCACCCGTGCGTAGCGGGTGTAGACCGCCATGCCCGGCCCGATGGCCGCCTGCGCCAGGTCCACCGGCGCGATGTTGCCGCGCTGGAGGTGAACCAGCGCGACCGGCAATTCGGCCTTGAGCGCGGCTACGAACTCGCGCCGCGTGGCAGTGGGCGCGTCGGCCGGCCGTTTGCGGCAGACGAGGACGATGCTGGAGGCGAGGGCATTACGGTTGGTCTTGAGGTTGCTAGTATATTCTGTACGCATTGGCCAGGTACCACTGATCGCAAACCCCGCCTGAATGACGGCGTCAAGAAAGGTCTCCCACCCAGTTGAGGCGGTACCTTCGCTCTCCGTCTCAGATTGTCTGAAAGCATAGTATATCGTGACAGGGAAACCAGTATGAGCTAGTTCCACAAGGCGATGCATCGCGCGGGTCATACCACTCATGAAAAAGCGCTCAGCATCTTTCTTGGTGGCATGTCGGTAGGCAAACGCCACCAATTCATCAGTCTTCGGGACAGTCATGGTTGCAAAGAGGTTCGGTAGAACTGCACTCAGTGAACGCCGCATCCACAAATAGAAGAAGTCCGAGATATCAGCATACGGTACATTGTCAAAATAGGGCGGATCCGTCGACACGATCTTCCCCACACTGATGGTCTGTGTTGTGGCTTCTGCTTGCGAGGCTTCGCCATAACCGACCTGAGGCAGCCTAAGCATCGCGTTGGTGATATACTCAAACTGTCCAATAATGTTGCCCGTAGAACTACTCATAGGATTGCCTTCTGCAAAGTCCCAAGTCATAGGCAGGACTTGTCGAGCAAAGACCTGTTGAACCATTCCACCAGCGTTATCCCAGAAATTGAGCGTTGCAGAACGATTCGACTGGCGACTCACTCCGATTCCCAAGTAGACAGCCACGGTGTCTGCATAAGCGGTTGCACGATCACCGCCACTATCGAGACTACGACCATCATCAGACAGGCCAGCAACAACGGCGTCGCGTTTCACTCGCGCGCGTGCCTCATACACCAATTCGGCGAGCATTGATAGCAGTACCAACTGGCGGCCGGTAAAGAGTTGCGAGAACTGCTCCATGCCATAGGGTTTCACTCCGAGATACTGTGTACTACCAGAAATCGTCACCTCAGGTTTCCACTCTGGCTTTGCCGAGCGTGCTATTGCTTCTTGCTCGACCGTTGGCGGGAGGTACACGCGTCCGCGCTCGCCCTCAGCCACGATAGCCATCAGCCGCGCGCCCATGCGTCCAGCCTTGCCTTCGGCCTTGATATAATCACCGGAAATCGGCGCGCCGGACATCACGCAGGCGAAATTCGCCCGCGCCAACTTGGTGCCATTCTTCGCCGCCTCTGCATCCTTCGGCTTGCCCACCTTCACCGTGAAGCGGTAGCCGGGCGAGGAAGTAGGAGGTAGGAGGTAGGAGGTAGAAGATAGGAGATAGGAAGTAGGGGAAGCGCTGCCCCCCCTATTTCCTACCTCCTCACTTCTATTTCCTACCATCACCGGCTCGACATACGCTTCCTTGCCCGGCTTGGTGGAGAGCATGAAGGTGGAAGCGAGCGGCACGTCCACCTGGTTGAAGGCGGGATTGGGGCTTTTCACCGTGCGCGCCCACAGCCACGCGATCACCGTGAGCTTGCGCCCCACCAGCGGCTTCAGGTCTGGCCGCTCCTGCGCCATCTCCGCCGTGATCTCGATCTTCGGGTACAGATGCCCGATCCGCTTCTCCGCCTCATCGCGCATCCACTTCCCATAATAGCGCACATCCTCAGCCAGGCCCGCCGCGCCGCGGTAGGAGATAGGAAATAGGAGAGAGGAAGTAGCCCCTTTAGCGCCGCGCCTATTTCCTACCTCCTCACGCCTATTTCCTACCTCCTCACGCCTATTTCCTACCTCCTCACGCCTATTTCCTACCTCCTCACGCCTATTTCCTACCTCCTCACGCCTATTTCCTATTTCCTCTCTCCTACTTCCTGGATGCACCGGCGGCCGGCCGGCGAACTTGGGCGGAATCTCGATCATCGCTTTGTTGATCAGCACCGCCACGGGGTTGAGGTCGCTGGCGTAGGCTTCGAGGCCCAGGCGTTGCGCCTCCAGCGGCAGCGCGCCGCCGCCGGCAAAGGGATCGTGGAACGCGGGCAGCTTGTGGCGGTCGAAGAGCTCGCGGGCGCGCGGGTGATCGGCGTTCTCCGCGCAGGTGTAGCGCCAGCTTTGCCAGATTTCATCGCGCGCCTGTTGGAGCACCGTCTCGTTGGTGGTGTTCTCCCACAGCACCAGTTGCCGGATGATCTCGAACAGCCGCTCCCGTTCGAGGTCGGCGGCGCACTCTGGCAGGGTTGGCTCCGGGCCGGGGTCGGGCGCGGCGTGATTGCCCTGGCGGCGAGCTTCGTCGTACGCGCTTTTGCGCTTGCTCCACGCGTTCCGCCGCCTGGTCAGCTCCCGGTTGGCCGCGCGGCGCTTGTCCGGGTCGCTCAGCAGCAGCTCGGCATGTTCGGACGGGTCGTCCACCATCTGGCTGAAGATCACCGCGCGCGCCGCGGCCAGCGGTCGCCGCGCCCACCACAGGTGCAGCGTCGAGGGGTGGCCGTGACGGATGGATTTCTCCCGCGCCGACGCGGCGTTGATCGCGTCAAGGGGGAGGGCGACTTCGATGAGTTTCTTCTTGTAGGTCATGTGGTTTCCTGGGCCGAGTTTGCTCATGGTTTGCTTATGCAATTACGTGTCATAATTGCGCAACACGCAATTATCACGTAATTCCTGCGCAATCGCGGGCGGAAAAGGCTGGCGGCGTCCGAGCACGATCACGACGGCGCCTCTATGTCACCGGTTTCGATTTTCTCCCGGCCGGGATACCAGCGGGCGCCTTTTGTGTGACCGACCTTATGGACATGCCCATCGGCCTGCAATGCGCGCAGCAGCCACTGTACCTGGTCACTTGAGAGCGCAGGCAGAACCTGGATCAGCTCAGCTAACTGGCTGCCCTCCTGTGCGTTATCCTGGATGTGCTTCAACAGCAACGCCTTGTTCGTCTCTCGATCCAGCCCGCGCTGGCGCGTGTAGACCCCACCTTGTCCCAGAAAGGTATACAAAGCGCGCGATAGCATGTAGCGCACACCGCGGCCGCGCCCGGTACGTTCAATCAAGCCCTGGTCAACCAGGAAAGGCAGCCGGTCGCGGAGCAGATCAGGTATCGGTTGCTCCCGGTGCACCAGATCGAGAAGGAGGAAGTCCTGCGTGACAAACGCTGCCAGCCGTTCCTGGCCAACCTGTTCCAGAAAACGTAAGAACTGTGGGTCTTGAATCTCGCCGTGAAGGGTGAGCGCCACCTGGTATTCATCGCTCTCGCGGAAGTCCGGCTGCGGCTTGCTCTCGCGGATGCACTCTTCGAAGATCCGGTTCATCCCTTGACCCGCCCGCTCAACCAGGCCGCAGCGCGCAAACGCTTCAGCGATCCGCCGGTTGCGCGGCGCCTGCCGCCAGAGGATGTTTTCGAGGGTGATACCTGGCGGAAACCCGCCCGGACTCACGACTTCCAGACGGCGGGGGTACTGGCGCACAAAGACCGACCCCGGCAGGCGGTAATCCCGGTGGCTAACGGCGTTGAGGATAGCTTCGCGCACCGCGGCCTCGTTGAAAGTGGGCACGTCCAGCATGACAAAGCCGTACTGAAAATGCTGTTTGTCGTTGCGGAGGTTGATCTTGTGCCAGATTTCGTCCTGGAACAAAAAGAAGCCCTGGCGGTATTCCTCACGCTGGGCGGCCGGGCCAGTGACATCGCTCGAACGGTATTCGAAGATGACCTCCGCCTGGCCCAGGTATTGACCGAGCGCCTGGTGCGTGCCAAACAACACCAGCGCGGCGTAGGTCACGCCGCCGCGCACCACCAGTTCAGCGTCCGCCAAGAGTTGCGCGACAGGAAGCGCTTCCAGGGCTTTGTTACCCGACTTGCGCTGCCACATGGCGCGGAAGTGGCCGATGGCCGCAGGATCGAGATCGGCCAAAGTCGCACGGGGGCAGATTTCCGCCGAGAAATCCGGCCCAGCCTCATCGAAAATGCGCTTGAGCAGATCGGGGGTCATCGGGATCAGGTCTTCGCCGCCGCGCATCCAGTAGGCGCCGTGGTATTGGATCGGCACCCCCATAGGGCGCGAGGGGACACTGAACACGATCACGCGGCCGTCGGGATGCTGGAGGGCTGCAACATCCACGCGCAGCCGCAGCCGCTCGATCAGGCCGGCCTTGGTACGTTCCAGATCGGCGAAAGCCTGGCTGCCGACGATATGCCGGGGGCGCTTGTCGGTGACGCCCAGGATCATCGTTCCGCCGCCCTCGTTGGCAAGCGCCACGCAATACTTGACCAGTTCCTCGAAGTCGTAGCGATTCCTCGCCTCTTTGAACTCCAGGTGCTCGTCTTCCCCGGCGCTCAGCCAAGCTTGGAGTTGGGGCAGATCAATGTTCATCCGGGTGCCTCCCCGCGTGCCCACCACAGGCGCAGCATGCTTGGATGGCCGTGACCCCTTCGGATGGATTTCTCGCGCGCCGACGCGGTGTTGATCGCGTCGAGGGGGAGGGCGACTTCGATGAGTTTCTTGCGGGTGGTGGACATGCGTCATTCCTGGCCCAGGACGCCGTTGGCGGCACGGGCTTCGATCCGCACGGAGAACCAGTGCGGATCGAAGGTGAACTTGGCTGGGGGGCTCTGGTTGATTTCGAGCGCTTTGCGTGCGCGCAGCACCCCTTGTCCAAAGCGATTTGTGTACCCCAGGACGCGGATAGCCTCAGCGATGACCGGATTGCGATAGCCAACGGCGTACGGGAAATTCTTCGGGGACGCCTCGCCATAAAGCCCGCCTGGGTTGTTGATCTCGATGTGATCGGGGAACCAGTAGAAACGCACGGGCGCGTTCGATTGATAATTGCGATGCATGATGGCATTGATAAGAAGTTCACGCACAGCAACCTTGGGGTAGTCGCTGATCATTGCCTCACGCAGCGCGCTCACCGGCACAGGATGCTGGCGCAGGTTGACATCCATCAGGAGGTCGAGGGTTTGCAGGATCGTGTGCAAATCCCCCATCGCCCGCTTCTCATCAATCACATCACTGCTCATTTCACCGCCGGCATACCGCACGAACTGAACGTAAGCCCCCGGCAAGTAGTAGGTAGGCTCATCTGCCAGGAGCAGGACACCCGCATGGGTGGGACAATCTTGCTTGAGATCGAACAAACGCAGGCTGGCGAGTTGCAGCTTGAACGGACGCTGGTTCTCAACGATCACCTCCTCGGCCACGGCGCGTCGCAAATAGGAAAGATAGAAGCGTTCCTGGGAGAGATCGGCCAGCGTGCTCTCCAGGCAAGGCAAGGCATCGAAAGACCTGGCGTAGGAAATGCGCCGCTCACTGAGAATACGCTCCTCTTGCTCGCTGGCGGTTGCGCGACGAGGGCCAACGCGAATCCAGACTCTGCCTTTGTAGCGCACCGGGGGCAGGTCCGAAGGCAGAACTTCGACCACCGCCAGATCGCCACCCGGCAAGGAGTGTCTGCTCACCGTGATGGCCGGGAGCGGTTGAATGTTTCCGTCGGAGCGCAACGCGGCGAGGTTCTGAAGCAAATCATCGGTGACAGAAAGACCGTTGGGGCGCCCGTCGTCGCTTGCGCCAACGATGAGGTATCCGGGCTGGCGATGATTGGGGAAATCATTCGCGAAGGCGCAGATGGCCTGTCCGAATTTGTCGGTGTTATTGGTAGACACAGTGCGCTCAACGCGATCGGACTCCAGTTCGGACAGCATGGTTTGGAGTTGTTCTTGGCTCAACATAATAGATTGCCTCTTGGTTTGAGCTTCATCTTGGCGCCCCCGCCCGCGCCAGCAGCCCGGCAAAATCGTAGTTCACGCTCGTCACGCCGAAGTCCGGTTCGCGGTTGAACGGCCGGCGCAGGTAGTGGACGCATTGCGTATTATCGCTCAGAAATTCGACAAGCGCCAGAATGTAATCGTCCGGCTTGTTGAGCGAATAGAGGATTTCGTTCTTGGTGACCGTCACCGTCTCCGCGCCGGTGATGCGCCCCTTCACCTCGATGAAGCGCAGCTTGCCCGTGCCGGGCACGCGGCTCTCGATGTCGTAGCCGAGCTGCTCGAACTCGCGGTCGCTCGGCGCGAAACCCAGGCCGCGCTCGACCGCCATCACGCTGGCGCGGGCGCGGGCGGCCGCGGCCTGCTTATCGGCAGTTGCGGCTGGCGCCGGCGTGCTCCGCCCGTTCATGGCCGCCAGCAGCCCCAACGGCACGATGAGCGCGCCGCCGAGCACTACGGGCGGCAGCGGCGAAATCTGGGCTTCGAGCTTCAACTCCTCCAGCCGCTTCTGCAGTCGAGCTTGCAGATTGTCGGCGCGCTTGCGCGCTTCGCCCGAGTTCAGCCGGGCATTCGGCTTGCCGGCCTGCTCCTGCAGCTTGAGCTGCTCGGCGCGGTAATCCCAGTAGGTGATCTCCTTCATCAGCCGATCCTTGACCGCGGCCTCGGTCTTGGCGTTCAACGCCAGCTTGGGGCCGCGCACCTCGGCCAGGTGCTCCGGCACGACATGGGCGATGGCGTAACCCTGCGCCTGCTGTTCCAGGCCCCGCGTGATCCAGGTACACTCCGGCCGGTCGAGGAGCGCGTCCACGCCCGGTTCGCCCTCGGCCAGGGGGCGATAGTCGAGATAGGGCGCGTAGTGCAGATGGCGCGCCGTGCCGTCAGCGGCCAACTCGACATAAAGCATCTGCCTGGAAATGACGCGGCGTTCACCGCTGCGCGTCAGGCTGGCGTCCTGGATCGCGTGCTCCAGGTAGAAAAGGACGCGGGGCTGCGTACCGGGGTCGCGCTCGTCCACCAACACCGCGCCGCGCTTGAGCAGATCGCGCTGTCGTTCGAGGGTGAGATCGAGCACCGCATCCAACAGCGGATGGCCTGGACAGACGAACGCGGCCGGCGGTTGACCGGGCGGCGCGATCAGCTCCTTCTCGAAGACGATGCGCTCGTAGCGCGGCAGCACCGGTTCGCCGATCCCAATCAGGCGATCGCGGTTCCGCACCGGCGCCGGCACGTGGGTCACCTCGTAACGGCGCGGCTCGCGCTGTTTGGCCGTGCCGCCCAGGCGTTTGAAGGCTTCCTGGAAGAACGACTCGATGTAGTGCGGCTGCAGGCGGCGGGCCTCGGCGCGTTCCATCTCCTCACGGATGCGAAAGACGCGGCTGGCGTCCATCACATCGCGGGCCAGCGCGCCCTCTTCCAGCAGGTTCTGCAACTGCTCCCGATCCAGCGCATGATCCAGCACGGTCGTCAGGCGGGCGCGCACCTCGGGCTGATCGCCGTAGCGGATCGCCTCGATGAGCAGATCGCGCAGCGGCTTGCCCTCGAACTGCAGCTTGCCGAGCACGTCGAAGACCTGGCCGCCCAGGGCCTGGCGGGCCTGCTCCAGCTTCTCGAGCAGCCGGCGGTAGACGTCGCCCTCGCGCGTCTCCTCGGCCACCAGGTTCCACAGGTGGCAGACCTCGGTCTGGCCGATGCGGTGGATGCGGCCGAAGCGTTGCTCGATGCGGTTGGGGTTCCAGGGCAGGTCGTAGTTCACCATCAGGTGGCCGCGCTGGAGGTTGATGCCCTCGCCCGCCGCGTCGGTGGCCAGCAGCACTTGCGTCTCGGGATCGTGGCGGAACGACTCCTGCGCCTGCAGCCGCTCCTCGCGGCCCATGCCGCCGTGGATCATCACCACCGCCTCGCGCCGGCCGAGCAGCGTGGTGATGCGCTGCTCCAGGTAGTTGAGCGTGTCGCGGTGTTCGGTGAAGAGCACCAGCTTCTGCCGGGGCGAGGAGACCGGATGGGGCACAGGATGGACAGGACGCACCGGATATTTTTCGTGCTCCCCCTGTAAATCCTGTTCATCCTGTCTGAACTCATACGTCGCCCGCTGCTCTGCCAGGCGGTTGGCAATAGCCGCGGGCGTGAAAATTTCGCCCAGCAGGCTGGCAAGCTGGCGCCACTTGGTGTCTGTGCCGCTGCGCCGGACGCCCAGGGCCAGCGCTTCCAGGTGCTTCAAGGTCGCGATCTCGGCCTTCAGCTCTTCGATGGTGCGAGCGGCCGTCGCCTGATCGAGAATCTCCTCCTCCACCGCCGCGACCTCGTTCTCCGGCGCTTCCTCCAGATCCTCGATGTCGTCGGCGTCGAGCACCGGGCTATCTGTCGCGATCGCCGCGGCAGCGCCCCGCTGTAACAACTCCAGCTCGCGCAAGCGCCCCTCCAGCCGCTCACGCCGCCGGCGCAGCGATTGGTAGATCGCTTCGGGGGAAGATGCCAGCCGGCGCTGTAGGATGGTCAGCGCAAAGCCAACCGTGCCCGCGCGCTTGTCGTTCTGCAGCGCCTCCGCGCGGTTGAACTCCTGGCGCACGTAGTCGGTGACGGCCCTGTAGAGGTGCGCTTCGGCCGGCGAGAGTTTGTAGGGCACGGTGTAGGCGATGCGTTCCGGGAAGAGCGGCGTGCCATCGAACTTGAGCAGGCGCTCCTTCACCATGCGGCGCATCAGGTCCGAGACATCGGCCGCGTGAACGCCGTCGCGGGGTCGGCCCTCGAAGCGGTCGCCGTCGAGCAGCGCCATGAAGAGCTGGAAGTCCTCTTCTTTGCCGTTGTGCGGCGTGGCCGTCATCAGCAGGAAGTGCCGCGTGAGGGTCGAGAGCAGTTGGCCCAGCCGGTAGCGCTTGGTGACCTTGAGCTCGCCGCCGAAGATCGAGGCCGACATCTTATGCGCCTCGTCGCAGACGATCAGGTCCCAGCGGCAGTCGGGCGCCTGGAGCTTCTGCTGCACATCCCCGTCGCGCGAGAGCTTGTCGAGCCGGGCGATCACCAGGTTGGTTTCCATGAACCAGTTGCCGGTGCGCGCGGCTTCGAGCTTGTCGTTAGTGAGGATTTCGAAGGGCAGGTGGAAACGACGGTAAAGCTCATCCTGCCACTGCTCGGCCAGGCTGCCCGGGCAGACGACCAGGCAGCGCTGCAGATCGCCGCGCGCGATCAGCTCTTTCATCAAGAGGCCGGCCATGATCGTCTTGCCGGCGCCGGGGTCGTCGGCCAGCAGGAAGCGCAGCGGCTGGCGCGGCAGCATGGTCTCGTAAACGGCCGTGATCTGGTGCGGCAGCGGCTCGACGACGGAGGTATGCACCGCCAGCACGGGGTCGAACAGGTGCGCCAGGCGGATGCGCTGCGCCTCGGAGACCAGGCGGAAGCGTGCGCCGTCGCCGTCGAAGCTCCAGGGCCGGCCGTGCTCCACGACCTCGAGGCGGGCCTCGTCGTGACGATAGAGCAGCTCGTTCGCCACCCGGCCGGTCGCCGTCTTATAGGTCAGCTCCAGCGCCTCGGAGCCGAACCACTGCACGCTGACCACCGTGACCAGCGCGTCGGGCAAGATGCCGCGCAACGCGACGTTGGGCTGGAGTTGTTCGAGTTGGGTCATGCCGGTAAGCTCCGATCTGAACTATATTGATTCCGCCGCGGTCGCGCAGCGCGTGGTCAAGCGACGTTCGCAAGGAATCGGCTACGAAGCGCAGCGCATCCAGGAAATTGCTCTTGCCAGCGCCGTTAGGCCGCACCAGCGTTATCGTTTCTTCCCCCTGCTCATAGCGTGGGCCTTCGCGTTTGGCGCTAATTTACATCGCTGCCAGAAGCTCGGCGAGCGCCTTCAACGATTCATGGTCGAAACGCCACACACCGGCCAAAGCAGCCTTTCCGGGATCTCGATCCGGTTCGTTGTGTGTAGCCAGGAAGGCGTGAATTTCGGCCTTGCTGCGGCGGTGCGCTGGCGGCGGCTGGCGATGGCCGGACTGTGTCAGTGTCGCGACTGCGCTCTCGATGAAGGCGTGCGCCGGAGTCGCCAGCGGATCATCCGCCACGGTTGCCAGAAGCAGTTCCTCAAGCGCGCCCTGCCGGTCGGAGTCGGGAACGATCACAATGCCGGTGCGAGGTATGACTCCTTCGGTTAGCAGCCACGGCTGTTTCGGTGCCGTCAGCCCGGCGTTTATCAGCGCATCTTGTACGGAGACAAAGGCCGCTACGGGGTTGTCGTCGGCGTCTCGCACCACGACCAGATTCATTACGGTGGGATACGCTGACTGTTTGACCAGTGATTGGAGATTTTCACGTAAACGTGTCTTCCCGGCGATTGGCATAATCTGGATATCATTGCGTTTGAGATCTTTCAGCCATGCCTCGAAGACATCACGTTCGTGGTTGCCTTCAACCAACAGGAGCTTCGTTTTCTGGATCTCATTTTTCTTGTCCATCAGCGGACCTCCTGCTCCGACTCAATCGCCGTAGCAAGTTCATCAGCAGTATAGTCTACCACGCGAGTGCCTTGCTCTGTCAGGTCGAAGCGACAAAGCCGCAGATCCTCACGAGTATTCAGAGAGACCACGGCGCGATGGGCCGCGCGGATGCACTCGTCGCTATGGGTGGCTGCAAAAACCTGGACATTCAGGCGTCGCGCCGTCTGCGCGATCATCCGCCATACTCCCGGCAACGCTGAATGGTGCAGGCCGTTTTCAACCTCATCCAGCAAAACCATGCCATTCTGGCTCCCCGCCAATGCCAGCGCAATGGATAACACACGTATCATGCCATCGCCCATCAGAGGTACCGGCATGAGGTGCTGCGCGCCTAAATCGCCGTACAGCACGCTGCCCCCGCGCGTAGCAACTACGGTCAGTCGCCTCAGTCGTGGCTCGATCACACGCAGCGCCTCGACAACCGGCTCATGCTGCCGCGCAATCTCCAGGCGACTGAAACGCTGCGCAACTGTCTGCGCATCGGGCACGCTGCGGGCCGGGATGTACACGACAGCGCTGGCATCCTCCAGATCTGTCAGAGTTTGGCGACTGGCTCTCTGTGTCAAATCCGTGACGGTACGGCCGACCGATGTCACGGGCGAACGATATTGAAATGCCAGACCCTGGGTTGCGCCGATCATATTGGCGCTCTCCAGCACCCCGCCTGAGCCATTTTCCCGCCTGCTTCCAAACGTTGCCTTGATCCGCAGCTCTCTCCATCCTGGCATCTCCTTGGTCCTGGGTGGAAATGCGCCGGCCACATCGGTGGCTTCGAGGCTGATTTCCTGAGTTCGATCCCAGTTGTGAAACAGCGATTCCATAATCTCATCCTGATCCGCGCCAGGGCCGTAACCGCGCAACTCGTTCAGCCGTACCATGACATCGCGCGGATTGCCAGGTAGCGATAGGAGCAACAAGGC
The DNA here is from genome assembly GCA_016719785.1 of Candidatus Amarolinea dominans. Lineage (NCBI taxonomy): Bacteria > Bacillati > Chloroflexota > Caldilineae > Caldilineales > Candidatus Amarolineaceae > Candidatus Amarolinea > Candidatus Amarolinea dominans. The sequence goes on from JADJYJ010000007.1 coordinate 143,217, forward strand.
TTCCAGTACAGCCGTTTTGCCGGAGTTGTTCTTGCCCAGCAGCAGGTTGATTCTGCTCAAACCATGCAGCTCGGCTTGATGATGACATCGGAAATTCGTAATTCTAAGAGTGTAGATCATTAGAACACCTCCAAAGGGACTTCTTTGTCCTTGGCCAGTGGGGTCTGGTGCATTTCAAATAGGCCTCGAGTGTATGCGCCAGGGATCGAAGTTCGTCGAAGCGACGGCTCATGAATCCCGCGTGACGGCCTCCATTATACCGGCATCACATCGGCCCCGCAAAAGAAACCCGGCTTCGGATGAGAAGCCGGGTTTCTGCCATGCAAAAGAAACCCGGCTTCGGATGAGAAGCCGGGCCTTTGGGAACTCTTCAGCTTGCCGGGCGCGGGGTCGGCCAGGCTACCGGTGCAGCCAGGGGATGTACACCGGCGGGGCGTAGACGTTCGGGAAGTTGTAGAAGAAGGTGTTGCCTGCCTGCACCTGCACGCCGACCTGCTGCCAGCCGGCGTAGAGCGGCGGCGGCACTTCTTCCAGCAGATAGGCGCCGGCGCTGATGTCGGGCAGGGTGTAGGAGCCGTCGTTGCCGCTGATGATGGTGGTGACCAGGGTGTTGGGCGGACGCTTGAGCTTGATGACCGCGCCGGCCAACGGCGGCTCGCCCGCGTCCAACAGATTATTACGGTTGAGGTCGTTGAACACGATGCCGGCCAGGTGCCCGGTCTGCGGCATGGGCGTCGGCGTCAGGGTGGGGGTGGGCGTGACGGTGGGGGTGGGCGTTTGCGTCGGGGTGTTGGTGGGAGTGACCGTGGGCGTGCGCGTGGGGGTGGGCGTCTTGGTCGGTGTGGGCGATGGCGTGAAGGTCGGCGGCGGGCCGATATAGGTGGTGGAAAGTCTGGAGGCCATCACCAGGTGGATGTGCTCATCGCCGTCGCTACGGCTGTTCAGGCGGAAGTCCGCGCCGCCGTTCAGGGTGTTCGCCATGCGCGCATCAGCCGCCAGGAAAACGGCCGTCTTCCAGGTATGACTGTCGGTCTTGGTGACGAGAGCTTGATTGGTGCCTTCGACGATGGCATCGCGCAGACCGCTGGTGGAATCGTACTCGATCTTGAAGGTATCGGTTCCCAGGTCCGCGTAGGTGACGGCGATGCGGATGGTGCTGCTGCCGGCAAAGTAGTAGCCATCGCTGACCTTGAACCACATGTACGGGTTTCCGCCCACCTGGTCCGTGCGCCGCGCCACCCAGCCTTCACGACCGGCCGGTAGATTGGCGTTGTAGGGGCTGTTGTGGCAGGGGTAAGGGTTGCCATTGGGGTCATTGGCGCCCCCGCACCAGCCGAGATATTCGACGCCGGTGAGGTTGGTTTCAGCCACGGTGCGGCCGCCAGAGATGTTGTCTTCCTGGGTCAGGTAGAAGCTGTAGTTGCCCACCTGCGGGTAGTAGGTCTGCTCGCTGGCCGCATAGCAGTAGGTGGTGGGGTTGCGATGTTCGCGCATCGCCACCCACACGTTGGGGGTGTTGGCCGCGTTCTTGCCCACGTAATCCTTCATCCAGGAGAAGACCTCCAGGTTGGGGATGTTGTCTACGATCAGCCCGCTGCCGGCATCGCGGTTGAAGAAGAGATCATCGTTCAGGCGCATGACGTCGGCCTTCTTGTCCATGCCGCTCAACATGCCCCAATACACCTCGGTGTTATTGCACAGCATGTACTGGTAGGTCTCGAAGGCGATGGGCACCGAGGTGTAGTTTTGGTAGACGGTGTCGTACATGCCGCAGAAGTTCGTGTTGCTGCAGGTGGTTGACCCGCGCCAGGCCTCGTTGAAGTCAGGCACCAGGCCATTGAGGGAGATACCAACCCCGCGCGGCACCGCGTAGTTTGCCAGCTCCCAGCGTTCGGCCTCGGTGAAGGTGTAGGGGGCAATCTGCGCAAAGACGCCCTTCTGCAGACTGGAACCGGTGCGGAAGCCGGTGACATAATCGTCAATGATCTCTTTGGTGGTGCTCATCCACAGGCTCTTCGTCAGGCCGGCGCCGATGAGCGCGTCAATTTCACCCTGGTTGCCGCCAGCTTTATTTTCGCCGTAGGTGCCAAAGCCCATGGAGATCCATTCGACGCGCGCATCGTTCTTGTAGCGGTTGCCCAGGGCGGCGATGAAAGTGGCGTAGGGATTCAGGTAACTGCGGAACCAGTAACGCGGCACGCGCCACAGCCCGTCGGGGCAGCCGCCGGAGGGCGAGATTTCGCAGGACGAGGTGATGACCACCGCGTTGGCGTTGCTCTGCCACACCCAGGCCGGCGTGCCGTTGATGCCGCCGCAGCAGCGGCCGTTGTAGGTGCTGATGCCAATGGCCGCGCGCTTGCCGGTGGACGCGACGGCCGCCAGGTAATCGTCTACGAGCGCCCAGTTGTAAACGCCGTTGCCGGGGTTCAGCTCACCCCAGTCGAACGTGCGCAGATTGCCGACCAGCGAGTAGCGCGCCGGGTCCGCATCGCCGCTGTGGTTGATCATGTAAATGCCCGGATCGTTCATCCAGGGCAGGGGGATGTCGGGCGCGCTGGCATCTTCGGGTGCGGTCTGGCCAAATACCACGGAGGCCAGCAGGGCCAGCAAGATAAGCGTACTCAACAGCGTGAGTAGAGTCAGTTGCCATCGTTTCACAGTCAAACCTCATGAGTTGGGGCAAGTTGAGGCAGGCGCCGACCGGCGCCTGCCTGTACTTTCTTGTGCATCGTTTGCCACGGCCACCCATTATGTCCCCATCGTCTTAACGCCAGATGAAGATCGGCCCCTGTCAGGTGACAAAACTGTCATCTGTGCCCATCGCGGTAGGGGCATGGCCTTGCGCCTGCCCGCGTGGGCGACCGCAAGTGGGCGACCGCAAGTGGGCGACCGCAAGGGTACGCCCCTACAAATTGAGGGGATGCACGTCGCGTTAGCGCCAGATGATCGGGAAAAAGTAGGGTCTTGGGGTTGGGGTGGCGGTTGGCGTCGGCGATGGCGTCTCCGTGGGGGTGGGCGTGTGGGTGTGGGCGATGGCGTCTCGGTGGGTGTGGGCGACGGCGTAGCGGTGGGCGTGGCGGTGAAAGTGGCCGTGGCCGTCGGCGTCCAGGTGGGCGTCGGCGTGCGAGTCGGCGTGGGCGTGGGGGTGGCGTGGGCGTGGCGGTCGGCGTCGGCGTGATCGTCGGCGTATCGGTGGCGGTGGGCGTTGGGGTGGCGGCCGGCACGTAGCTGTAGATGCTGCCATCATGACTGACCAGCCAGCCGTGGAACTCATCGGTCAATTCGATGTCCCAGAATTCTTTTGATCCGGCCGGTGCGGCAATGCTGTCCCAGTCCTGGCCGTTTTCGGTGTAGGCCAGCGCGCCGGCGTAGTTCGGGTCGGTGCCCTCACCGCCTGCGGCCCAGCCCACGCCGTTGGCCAGCACGGTGACGCCGAAGAATTTCTTGTCTGACTTGCGCGTCTGTTGATCCCAGGGTGACGTTCCGCCCGCGTTGGCCGAATAGTAGACCGTGCCATGCGACGCGGTGGCGCCGGCCATCCAGCACTGGCTGCTGCTCAAGCAGTGAATGGCGGTGTTGTCGGCGCCGGTGGCAAAGTGGAAGCTCCAGCTCAGGCCGCCATCGAACGATTGGTACAGTTTGGCGCCGTTGGCCGCTGCGTAGCAGGTGCTGCCGTCGAAACAGGCGAAGTCCCACATCACCACGCCGCCAGGCCCGCCGTCTACATCAACCAGGCGCCAGCTTGCGCCCCCATTGGTGGATCGGAAAACCTCGCCCTGGGTGCCGCCCAACAGGATGGTGTTGGGCGTGACGATGCCCACGGAGTAGAGCCAGCCGCCGTAGTCGGGCGTTTGTGACAGCGCCCAGGTCGTGCCGCCATTGGTGGTGCGCAGGATGTAGCCGTACTGACCGGCCGCCCAGCAGGTGTCCGCGTCCAGGCAGTCGAGGCCGTGCAGCCAGCCGGTGGCCGGATGCGCCTGTTCGGTCCAGGTGGCGCCGCCGTTGGTGGTCTTCAGGATGATGCCGAACGCGCCGCCGTTGCCTGGGTACCAATCGGAGCCGCCGACGGCATAACCGACCTGGTTGTTGAGCATCCTGACGCCGCGCATCGTGGCCTCCGCATGGGGATGGCTGTACTGCAACTGCCACGTGCCCGCGACAGCCGGGCCGGTCGGAGGGACGCTCTGCGCGTCGCCCTGTCCTGCTGTCAATACCGCCGCGGCCAGGCCGACCAGGCAGCAAATGGTGATGATCGAACGCATTCTTTTTACCTTTCTTCGATTACTTTGCTTACGATGTCTTGTTCTTCAACCGCACGCGCCAGTGTTCGTGCAGCGCGGTGAAGGCGGCCGCGGCCTGATTGCGCCGCGCCGAGTCTTGCACGCCAAAGCGACCGATGTTCCAGGTGACGATCAGATCCTTGCGCGCACGTGTGATGCCGACGTAGAACAGGCGCAGCCGTTCGGCCGCGTAGGCCAACCGTGCCTGCGCCGAGGCTGCGCCCTCCACGTAGCCGGCCGCATCATCGTCGAGAATCGCTTCCAACAAGGCGATGGTTTCGGCTTGGGGATTGAGCGCATCACGCGCGTACCACGGTTCTGATTGATAGGAGTCGTGCGGCTGCGCGGCGGGAAAGCTGTAGTTGTTCAACGCCATCAGGTAGACGCGATCCCATTCCAGCCCCTTGGCCGCATGCATGGTGGCAATGGTCACCGTGCCTTTTTTGGGTTGGTAGCCGGTGTCGGCCGTGTCGAAGCCCAGGAAACGGCGCTCATTGCGCGCGATGATGTGCAGTTCGTTCGCCAGTTCCAGCAGGCGGGCGCTGGCCTGCGTCTCGGCGAAGTGGGTCAGCACCAGCGCCAGTTTGTGCGTCAGCGCCAGTTCGCTCGGCTCGGTGAACAGCTCACGGCCCAGGGTCAGGATGAGTTGGTCAATCGGCAGCACGCCGGCCTGCAGCCAGCGCTGCACGGCCTGGCGGAAGTTCAGCAGATCGGCCATGATCGCCGGCTGCTCCAGGGCCGGTCGCAGCGCGGCCAGCCAATCGCCCGCGGGGCCGGGGTAGAGGAAATCCTCCACGCTGGTCAGGCGGTGCAGGGTCTTCTCGACCTGCTGCGCCTGCGGCTGATTCAACGCGGACAGGGGCAACGGCCCGGCGCCTAACGGCGGCACAACCAGGACTGATTCGGCCAGGGTATCCGGCATGGCGTCGTCGCCCTGGTCATCCGGCGCTGAACTCACGTCCGGGGTATCGTCCACATCCGCGGCTGCGGCCGCACGATCGGCCTCGAGCGCTTCATCATCGGTTTCGGCGCCACGCCCGCGCGCCCACCACACCTGCCGGTAGACATCCGCCAACCGCATGCGTTCAACCGGCTCAGCCAGGTAGCGCACCACCATCTCCAGCTTACCAGCCACGTTGCGTGTGGCCGCGCTGCTGCGCAGCAGTTCTTCGTAGGGCAGGTTGCGCGCCTTGAGTTCGGTGGCTAGTTGAAACCCCCGGCTGTTTTCCGGCACCAGCACGGCCGCTGTCCAGTCAGGATGGCCCGGCAGCCAGCGGCTCAACGAATCGGCCACAGCCTTTAGCTCGTCGTCCGGTGTATGCGCACGCTCATCGAGGTAGGTGAAACTCTCGGTCGGGTTAGGCTGCGGATCACTGAGCGACGTGGGCTGAATGGCCTGCTGTAAGAAGGCATGCTGGCGCAGCCAGGCCACCGGATGGGCGATGCAGGTCCAGTTTACCAGGAAGTTAGCCAGGTCAATGATGGGGCGGGCGGAGCGGCCGGAGTCGGGCAAATCGCGCCGCAGCGCGCCCGGCTCATGCAAGAACTGGCGCAGATGTGCAGGGTCGGCCGTGGTAAAGGTGGTGTTGATGGCCTGATTGGGATCGCCCACGCGCACCCAATGACTGCCGCCCGCGCCTTGCGTGCCGCGCTCATGGGTGTTGGTCAACAGGCGCAGCATCTTCTCTTGCAGCAGGCTGGAGTCCTGGGCTTCATCTTCCAGCACGTAGGGCCAGCGCCGGCGCAATCGCTCCAGAAAATCGGGCGCCAGGCGCAGGGTCAACAGCGCCAGGCGAAGCAGATCATCGAAGTCCACCATGTTGCGCATCTGCAGGCCGCGCTGATAGGTCTCATAGACGTTCAGACCCAGGCGCAGCAGCACCCGCGACGGCTCTTCCAGGTTGCCCAGGCGTGCTCGCAGTTCGACCGGCGTCAGTTCCAGGTCTTTGGCGCGACGGATGACCATGCTGGCGATATCGCGGGCCTGTTCAGGCCATTTCTCACGGCGGACGGTGGCCGCTTGAAATTCCTTGAGTGCCCCGCTCAGGATAAAATCGAGCGCGGCCGGCTCATTGCTGAGCTGATGGTGCAAGGCTTCGTCCAGCACTTGTTGGGCCGCCCGTTCATCCGCGATCTGAAAATCATCGGTCAGCCCGGCCAGCGCCGGCCGCATACGCACGATGTCGTTGGCCAGCGCGTGCAGCGTGCGCACGCGGTAGCCCACGTTGGGCAGCAGTTCGAACTCTGTGCTCAGGATTTGGGAAATGCGCTGGCGAAAGTTCTCCACCGCCGAGTTGGAAAAGGTGACGATGAGCACTTCGGGCGTCTCGAAGGGGTTGATGATCTCATCGCGGCGGGTTGCCAGTTCATGCACGAGCTGCGCGGCCAGATAGCTCAACGTTTGGGTTTTGCCACTGCCCGGCACCGCGCTGATCCCCAGGCGCCCCTCGCGAAATTCCAGCACGCGCGCCTGCGCTGGTCGCGGCACGAAACGGGGCGGCGGGCTGCTTGTCACCGCTCCTGCTTCCATCAGCGCTCCCATCGGCGCTCCCATCAGCCCCCCACCCCCTGGGGTTTTTCTCCCTGCCCCAGCACGCGCTGCAATACCTGCACCAGCATTCCCTGCTGCTCGAAACCCTGCTCTCCCCACTGCGTGATACCCAGGTGAACGCGAGTGCGGCAGCGCCGCAGGAGGCCCACCAGCAGGCGATAAAGATTCTGCTGTTTGGTTGCCACCTCATCGGCATCGGTCCAGATCCGGTCTTCACTCCAGCGCCGGCTGAGCACGTAGGGATGGGTCAGCGGCTGATCGAGGCGCTCGGCCCAGCCGGAGCTGCCGACATCCAGCCAGAATTGGTGCTGCACGGCACGGTTGCGCATCAAGAAGGTATAGGCAGGGGCAATCAGCACGGCGTCCTCATTCTCTTGCCAGCCGGCGACGAATAGCGCGCCGATCAGCCCGCTTTCCACCAGGCCCAGGTAATCGCGCCCCATGTCGAGCAGGGGGGTCTGTCCGACGCCGGCCACCGCCCAGCGGAACTTGCGCGCGGATTCGATCAACTGCGCGGCCACGCGGCCGGCGTCGAAATCGCCGTGAAAACGGAAGCCGGGCTGGCTCAGCACCTCGCCAAACAGGCGGCTGAGAAAATGATCGAGCGCCTGCACCTCTTCGACCCGGTAAGCCAACAGCCAACGGCGCAGTTGTTCGTAGGCCTGCCCCAACCGGTAGGTGATGCGCTCCTGCGCCTTGCCGGCGATGATGTCGAACGAGGTGAGCGTGGGCGCTTCGCCCGCTTTGGCGCGGTAAACGATGCGGCTGAGCAGATGGGCGCGCACCGGGTCAAGGCCGTCCAGCGCCAGGTAGAAGGCCTGCGCCACGTCCGCGGCCAGCGGCGGTAATTGCCAGCCGGGGTGCGCCAGGCTGGCCAGGGTCAACAGGCAGCGGGTGGCCGGTTCGGCGCGCAGTTCGCGCGAGGGCCGATGCGAACGGGCCGGTACGCCGCGCTGCGCCAGGCGATCCATCAACGAGAAGCGCAGGGAATCACTGACAAAGGGGGCCAGGACGGCAATCTCAGCCGCCGGCACGCGATCTTCATGCAGCAGATGGGCGATGGTATCGGCCGTCCAGTCGAGCATTTCGGGATAGAAGCGGCGCAGGGCCACGTCGAACGCGGCGCGGGCAACGCCAGGGGTCGCGGGCGCGGGGTCCGGTGCAGGCTCCGGCGCCGGGCGCGTGCTGAGCTGGCGCGTCAAGGCCAATGCCAGCGCCTGCACATCGTCGGATGAGACATAATGGGTGGTCAACGCCACCGCTTGCGTACAGACAGCCTGCAACTGTTGCGCCGAGTCCGGGTCGGCGCCCAGAAAAACCCGATAGCCGGCTTCCGCATCGTAGATGAGCAGCGCCGATTTCAGGTCAGGCAGCCAGAGCTTGAGCAGATCGTGCGCGACCGGCGTGTCCTCTTCCAGGTTATCCGCGATCAGATGGTCGTAGCTGCGAAAGAGCTGGGTACGACACCAGTCGTTGGCGAGCAACGTGCGGCTGAAGACCTGGATTTGCAGGGAAAAATCGAGCAGGTTGTTGTGCAGGCAGAACGTGCGGAAGGCATTGACCAGTTCTTGCGCGTCTTCGTACACGGTCAGGCGGTTCGAATCGTGCTGCCAGGCCCGTTGCAGGCGGCGCGCCACATCGGTGTGCGCAAAGCCGACCAGCGCGGCCTTGTTGAGGTTGTCGAGCACCTGGCTGATGATGCGCGGCTGGGAAAGCCCCACAGCATCCAGGCGACCGCTGGCGATGACCGGCTGCACCAGCCCGGCCATGTAGTATTGGGCTGTTTCTAACGTGAGAAAGACAGGCTCCCGGTCTGGATGGGCAAAGCCGGCATCCGCGGCAATCAGCGGCCAGTACAGTTCAACCTGGCTGCGCGCCAGTCCGCCCACGGTCTGCACGGTGACTTGACTGCCACTGCGCGCCAGGGCCGGCGCGGCCAGGGCGTCCCAGTAGGGGGCAGCCAGGCTGCGCTGGGGGGTCAACACCAGGATACGCCGCGCAGAGACGCCGCGTTGGCTCAACAGATGGCGCAGGCGGGCAACGCCCAGGGTTGTCTTGCCCACGCCGGCCGGGCCGTGCAGAAAGACCTTGTTGCCCTCGATGGCCCACGCGGGCAGATCGGCCAGGGTAGATTGGGTGGGAGATGGCAGCGAGTGAGAATCGGACATAGTCAGCGGTCAGGTCAGAGATCAGAGATCGGAGATCAGAGATCAGGGATCGGAGATCAGTTCAGCGATTGAAATCGCACCTAAAGGGCGTGCCGCCAGGCGTCCACCTGCGTGGCCGCGGAGGCCGGTCGGCGCAGGCCGACCTTGCGGCGGCACGCCCGTTCGCCCCGAATTCATTCGGCGGCCCCCCCCGAATTCATTCGGCCGGCGGAACGTTTACTTTTGCAACTGCATCGGCATGATGACCTGGGTGTAGTCTTCAGGGCCGGTGCCCACCGGGCGAATCACGCCGGGCAACGTTGAGCGGGTGGCTTCCAGCGCTACCTGGGGGGTGTCAATGGCAGACAAGGCGTCAATCAGGTACTTGGCATTGAAAGCGATCTCGTTGGCCTCACCTTCGACCAACGCGTCCATCTCACTGACATTGTCGCCCAGCTCGGCCGAGGTTGCGGTGATGGTCAAGGTGCCGGGCTTCAGGCCGTCGGCCGGTATGATTTGCAGGCGCACGGCGTTGGCCGCGTCGCGGGCGAACAGGAAGGCCATCCGCACCGTGCGCAAGAACGCCTGGGTGTCTAACACGGCGCGGGTCTTGAAGCCGCGCGGGACAATGGCGTTGTAGTCGGGGAAGGTGGCATCGAGCAATTGGCTGACAATGTCAACCTGGTGATAGCCGCCCTTGCTGTCGGTCTTGCCCCAGACGTGAAACATGATCTGATTACGCGTGGGTGTGATGGTGACCTCAACCGGGCGCTCGTCGCTGGCGTCGCTCACGATGCGCGCCACTTCACTGAGGGTGCGCGCCGGGACGATCACCGTGTTGCGCGTGCCCCCGATCATCCCCATGCCGCCGCTGCGTCGTGCCAGGCGGTAGCCATCGGTCGCGGCCATGGTCAGGCGTTCTTCTTCGAAGCGCACCTCGACGCCGGTCAACGTTGGGCGGCTCTCATCGGTCGAAGCCGCGAAGGCAACCTGGTTGATCATCTGGCGTAGGGTGGCTGGCGGCAGCTCGATGACCGCGGTCTCGCCTCGGTCAGCCATGGTGGGAATGGTAGGGAATTCGGCGGCATCAATGCCTTTGAAGTTGGCCTCGTAGCGCGCGCACTTCAGGTTGAGGGTCTGCGTGCGCACCGCCAGGTCCAGATCAATCTTTTCGGTGGGCAGCGAGTTGACGAATTCGGTCAGGATGCGGGTGGGTACCGTGATGGCTCCCTCATCCTCGACCTTGGCGCCAATCCAGCAGTTGATACCAATTTCAAGGTTGGTCGCCGCCAACTTCAATTGCCCCTGGTCGGTGGCGAGAAGGATATTACTGAGAACAGGGAGCGTACTACGGGAGGATACCGCTCGCCCGACGATCGAAAGGCCTTTGGCCAGATTTTCCTGCAAACAAGAGATACGCACGTGACAGCCTCCTTGGAGTGACGAGTGTCGTCTAGTGACTAGATTGCGGGCAAGTATACCATACAACCGGTATCTACTCCAATCTTTCTTTCAGCGCGGCGCTGCAAGACCGTTGCAAACAGAACCTTAAAATTATGAGCATGACAGAAGTAGCGTTTTTGCTGTAGGGCAATGAAAATCGGAGTTATTTTGCGTTCGGAAAAGATGTCTGTCCTAGATGTAGTGTAGTACAAATGTTCGGTGTGACCGACTTGACGTAAAAAGCCAAAATCACTGGTTTTTGACCTGAAAAGGGCGGTTGCGCGAGCGTGCAGGGCATGATAGAATGTTAAAGATCGTTAGCGTGGCGGATGACAGATGATGACAGATAATGACAGATAATGTATGGGATGGCCTGTATGAGCAATAGTATGGCCCCTGCCGTTCATTGGCAGGCAACACTGGGTGAATTGAAGCTGCAAATGCCGCGTGCCACGTTTGACACGTGGGTCAAAGACACAATCGTCGTTGGTTGTGAACTGGACGAGTATGTCATTGGCGTCCCCAACGCGTATGCCAAGGACTGGCTGGAGAACCGGCTCGGCCCGACCATGCGACGCACGTTGGCAGCCATTGTCGGTCGCGGGATTGATCTGCGTTTCGTCGTGCGCAACCGCGAGGCGTCAGAACCGCCGGCAGTTACGGAACGGCCGCTTCTTGACGTCGAAGCAAGGCATGGGGAGTCGCAGACTACCGAAACCGGTTATCGCAATGGCAACGGGCATGGCGCCAGAAGCGTTGCTTTTTCCGGCGCGGTGTCATCACCACCGCTCAACCCGCGCTACACCTTCGATGCCTTCATCGTTGGTTCGGCCAATCGGCTGGCGCATGCCGTTTCACAGTCGGTGGCGGAGAAACCGGGTGAGGCCTACAATCCCCTGTTTCTGTACGGTGACGTGGGCCTGGGCAAGACGCACCTGCTGCAGGCGATTGCACACGACCTGCAACGGCGCGGGCTGCGCGTCGTCTACGTCTCTTCGGAAGCCTTCATGAATGACCTGATCGGCGCCTTGCGCACGCAAGGCACGGAAGCCTTTCGGGAAAAATACCGCACCTGTGACGCGTTGTTGATTGATGACATTCAGTTCATTGCCGACAAAGAGCGTACCCAGGAGGAGTTTTTTCACACCTTCAATACGTTGCACGCGGCCAATCGCCAGGTGGTGCTCTCCAGTGACCGCCCCCCGCGTTCCATCTCGCTGCTGGAAGATCGCCTGCGTTCGCGCTTCGAAGGCGGCCTGACCGCGGACGTCAAGGCGCCGGACCTGGAAACACGGGTAGCCATTCTACAGGCCAGGGCCAACAACCAGCCGGTGCCGGTGCCGGGCGATGTGCTCATGTTGATCGCGCATCGTGTGCGGACCAACATCCGTGAGTTGGAAGGCATGTTCACGCGTGTGGTGGCCCAATCGCAATTGCTGCACCGGCCCATCACGACCGACCTGGCCGAGCGCATTTTGGGTGAACTGGCGCCGGCGCTGCCCAAGCCGACCGCCGACAGTATCCTGAAGTGCATTTGCAGCTACTACAAAGTCGAAGCAGGTGTTTTATTCAGCACCTCGCGCGTCAAGAACATTGCCTGGCCGCGCCATGTCGCGATGTACCTGCTGCGCACCGAGTTGGACATGTCGCTGCCGCAGATTGGCCAACTCCTGGGCGGGCGCGATCATACCACCGTCATCCACGGCGTGGATAAGGTGACCCACCTGCTCGCCGACGATGAGACCGTGCGCAAACAGATCACCGACGTGCGTACACAACTCGTGGCCCCAAAATAGGCATGTATCATTCATGAATTGGTTATCACTCATTTCCACTGTTGTCACCCTCGTCTTTGCCGGCTTCGTGCTCTACCGCTACGCTTACCGCGGCGGTGCGCATTTGCTGCTGTGGGGCATGGGCCTGGTGCTGTATGCTATCGGCACCTTTGCGGAGTTCTATCTGGCGCTGCGTTGGAGCGCCGCCTGGTTTCATCTGTGGTATCTTGGCGGCGCCATGCTGACGGCTGCCTGGCTGGGACAGGGCACCGTGTATCTCCTGGTGCGCAAACCGGCCTGGCTGCCGCACGCGCTCATGGCTCTGTTGGCGCTCGGTTCGGTTTACGCGGTCTGGCGGGTCTTTGCCACCCCGCTGGACAGCGCCGCGTTTTCCGCGACCATGCCTGTCAGCCTGCAGTACAAACAGATCATGCCGCCGGGCGGCGCGCGGCTGCTCACCATTCCCTTCAACATCTACGGCACCATCGGCCTGGTGGGCGGCGCCATCTATTCGGCCTGGCTCTTCTGGCGCAAGCACGTCCTGCGCAACCGGGTCATCGGCAATGTGCTGATTGCGATTGGTGGCTTAGCGCCTGCGTTTGGCGGCGCCTTCACCCGCCTGGGGCATCCTGAATTCTTGTATCTCAGCGAATTGCTCGGCGCGATCATCATGTTCGGCGGCTTTCTCCTGGTCATGACCACGCGGCCAGATGCCAAGCCCCGCGTGACTGCCCAGCCTGGTCGCAGCGCAGCCGGTGACGCCTGACCTATCATGGCGCCGGCCAACGTTACGCGTAAACCTCCGCTCCAACAGCAGAAACACTCGCAGCAGTCGCAAGCGCGCCAAAATCGGAAATACGCAATACTCTTGCCTGCACTGACTCCATAATCGAATCTCGGATGAAATGGCTGGCCTCTAAAATCTCAATGCCAATCATTTCCCCCTGTGCGTTCAGTTCGACCGTTATGTTGGGGCCGAGTTCCACGCTTCCCGCTTCCGGCTCATCCGAGATGGACAGATGCAGCACGTCATCCTCTTCGAAGTACATCATCCGGGCTTCACTCATTGGAAAACCTCCCCGTCTTAAGCCGAAAATTGACTTGTTGACGCGTCGTAGCATGAATAGTCACCGGTATCATCGCAGTCTGTTCAGTCTCGTAAGGGATCATCACTAACACATCCTCAATGCGCCCTATGGCGACCGACCGTCCGGTTTCGGTATCCAGATATCGCTCACTTGAGTATCTCACGATTGGTTCGATTTTCGCAAGATCAAACCCGCGCAACCTGGCTCGATAGCGCACGTAATCTGTCCAGATTATCTCGCTTTGGGGCTCTGGCATCGACAGCTCCCTGTCTGGCACGATCGCTGTGCTAAGGAACGAGAATTTTTTAATTGTCTGGTTTAACGGCCCACGGGGTGGCTATGTTCGGACACTTATTTAATTCTCATTCCTAAATCTCTTGATTCGCTCTCACATCCACTGTTGCAGCATCTTATCACGGAATCAGGAAATCTTCAACCCCTGCGTGATCTCACGCTGAATTCTCGGTGAGTGGCTTCTGCAAACCTGCACCCAATGCGAAATGCCCCTATTCACACCCGTCAGATTGACTTTGCTTTGCGCTGTGCTAGAATACATCATCTTGATGTGAATTCTTACCCGCAGTGAGGTTCGATCTATGCGTTTTCCGCGTTCCAGTGGTGTCTTGTTGCACCCCACGTCATTTCCCGGCCCTTACGGCATCGGCGACCTGGGCGATGCTGCCATCGAATGGATCGAGTTCCTGGCCCGGCATGGTCAACAACTCTGGCAGGTTTTCCCCCTTGGCCCCACCGGCTACGGCGACTCACCCTATCAATGCTTCTCGGCCTTTGCCGGCAACCCGCTCCTGATCAGCCCCGATCGTCTGCTGGCGGCCGGTCTGCTCGACGCCGATGATCTGGCTGACGTGCCGGCGTTCCCGGCCCAGTCCATTGATTTTGGCGGGGTCATTGCCTGGAAAATGACCCTGCTCGCCACGGCTTTCGACCATTTCCGGGCGCGGGCCACGGCCGCCGATCGCGCCGCGCTCGACGCGTGGTGCGCTGAAAATGCCGCCTGGCTCGACGACTACGCGCTGTTCATGGCGGTCAAGAGCGCGCATGGCGGCGCCAACTGGAGTACCTGGACACGTGACATCGCCACCCGGCAGCCCGCGGCGTTGACCGCCTGGCGCCGGCGGGCGGCTGCGCAGGTCGCGCTGCAAAAATTCATGCAGTTTGTCTTCTTCCAGCAGTGGGCCGCGGTCAAGGCCGCAGCCAACGCGCAGGGGATTCGCATCATTGGCGACATTCCCATTTTCGTCGCCTATGACAGCGCCGACGCCTGGGCCAACCCGGAATTGTTCTATTTCGATGAAAACGGCCAGCCGGAGATCGTGGCTGGCGTGCCGCCCGACTATTTCAGCGAGACCGGCCAACTGTGGGGCAATCCGCTCTATCGCTGGGATGTCATGCAAGCGCGCGGCTATGATTGGTGGCTGGCGCGTATCCAGGCCACCCTGCGCGTGGTAGACATCATCCGCATTGATCACTTCCGTGGCTTCGAGGCCTACTGGGCGGTGCCCTTTGGCGAACCAACGGCCGTCAACGGTGAATGGCGCAAGGCGCCGGGCGCCGATCTCTTCAAGACGGTACGCGCGCGCCTGGGAGACCTGCCCATCATCGCCGAAGACCTGGGTTTCATCACGCCGGAGGTGTGCGCCCTGCGCGACGATTTCGGTCTGCCAGGGATGCGCATCGTGCAGTTTGCCTTCAGCTCTGGCCCGGAGGACCCCTTCCTGCCGCACAATTATGTGCATAACGCCGCGGTCTACACCGGCACCCATGACAACGACACCAGTGTCGGCTGGTACCGGCATAGCTCAACCGTGGAAGAACGCGACTTTGCCCGGCGTTACCTGGCGCGCGATGGCGATGACATCGCCTGGGATTTCATCAGGGTGGCCTGGGCATCCGTGGCCGACATGGCGCTGACACCGCTGCAAGACCTGCTCAGCCTTGACTCGGAGGCGCGTATGAACTTTCCCGGCCGCCCCAGCGGCAACTGGGGTTGGCGCTATCAGGCTGACGATTTGAGTGCTGAACTTGGCAACCGCCTGCTGGAACTGACCTACCTCTACCGGCGCCTGTCACCGCAGCCGGAGAAAGAGGACACAGAAGATACGGCTGAAACGATCGAAGATTGATGTAACTGCCCAGGCTCCGGCGCCGACAACGGCCACATAGTCAAAGGTTGAGTTCAACCCAGGCCGGCTCATCGCTGCGGGAGCCAACGATGCTGAATGCGATGGGGCCATGCGCGCCAGCGATGATCCATTGCCCCGGCCGATGGATGTGGCCACTGACGACCTGCGTGACTTTGCTGCTTTGCCGCACCAGTTGCCCCAGCGTGAAGTTCGCCATATAGGCGCTGAGCAGGCTCCAGAATGCGCTCTGAGGACGTTGGGGCACCGATTCGGCAAAGATCGGCCAGTGGGTGATGACCACGATCTGACGCACGGCCGCGTCGGCCTCCAGGGCCGCCAGACGACGGGCGAAACCACGCTGCAGATAGCGCGCCATGGCCACATCGCTCCACGGCCAATCAACGTAGTCGGCGTCGTGTGTGACCAGGCGCTTCAGCGCCCGGTACTCGTTGGCCACATAGGGCAGGTGCGGCGCCCGTGCGGAGTAATCATACCAACCCATCGTGCCGCAGATGCCGATGCCCTGGATGACGAGGTTTTGGTCCTCCAGCCAGACAAAGCCTTCTTGCCGCGCAGCGTGCGGAAGCTGCACCTGCCAGAGATCGCGACTGTGGAATTCGCCCCGGTAAACATCATGGTTGCCGGCGATGAGCAGGCGCGGGCAGGCGAAATCACGAAAGAGCTGCAGACCGCGCTGAAAAAGCCGCAGCGGATGGCCCACATCACCGGCCACGATCAGGCAATCAGGCCGCCGGGCGCTCGCCCGTTGCGCAAAGTCGAGGTAGGCTGCACGCTGGGCTGGCCGATAGTGCAGGTCAGCCGTGACAAGAATGCGCATGGAATGATCGGTTCCTCGGCGGGCGTCGGGTCACCCCGACGCGTGGACGTGTTCCGGTTTGATCTTGTAGATCACGCGCACCTCGCCGGGCTGGTGGTTGAAGCGACGACCGGCGCCGGTGTATTTTTCGGCCAGCGTATCAATGTGGGCGTCCGCGCCTTCGGTCGTGATCTCGACCACCGGCCCCCGAATTTGCAGGTAGCGATACGGGTTTTGTGGATCCACGATGTTCAGGGCCACATAGGGACGGGCACGCATGTTGCGATCCTTGACGCGCCCCTGGGCCGAGTTGACCCGCACATACTCACCCTCCACATCGAACCAGACCGGCGTCACCTGCGGGGTGCCGTCATCCATGCTGGTCGCCAGGTTGGCGAGCGCTCGTGCGGTGAGCAAATCCAGATGCGTGCTGGGAATTGTTGTCGTCATGTTCTTTCTCCGTAGGGCTTGTCAGGAAACATCTTTCTGTTGCTTGTCGCTAACGGTCAGCGTTCTGCATGAGACGCCGGCCGATCGTTTTTTGTCACCCAGGTACAGATGACCATCTATCTTGATATGTCAGCCGCCATCAACGGCAAGGCCGGCCTGGGGCGCTACGCCGCCACGTTGGCCGATCATCTCTCGCCGCTGCTGGGCGAGCGCCTGGCGTTTTTCTACAATCGGGCCGGTGCATCAGGCACGGTCAGGCTGCCTGGCGCGGGCACAGCACATCAGGCTCGGCACGTTCGTCTTGGATATAAGCCCTGGCGCCTGGCGGTCTGGCTGGGACAGATGGCGGGGATCGGTTTCGACCGCCTGCTGCCCGCGGCTGAATTATATCACGCTACCGAGCATTTGCTGATGCCGCTGCGCCAGGTGCCCAGCGTGCTCACCGTGCATGACTTGATCTACCGCCTGTTGCCGCAGCACCACAAGCGCCTGAACTACTGGTTTCTCAACGCGGCCATGCCGCTGTTTTGCCAGCGCGCCAACGCCCTGATTACCATCTCGGAAAACAGCAAGCGCGACCTGGTGCGACTTTATGCGGTGACGCCGCAAAAGGTGCATGTCATCTACGAAGCGGCCGCGCCACACTTTCGCCCGCAGACACCGGAACGCATCACGGCCGTACGTGCGCGCTATCACCTGCCGGCGCACTACATGCTGACCGTCGGCACGATCGAACCGCGCAAGAACCTGGATCGCCTGCTGGATGCGCTGTTGATTCTGCGCCAATCGGGGTTGGATGCCCACCTGGTCATCGTTGGCAGCAAGGGCTGGCTGACGGAAGGCTTCTTTGCCCGCCTGGAGACGCTGCCGCAGCGCGAGGCAGTTCATCTGGCCGGCTTTGTGGCGGATGACGATTTGCCCGCGGTCTACGCAGGCGCGCGCCTGACGGTGCTGGCGTCGGTGTATGAAGGTTTTGGTCTGCCGGTGCTGGAGGGGATGGCCTGCGGGTCGCCGGTGGTGTGCAGCGGGACCGCGAGTTTGCCTGAACTGGGGAGTACGGCGGCTCGATATTTCGATCCCCTCACGGTTGCTGACATCGCGCAGACCCTGCAGCGAATATGGCAGGATGAGGAGGAGCGGCAAGCGATGCGTCAGGCGGGACTTGTGCGGGCCGCGCAATTCTCCTGGGCGCAGACCGCAGCGGCGACCCTGGAGGTGTATCAGCGTGTCATCGAGAGCCGCCGGGATGGGGCGTCAAAAGTAGAACGCCAAAGCATTTGACAGTTCGTTTTCGTCTGGTATAATACCCGATTGCCAGGCCGACGTAGCTCAATCGGCAGAGCAACTCACTTGTAATGAGTAGGTTAGGAGTTCGATTCTCCTCGTCGGCTCTCGTCGAGTCAGAGTGATTGAACGGCCGGTGTAAGTGAATAGGGGCGGATACCCAAGTGGCCAACGGGGGCTGACTGTAAATCAGCTGGCTGACGCCTTCGGAGGTTCGAATCCTTCTCCGCCCACCAGATTAGAGGAGAGAGCGCACGCAGCTCTCTCCTCTACCTGCCCACGTAGCTCAGTCGGTAGAGCACGTTCTTGGTAAGAACGGGGTCACCAGTTCAAGTCTGGTCGTGGGCTCCATAATAACATGCAGCGAGAAATGGACCTGGCGCCAGTGCTCGCAACGGATCAGGAGGCGTAGGATTTCATGGCAAAGGCAGTATTTCAGCGAACGAAGCCGCACATCAACGTGGGGACGATTGGTCATATTGACCATGGGAAGACGAGTTTGACGGCGGCAATCACGAAGGTGTTGGCGCTCAAGGGATGGGCGGATTTTCGTGCATTTGATTCGATTGACAATGCGCCGGAAGAGAAGGCGCGCGGCATCACGATTGCGATTGCGCACGTTGAATACCAGACAGCGAAGCGGCACTATGCGCACGTAGATTGTCCGGGACATGCGGACTACATCAAGAACATGATCACGGGTGCGGCACAGATGGACGGTGCGATCCTGGTGGTGGCGGCGCCTGATGGGCCGATGCCACAGACGCGGGAGCACATCTTGCTGGCGCGGCAGGTGGAAGTACCGGCGATGGTGGTGTTCCTGAACAAGTGCGACATGATGGACGACGAGGAACTGCTGGAGTTGGTGGAGTTGGAGTTACGGGAGTTGCTGACGAGCCAGCATTTTCCTGGGGACGACATTCCGATCGTGCGTGGCAGTGCGTTGCAGGTGTTGGAATCGAGTTCGAAGGATCCGAATGCGCCGGAGTACAAGTGCATTTGGGACTTGATGCGAGTGGTGGACGAGTACATACCGACGCCGGTGCGTGAGACGGAGAAGCCGTTCCTGATGCCGGTGGAAGATGTGTTTGCGATCAAGGGTCGGGGCACGGTGGTGACGGGACGTATCGAGCGTGGCACAGTCAAGGTGGGCGAAGAGATCGAGATTGTGGGATTGCGAGATACGCGCAAGACGATCGTGACCGGCGTAGAGATGTTCAAGAAGATTCTGGAACGCGGCGAGGCGGGGGACAACGTGGGTTGTCTGCTGCGGGGGATCACGCGCACCGATGTGGAGCGCGGGCAGGTATTGGCCAAGCCGGGTTCGATCAAGCCGCACATGGAGTTCATGGGCGAGGTGTACGTGTTGCGGAAGGAAGAGGGCGGACGGCACACGCCGTTCTTCAACGGGTACCGGCCGCAGTTCTACATTCGGACGATGGACGTAACCGGGACGTGCGATTTGCCGGAAGGGCTGGAGATGGTCATGCCGGGCGACAACGTGAACCTGAAGATCAAGCTGATCGTACCGGTCGGGTTGGAAGTGGGGTCGCGGTTTGCCATCCGTGAGGGTGGCCGCACCGTTGGCGCCGGCGTCATCACCAAGATGATGAACTAAGGACTTTGCGGTGGCTGCCTTGCCGGCGTCCACTGCCAGACGGGACACAAAATCATGGCGAAAAAAGCGGTACGCACCGTAATTACGTTGGCCTGCACGGAGTGCAAAGAGCGCAATTACGTTTCGGAGAAAAATCGGCGCAACGACCAGGGGCGCATGGAGCTGGCTAAGTACTGCTCCCGTTGTCACAAGCATACGCCCCATCGCGAGACGCGCTAGGGGAGCCGGAAGAACCGGGTTTCCGACGCATCACGAAACCCGGTTTTTCAGCAGCTTCAGGATGTGTTGTCGCTTCGTTTACGAAGGCCAGTAGCTCAATAGGTAGAGCATCGCTCTCCAAAAGCGAGGGTTGCGGGTTCAAGTCCTGCCTGGCCTGCCTAAGTCACTCTTGTTGAGTGTATCGAGACACCACCTCTGTTCCGATCAGTATCTGGCGGAGACTGGTGTCTTGATCTGTAAGAGGCCTGTGATATCGCAACGATGTGAGAAGATTTGTGAATAAACCTGTGACAGTCAACTTAAAAGAGAACCCGCTGATCAAATACTTCAAGGACACGCGGGCCGAGTTGCGCAAAGTGACCTGGCCGACGCGTGAGGAAGCCACTAACCTGACAGTCGTCGTGCTGGCGGTGACTTTCTCGATGGCGTTGATCCTGGGAGCGGTGGACTTCATATTTGCCCAGTTTTTCCGCCTGTTGGTCGGTGGCTGATTCTGTCTGACACAGTTGACCAGGGCACCAAGGTGTGGACCACGCGATGTTGCTAGATTACCTAGATGAACTGAACTTGGACGATGAACCGGTCACCCGGTCCGCTGTCGCGGCCGGCGAAGGCGAGACTGCGGCGACAGAACCAGCGGCAGAGCGCTTCTGGTACGTCATCCACAGCTATTCCGGCTACGAGAACAAGGTTAAGAAAAACCTTGAGCACCGCGCCGCTTCGATGCATGATGTGGGCGGAGATCGTATCTATCAGGTGATCGTTCCGACCGAAGAGGAAGTGGAACTCAAGGACGGCAAACGCCGTACCATCGAGCGCCGGGTTTTTCCGGGCTACATCCTGGTTGACATGATCATGGATGAAGATTCGTGGTACGTCGTGCGCAACACCCCTGGGGTGACCGGCTTCGTCGGCATGGGCAACAAACCAACCGCCCTGAGCCAGGAAGAAGTGGACAAGATCATGCGCCGCATCGAGGATGTGGCGCCCAAGATCAAGATCAGCTTCAAGATCGGCCAGAAAGTGCGCCTTGTGGGTGGGCCGTTTGCCGATTTCACTGGCGCCGTGGACGAAATCTCACTGGAAAAAGGCAAGGCGCGTGTCATGGTGTCGTTCTTTGGCCGGGAAACACCGGTTGAAGTTGACTTCCTACAGCTTGAAAAAGTTTGACGTCCGGGTGATGGCATAGCGCACGAGCCATAAGGGAACGAGGTGCGGCCCACTGTGATGGGCGCCGCACCTTTGTTTTGACAGACGGTTTTTCTTGACAACAGTCTTGACAAGCACGTAGTAGGAAAGGGTTTGTTGAAAGGAAGTCGAAAGGAAGTCGCATGGCGAAAAAAGTCAAAGCAATCGTTAAGCTCCAACTGAACGCCGGCAAGGCGAACCCGGCGCCGCCGGTGGGACCGGCGCTTGGTCAACACGGTGTCAACCTGATGGCCTTCTGCAAGGAGTACAACGCGCGTACCGCTGCCCAAACCGGCATGATCATCCCGGTGGAAATTACCGTCTTTCAGGACAATTCGTTTACGTTTGTCACGAAGACACCACCGGCGGCCGATCTCCTGAAGAAGGCAGCCAATGTGGCCAAAGGCTCGGCTACGCCGAACAGCAAGGCCAGCGGCAAAATTACGCGCACCCAACTGCGTGAAATCGCCGAAACCAAGATGAAAGACCTGAACGCCAATGATCTGGCGGCTGCCATGAAGATGATCGAAGGCACCGCGCAGAGCATGGGTATCACGGTTGTCGAATAATCCATTGTCACACGTGGGAGAAGAAGACCTCTTCGCTTGCACCACAGGAGTCTCAATATGCCTAAGCACGGAAAGAAATACATCGCCGCGGCGGCCAAAGTAGATCGCAATCAGTATTACACGCCGCAGGATGCCATCAACCTGGCCAAAGAAACAGCCTTTGCCAAGTTCGATTCCACAGTCGAAATTCATCTGCGTATGGGTGTTGATCCGCGCCACGCCGATCAGCAAGTCCGTGGCGTTGTGGTCATGCCAGCCGGTAGCGGCAAGCAGGTACGCATCCTCGCCTTTGCCGATGGTGACGGGGCGCGCTTCGCCTCCGAAGCCGGTGCTGATTTCGTCGGCGCCGATGACATGATCAAGAAGATCCAGGATGGCTGGCTTGACTTCGACCTGGTGTTGGCGACACCCCAGGTCATGGGCAAGGTTGGCCGTCTCGGCAAGATTCTCGGCCCGCGTGGTCTGATGCCCAGCCCGAAAACCGGCAGCATTGTGCAGCCCGAAGACCTGCCGCGCGTCATCAAAGAAGCGCGCCAGGGCCGTGTGGAGTTTCGCGTGGACAAGACGTCCAACATTCATATGCCGGTGGGCAAGACCAGCTTTACGCCTGACCAATTGCTCGAAAACTTGTCGGCCATCATGGACGCGATTGTGCGCGCCAAGCCGGCTGCGGCCAAGGGCATCTATGTCCGCCGCGTCACGTTGACAACAACCATGGGCCCCGGTATTCGCATGGACGCCAACCTGGCCTCCAGTCTGAAACCGACAGCCTGATTCTTTTACGAATCCTAACGCATGAGCCGATGACCGCAGGTAGTTGTGTGCTTGCCAGCCAAGCCAAACGTAAACCCTGCTGAGGCGAAGCTGCACGTCAATGAATCCTGCACTCTCTGCCCTGCACAGAGAGCGCCCGGGTTTGTGCGCCTTCGTGTCCTGCGGCACGAAGGTTTTTTTGTTGATAGCAGGCCATGCCTGGCGCGATGCGTATCGTTGCACCGGCCATGGCCATGATGTAATCGTGAGAGGGGGTGACTCGATTGCCGCTGACTCGAAAAGAAAAGCAGAAGTTTATTGATCAGTACGCGGAGCGCTTGCAGAAGAGCCGGGCCATAGTGGTGCTGCGCAACAAGGGCCTGACCGTGGCTGAAATCACCGCGCTGCGCAAGAAGTTGCGCGACGCAGACGCGACGTTCCAGGTGACCAAGAACACACTGTTCAAGATCGCACTGAAGGACAGCCAGTTCCCGGTGCCAGACGAGATGTTTGCCGGTATGGTGAGCGTCTGTTACTTTGCAGGCCCGATTGCAACGTCTACCAAGCATCTGCTCGCTGTGATCAAGGAGCAGAAGAAGTTGGAGCTTATTGGCGCGCTCCTGCCCGATGACATATTCGGGGCCGATGAGGTCAAGCGCCTGGTGGATCTGCCGACCCGTGAGCAGTTACTGGCGCAGTTGCTGGGCGCCGTGCAGGGACCGGCAACCAACCTGGTTGGTGTGCTGCAAGCGCCGTTGCGCGAAATCATCACGGTTCTCTACGCACGTTCAGAACAGGCAGAAGAAAACGCTGCCTGACGCGACCGTAGATTCGAACCCTTAGAACAACCTTTTGAAATGCACGAGGAGATCATCAGAATCATGTCCGACAAATTGCAGAAACTGGTCGAAGAGCTGGATGCTCTGACCCTCAAAGAAGCCGCTGAACTGTCCAAAATCCTGCAGGAGCATTGGGGCGTCAGTGCCGCGGCGCCGATGGCTGCAGGTATGATGGCCGCGGCCGGCGCTGCGGCGCCGGTGGCGGAAGCCCCCCCGGTGGTGGAAGAGCAGACCGAGTTCGATGTGGTCCTCAAGGACATCGGCGCCAAGAAGATCAACGTCATCAAGGCAGTCCGCCAGGTCACCAGCCTGGGCCTGAAGGAAGCCAAGGACCTGGTCGAGTCGGCGCCCGCGACCATCCTGGCTGCGGTCACCAAAGAAGTGGCCGCCAACGCCAAGCAGATCATCGAGGCCGAAGGCGCTGTGGTAGACGTCAAGTAATCACGTTGGGTACACAGACAAGAAGGGCCGCCAGGTTACACCTGGCGGCCCTTCTTGTTACCGATGCCTGCTCCCCGCCGCTCACAGCCGCCCCTTCGGCAACGGCGTTTAGCAAAATTCGACTTTGGTGGTATCATAAATCTGGAGAAAAGCGCATGAATCCGTGGTTTTATTCTAGCTATCCGAATCATTCTAAGAGGCAGCCCATCCGCGCCGCATGGCTGCTCGTGGCTTGCGCTGTGGCGATACTGGTCCTGGGCGTCAACCTGGGCAGCCCGGCCATGAGCGCCCGTGCCAACAGCGATTGCCCCGGGCCAGACCAGCCCGGTGCCCGCTGTGATGTGGACACACCCCAGGGCGGCTTCGTTTTTACGGTCACCACCACCGACGATACAAGCACCGGCGTATGCGATATTGTGGAACCCTGCTCGTTGCGCGATGCGATTGAGGCGGCCAACAGTCACCCCAACGTCGGCGTGCCCGATGAGATTCATTTTGCCATTCCCGGTTCTGGTGTACAGACCATCACGCCCAGCACCGGACTTCCGCACGTCACAGATCCGGTCATTATCAACGGCCTGACTCAGCCCGGCGCCAGTTGTGCATCCTGGCCGCCCACCTTGCTCATCGAAGTGAACGGCAGCGCCGTGTCACAAACATCGGGGTTGACGCTGGTGGGTGACAGCACGCTGATGGGTCTGGTGATCAATCGCTTCGATCAGGATGGGGTTGAGTTGCGCTTCGCAGGAAACAACACGCTGTACTGCAACTTCATCGGCACGGACGCCAGCGGCCTGGAAGGGTTGGGCAACAGCGGCAGCGGCGTGCTGGTCCGGTCAGACAACAACGTCATCGGCG
Source organism: Candidatus Amarolinea dominans (assembly GCA_016719785.1). Taxonomy (NCBI): domain Bacteria; kingdom Bacillati; phylum Chloroflexota; class Caldilineae; order Caldilineales; family Candidatus Amarolineaceae; genus Candidatus Amarolinea; species Candidatus Amarolinea dominans. Next base: position 167,681 of record JADJYJ010000007.1, read on the forward strand.
GCGAGACGCCTGATCGCCGCAATTTGCTGGCCGGCAACCTGGGCGACGGCATCACACTCTACGCCAGCCCAAAGGCGGGTCACCTGGCTGCAGGCGCCGCGCCCGCTGAGCCAGGCACGTCTGGCAACCTGGTGCAGGGCAACTTCATTGGCGCCAACGTGAGCGGCGCTGCGCCCCTCGGCAATCAAGCCAACGGTATCGGGATTCTCGCCGCGTCCGACAACACCATTGGCGGCACGACGCCAGGCGCGGAGAATGTCATTTCCGGTAATGCGCAGCATGGCATCCTGCTGTCATGGTTCTGGGCCAACGGTAACGTGATCCAGGGTAACCGGATCGGCAGCGATGTGGGCGGCTACGCGCCGGTGGGCAACGGCGGCAGCGGTATCTACTTCGAAGATGCCAGCAGCAATACGGTTGGTGGCCTGGCGGCGGGCGAGGGCAATCGGATCGCTTTCAATGGCGGCGACGGCATCACCGTGCTCAACGGCTATGAGAATTCCTTTCTTGGCAACCGGATCGAACTGAACGATGGCCTGGGCATTGACCTCGACGGCGACGGGCCGACCCTCAACGATATCGGCGATGCCGATGAGGGCGCGAATTATGACCAGAATTACCCGTTAGTTTTTAGCGCCGTGCCGGATGATCTCACCACCCTGATCAGCGGACGCCTCGATACCCAGGCCGAGCAGACGTTCACCCTGGAATTCTTCGACAACATCGCCTGTGACGCCAGCACCTATGGTGAAGGCGGCCTTTCGCTCGGCGCCACCACCGTCAGCACGGATCTGTCTGACAGCGTGGCCTTTTCGATGACTGCGCCGCTGGCGGTGCCGCTGAATCATTTCATCACCGCCACCGCCACCGACAGCAACGGTAACACCTCGGAATTCGGACCGTGCCAGGCCGTCGGCCCCAACAACGTCACCTGGCCGCTGGCCTATCGCCTCCCCCTGTCCGCACCGCCAGCCCCGGACGCTTCGACGCTGCAGGGCGAGATAGACCAATATCTGAGCCGGCCGGGACAATCGCGCTGGTACAAGATCAGGGTCACGCCCCAGAGTAAGCTGACGGTGACGCTGACCGACCTGCCCGCAAACTATGATTTGACCCTCTTCAAGGATATTGCCCAGGTCTACCAGGCGCTGAACCCGCCCGCTTCGCTGACCGACCTGGCGCAACTGGGCGCTGAATTCGCGCCGGACGCGTTCAGCCCCGATGTCTACAGCCCCGATGTCTACAGCCCGGATGTCTACAGCCCCGACATGTATAGCCCGGATGTCTACAGCCCGGACGTGTACAGCCCGGATGTCTACAGCCCGGACGTGTACAGCCCGGATGTCTACAGCCCGGACGTGTACAGCCCGGATGTCTACAGCCCGGACGTGTACAGCCCGGATGTCTACAGTCCGGACGTGTACAGCCCCGATGTCTACAGCCCGGATGTCTATTCGCCGGATGCGGATGCCTACGCCAGCGCGCAGGTTCGCAGCGTGATCGCCGTGGCCGGCTTCGAGGGCACCGCCAGCGAAGGCATCTCCATCAACACGTGGGACAACAGCAGCGATTTTTACATCCGTGTGCGCGGACGCAATGGCGCTTTCAGCCCCACCCAGGCCTTCCACCTGGAGGTGACGCTGCTATCTGATGTCTGCGACGGGGTGACTTCCGACCTGCCGCCGTCCAGCCTGACTGCGACGGCCGCTAATTTCCAGACCCTGATCCTGACCGATCGCGCACGCCTGGCCGCCAGCGACCCGTTGACGCCAACCCTGCGCGCCAGGCTGCTGACGTTGGCCGCGCGCCCAGAAGTCAGCGCTGAGATCATCAACGTAGACGCCGACGCACGCGTGGCGGCCGCCAACGCGCAGGCCGATGCCTACCCAGCCTGTCCAGCGGCCAAGAACCTGGTGGCCGACGCCATCAAGACCGTGGTAGATCGCTATCGCCTCGTCAACCCGCTGGCCTACGTAGTGTTGGTGGGCAACGATGACGTCATTCCCTTCTTCCGCCATCCTGACCATGCCCTGCTCGCCAGCGAACGCAACTACGTGCCGCCGGTGCGTGACAGCTCGGCCTCACAGGCCAGCCTGCGCCTGGGTTATCTGCTCAGCCAGGACGACTACGGCGCGGCCATCGAACTGAACCACAAGGTGAGCACCTTCCCGCTGCCTGACCTGGCCGTGGGACGCCTCGTCGAAACACCGGCCGAAATCATCGGTATGCTCGACGCCTACCTTTCCACGGCCGCCGGTGTGGTGGACACGCCCACCGCGTCCCTCGTTACCGGCTATGACTTCCTGACCGACAGCGCCCAGGCGGTACAGGCAGCCTTCGAGGCCGGCATCGGCGCCGCCGCCGACACCCTGATTGCCCCGGCCAACCAATCGCCGGCCGATCCGGACGCGTGGACGGCCACCGATCTGCGCGCCAGCCTCTTGAGCAACCGCCATGATCTGATCTTCCTGGCCGGCCACTTCAGCGCCGGCAGCGCCCTGGCCGCGGACTATACCACCCGCCTGCTCGCTTCTGAGGTCGCGTCGGCCACCGTTGATCTGCAAAACGTCATCCTGTTCAGCGCAGGCTGTCATTCGGGTTACAGCCTGGTCAACGCCCACGGCATCGCCGGCATCTCCCCGCAACCGGACTGGGCGCAGGCGTTTGCACGCCAGCGCGTCACCTTCATCGGCGGCACCGGCTACCAGTATGGCGATACCGATTTCATCGCATACAGCGAAAAACTGTACACCGAGTTCAGCCGCGCCCTCCTGGCCGGCAGCGGGCCGGTGCCCGTGGGCAAAGCCCTGGTCGCGGCCAAGCAGGCTTACCTGGCTACCACTCCTTCCCTGCGTGGCATTGACCAGAAAGCGCTCCTGATCGCCACCCTGTTCGGCCTGCCCATGCTCAGCGTTGACTTGCCCAATGGACGCGGCACGCCGGCCGCCCCGCCCTCGATCGTCGGCGCCACTGCCGGCCTTGCCACTGACCCCGGCCTGACCCTGGGCCTGAGCTTTGCTGATGTGACGATCACCCCCACCCTCAGCCTGCAAACCAAAATTCTCAACATCAACTCGACCGACGTCACGGTGACGGCTGCCTACCTCACCGGCGCCGATGGCGTTGTCGTCTACCCCGCGGAGCCGGTCCTGCCCCTGGAAGCGCGCAACGTCCATGTCAACGGGCAGGTGTTGCGCGGTGTGGGCTTCCGCGGCGGCCGCTACACCGATCTGAACGACATCTTGCCCCTGACCGGCGCCGCCGCCACCGAGGTGCGCGGGGTACACATCCCGTTCTTCAGCGATTCTTTCTACCCGGTCAAGCCCTGGGACGCCAACTACTTCGATGTGCTGGCCAACGGCGCGGCCGGCCGAATGTCGCTCCTGCTGCGCCCCGCGCAGTTCCGCGCCGCGTCATCCACAACGCCCACCGGCACCTTGCGCCGCTACGACGCCCTGGACTTCCGCCTGTTCTACAGCGCCAACACCACCGTCTACCCCACACCGGAGGCGCCCGCGGCAGCAAGCGGTCCCTGGGGGGCAACGCGACTGCTGACGACCACCGGCAACATTCCGGCCCTGGCCTCACCGCCCACCATCGTGCGCGTCACCAGCACCCCCGACCTGGCCCAGGTCAGCTTCCAGGCCACCGTCATCGGCGACCCGGCTGCCGGTATCCAGGCTGTGTGGGTCACTTACACGGCCATAGACGGCCCGCTGTTCGGTCAATGGCAGTCGTTCGACCTGGCGCAAAGCCCGACCGACTCGACGCTGTGGGAAGGCACGCTGGCTCTCCCCTACCCGGACCCATCGAACCTGCGCGCGCTGGTTCAGGCGGTCAATGGCGTTGGCCTGGTCTCCCTGGTGACCGATGTCGGCTCCTATCTGACCCCTGGCAGTGATCCAGGCGCACCGCCCCCCACCTATCCGGTTTCAACCACCATCGCGCTGATCGCGCCGCCGGGCAGCGGCCCCTACGGCACAGAACTGCCCTTCACGGCTGAGCTGACCAGCCTGGGCGCTCCGCTGCCTCTGCAGCCGTTGATCTTCAGCCTGGGCACACAAGTTCGCCAGGGCGTAACCGATGGCAACGGCCGCGGCGTTGTCAACCTTTCGCTGTTCGGCTTGCCCGGCGAAAGCCAGGTGCGCGTGACGTTTCCCGGCACGCTCACCGCTGCCCCCGCGTCCGCCAGCGCACCGTTCACCATCTTCAAGCAGGACACATCGCTCGTCTTCTCACCCACCGTGGTCGCCGGGCAGTATAGCGATCCCATCAACGTCCTGACTGAGCTGCGCGACGCCAGCGGGCGCCGCCTCGCCTCCAAGACCGTCTTCTTCCTGGCGGAGTCTGAATCGCTGCGGGCGTCAGCGCCGCTCACACCGGCCAGCGATCCGCAGGCCAAACCGATCATCACCGACTACAGCGGCCGCGCCCCGTTGGGCGACCTGCCCGCGCCGGCGGGCAGCTACACGCTGAGCGTCTACTTTGTGGGTGACATCCCGCTGGGTAACGGTCAGATACTCAGCCTGGATGATCTGCGCTACAACGCCACGACGGCCGCGACCGCCATGATCCTGAGCGCCGAAGATGCCAGCGTCACCTACACTGGCGCGGTGACCGGCGCGGTGGGCTTGCCGCTGACCCTGGCTGCCAGCGTGACGCAGGCGGATGACGGGGCGCCGGGCGATCTGACCCAGGCCATCGTGCGGTTCGACCTGGATCTGCTCAACCACCCGCAGACCTTCTACCTGGCGCCGGTTGGCCCTGACGGCGCCGCCATCATCACCATCACAGCCCCGGCGGCCGGGACGTACCAGGTCACCACCGCCGTGGTGGGCGGCTACTTCACCTCCCCGGTCACGGCCGGCCCGACGATCATCATCTCGGAGCCAACCGCCATCAGACTGGACGCCCTAAGCTTCGATCCTGGCCTTGCCGACCTGGCCGGCCTGGCCGGTCGTTGGACCCTGTTGGCGGTTGCTTTGCTGGCCCTGCTCAGCGGCGGTTGGCTGCTGCGCGGGCGTAAGCAGCGTCTTATGTAGGTCATCGCCTCCGGCGTGACATGATTCAGGCAATGCGGGCCAACCTCCCGAACTTGATCGGGAGGTTGGCTCGCCCCAACGGCGCCGTCACAGCGGAGCTGTGACCTACAGGCAGAGCTGGAATTTTTGGATGCAGACACCGATCGAGCTTCAAGCTGTTTACATCCCCATGGATCGGCGCCAGGCTATGGTGGCTGGCGTTACCTTGCCGGAACAGACCACCGGCGCGGCGCTGTTTGTTGACATCTCTGGCTTCACGCCGCTGACCGAAGCGCTGGTGGAGCTCCTCGGCCCTCAGCGCGGCGCCGAGGAGTTGACGCGCTACCTGAACCAGGTCTACGACACGTTGATTGCCGAACTCGATCGCTTTGGCGGCAGCGTCATCGGCTTTAGCGGTGACGCCATCACCTGTTGGCTCGACGGCGACCAGGGACAACGGGCGACGGCTTGCGCCCTGGCGATGCAGGAAGCCATGCGCCCGTTTCAGTCTGCGCCCCTGCCGAACACCGGAGCCATTTCCCTGGCCGTCAAAGCAACGGTCGCGGTCGGCCCGGTACACCGCTTTGTGGTCGGTGATCCTGCTTTGCAGGTGATTGATGTCCTGTCAGGCATAACCCTCAACCACCTCGCACAGGCTGAACACCACGCTGAAAAAGGGGAGGTGCTCCTCACGGCGGCTGCTGCCGCGGCCGTCGGTGACGCGGTGATCTTCAGCGCATGGCGTGAGACGCTGCACACCGACGCCCAGGATGAGGCGCCACCGGCTCGCTTTGGGGTCGCTGCCGGCCTACGCGAACCGGTCGAACCACAACCCTGGCCTCTGCTGGCCGCAGACGCGCTGAGCGCGGCGCAGGTGCAACCCTGGCTGCTGCCGGCTGTCTACGAGCGCCTGCGCACCGGCGGCGGTGAGTTTCTGGCCGAGCTGCGGCCGGCGGTGTCGCTCTTTCTGCGTTTTGGCGGCCTCGATTACGATCACGATCCATCGGTACGCGACAAGCTCGATCAATTCATCCGTGGGGTGCAGCGTTTGTTGACGCGCTACGCGGCCACGCCGCTGCAAATTGTCGTCGGCGACAAGGGCAGCTATCTGTACATCGCCTTTGGCGCGCCGCACGCGCATGAAGACGACGCCGCGCGTGCCCTGGCGGCCGCGCTGGAGCTGCGCGCCCTGGCCGCGTCGCTGGACTATCTGACCCCGGTGCAAATTGGCATCGCGCGTGGGCGTATGCGCACGGGCGCCTACGGCGGCGTCACCCGCCGCACCTATGGCGTCATGGGCGACGCGGCCAATGTGGCCGCGCGCCTGATGCAGGCCGCCAAACCAGGGCAAATCCTGGTCACCGATGCGGTGCAAGCCGCAGCCGGCGCCAGCTTCGCCTGGGAAGAGCTGCCGGCCATTCGGGTCAAAGGTAAGTCGTTGCCCATTGCCATCGCCAGCCTGCTTGGGCGGCGGCAGAAGCCGGCTGTAGGTACGCACGAGGCCGCGTATGCCCTGCCCATGGTGGGACGCGTGGCGGAACTCGCCTTGATCGAGACACGGTTGGCCGCCGCGCATGAAGGGCACGGCCAGATCATTGCCATCGCGGGCGTAGCGGGCATGGGCAAATCACGCCTGGTGGCCGAAGTCATACGCCGCGCCCGCGCGCTTGGATTCGCTATTTTTGCTGGCGAGTGCGAATCCTACGGCACCAACAGCAGCTACCTGGTGTGGCAGAATATCTGGCGTGGGCTGTTGGCGGTGGACGCGGGCGCGTCGGACGAAATGCGGGGAGATGGCGGCAACGGAGCCGTAGGTCCTGTGACCCACGCGACTTCACGCCAGATCGAACTACTGGAAGCGACCCTGCGCCAGCTTGATCCGACCCTCGTCCCCCGCTTGCCCTTGCTGGGCCGGCTGCTCAACCTGCCCATCCCCGACAACGATCTGACGCACACGTTCGATGCCAAGCTGCGCAAAACCTCGCTGGAGGCCTTGCTTGTGGACTGCTTGCGCGGATTGGCCGCCAGCACCCCGCTGACGATCATCCTGGAAGACGCACACTGGATGGATGCGCTCTCGCAGGACTTGCTGGAGGCGCTGGGGCAGGCGCTGGACAATTTGCCGGTGCTGCTGGTGCTGACCTATCGCCCGCCCGACCTGGCGCAGGAACAGGCGCCGCGGCTCAGCCGGCTCCCGCTCGTCACCCGGATTGCCCTGGGCGAATTTTCGCCCGCCGAAGCTGCCCACCTGATCGCACTCAGAATCGGCCACCGTGGGCAGGCAGGGGGCGCCGCGCCCCTGCATCCTGACGACCTGCCTGCTGCCCTGGTCGATCGTATCCTGGAACGAGCCGACGGCAACCCGTTTTATATCGAGGAGTTGCTGAACTACATCCAGGCGCGCGGGATCGCGTTCGATGATGCCCAATCTCTCGCCCAGCTCGATCTGCCGGTCAGCCTGCACAGCCTGATCCTGAGCCGCATTGACCAACTGAGCGAAAGTCAGCAAATCACCCTCAAGGCGGCAAGTGTCATCGGCCGCCTGTTTGGCACGCGTCTGTTGTGGGGTGTGCATCCCAGCCTGGGAGCGCACGACCTTGTGCAACGCGATCTGGAGACGCTGGCAAGCCTGGGCCTGATGGTGCTGGAGCGTACGGAGCCGGACACGGTCTATTTCTTCAAACATGTCGTCACACAGGAAGTGGCGTATGAGAGCCTGCCCTATGCCACCCGCGCCATGCTCCACGACCAGTTGGGGCGTTTTGTGGAGGAGACCTATCACGAGGCACTTGATCCGCATCTTGATCTCCTGGCCTTTCACTACGCACGCAGCAACAACGAGGCGAAACAGCGTGAGTATCTGCTGAGGGCCGGCCAGGCCGCGCAGGCGCGCTATGCCAACAGCGCGGCCATTGATTATTACCAGCGAGTGTTGCCCATTCTCGCTCGCGGCCAAAAAGTGGACGTTTTGCTCAGCCTGGGCCAGGTTCTCGAATTGACGGGCAACTGGCGCGGCGCCAGTGATCTCTATACGGAGGCGTTGGGGCTGGCCGCGGACCTGGACGACCTCCTGACGCAGGCCTGGTGCCAAATTCGCCTGGGCGAAAATTGCCGCAAGCAGGCCCGATTTGGCGAGGCATGGGAGTGGTTGGCGGCCGCGCGGCGCGGCTTCGAGGCGCTGGCAGACAAGGACGGCCTGGGTCAGGCGCTGCACTACCTGGGCACCCTGGCCGATCAACAGGGCGATTATGCCGGGGCGCAGGCCCGTTACCTGGAAAGCCTGGCCCTGCGGCGTGCCGTGGGCGACCAGCCGCGCGTCGCCAGCCTGCTCAGCAACCTGGCGATTGTGGCGCGGCGCCAGGGCAACCTGGCAGAGGCGCGGCGCCTGCACGGGGAGAGCCTGACCATCCGCCGCGGCTTCGGTGATCGCTGGGCCATCGGGGTCTCTCTCAATAACCTGGGCAATGTCCTGCTTGACCTGGGCAACGACCGCGAGGCGGCGCTATGCTTCGAGGAGGCGTTGGCGCTCATGCGCCAGGTGGGTGATCGCTGGACGATTGCCAATTTCCTGAACAACCTGGGCAACGCGGCACGCGGCCAGCGTGACGATGACCGCGCGCACGCCCTGTACCGCGAAAGTTTGCTCATCTACCGTGGGTTCGGGGACAAATGGGCGTTGGCCTATCTGCTGGAGGATATTGGCAGTTTACTGGCGCTCGAAGGCAAGCCAACCCACGCCCTGCGCCTGATCGGCGCGGCCGCGGCCCTGCGTGCCGCCATCGGCGTTCCGCTCTCGGGCGCGGAGCAGGCGCGCTTGGATCGCTTGCTGGCGCCTGCACTCAGCCACCTTGCGGGGTGGGACCAGGCCAGGGCGCTGGCGGACGGGCGGGCGCTGCCACAGGCGGACGCCATCAGCGAGGCGCTGGATCAACTGTAGAAGGGGCGGCCCGGCTGCTGCCTGCGCGGCGGTCACGCCGCCACTGGCCTGCCTTCTCCTGCAAGCGACGAAAGGCGTCGGTCTCGGTAATTTCCGCAACCTGCCGCGCCTTCTTGGCCTCGTCAATCTCGATGATCAGCGCCTGCACCTGTTGGCGCAAACTGGTCTCACGCGCGATGACCTCTTCTGCCATGTGCTGAAAAGCCCGCGCCAGTTGCCCCAGCGGGTCATAGCGTTCGGCCAGGTCCGCGATGGAAGCGATGGAAGCCGGATCATAGCTGTTGTTCTCCAGCGCCGCCGCGGCCGCCGTCATGCGACCGATGTGCTGCAAATAGACAAAGTCCTGCGCCATGTCGCGCAGGCGAGCACGCAAGTATTGGCACAGCACGTTGATGATGGCAAAACCGATCTCAGGCTGCGCGTCCATCAGGGCTTGAAAAGGCGCCTCGTCCAGGCGCAGTAGTTGCGTCGGCTCGATGGCGGTGACCGAGGCCACGCGCCCGGCATCGTCCAGGATTGCCATTTCGCCCACGACCGCGCCGGCCCACAGGTCATTCAGCACACGCTCGCCATCATGCACACGCACGCGGCCCTTCACCACGATGTACATACAATCGCCGGGGTCGCCGCGGGCAAAGAGCAGTTGGCCGGCGGCCAGGCTTTGCGGGCGCAGAAGATCGGCCACATCTTCCAGGGCTTCGTCGGTCGTCGTCATGAAGATCGTGGTTGTGCGCAGGATCGCCATGATGTCCGCTTTGGACAACAGTTCAGCGCGACGATCACTTGCATCACTTGCAGCACTTGCATTGCTCACCTGACTGGCGCTGCTGGCGTTCATCTGCTCAGTCATGATGCTTGCTCGCATCTGCGGGTTGAGAGAATGACGGTGAGCGGCTGGTCTCGATCAGGCGGGCGAGGGTCGCCAGGTTGGCTTCCTTGCCGGCCTGGCGTAACGTGCGCGCGGCTGGGGTATGATAATCATGGTGGCGCACAAACTGGAACTGCGACTGGTACCACTCGTAGTCGGTCTGCAGCGCGCCCATGGCCGCCGATTCAGCGCGCAGCGCCGCGCTCCGCTCTATGAAATCGGCGCGCCCCAGCACATCGAGATCGGCATCGGCCAGTATTTGCTCCAGGAGGGTGCGCGGGCTTTGCGGGAGTCGCGTCGCCATAATCATCCCGCAGATGGCATCAATCTGTTCGGGCTGATAGCCCATGCCTGGCAGGACGGTACGCGCAATGTCGGCGCCGATCACCTCATGGTTGGCGCGGTCGTCCACAAAACCGATGTCGTGAAAATACGCGGCCGTGCGCAGCAGGAGCAGATCATCGCCCTCGATACCAGACAACGCCGCCAGGCGGTCTGCGGCCCGCGCGACATCCTCAACGGTGTGCTCGAGAGAATGGTAGGTGTTGTACGCAGCCAGCTCAGTGCTCAGACGCTTCACGACATACTGGCGTGCGCGGGCCAGATCCGGCTGCGCGGGTATGGCCGATCCCGGCGCGGGTTCAGTGGTCTCCGGCTGGATATGCGTCGCCGGTGGTGCAGGCGCCGGGGTTCGCGATTTTCTGCGCCGCTGCAGGCGCTGCGCCTGCATCTGTAGATTTCGGAAGGTCGCGCTCTCCGTCAATTCGGCCACATGGCGAGCCTTCCTGACATCGTCAATCTCAATTTGCAGGTGGGCCAGCTGGTCATGCAGCTGTTGGTCGCGGCGGGCCAGCTCACGAATCGTTTGCTGAAAAACCCGGCCCAGTTGCCCCAACTCATCTGGACGTGCGGCGACGTCGTCCAGGCTTGAGGGCACATAGATCTCGCTTTCGATCGCGACCGCCGCCGCTGTGAGTCGGGCAAACTGCTGCATGTAGGCAAATTCAACCGACATGTGGTGGACCATATGGCGCAAGCGGTTGGACAGGATGCGAATGACGCTGCGCGTAATTTCTGGCTGGTGACTCATCAAATCGTGCAGCGCCTCCTGTTTCAGGCGCAGGAGGACACCCGCTTCCTGCGCCGTGACCGAGGCGCTGCGCGGTTCCGGGTCGAGCACCGCCATCTCGCCGAAGACATCGCCCGGCCCCAAGGTGTTGAGTTCCCGTTCGCCGTCATGCACCATCATGCGCCCGCGTTCGATGATGTACATGGCGTCGCCCATCTCTCCCCGCTCGATCACCGTCTCGCCGGCGGCCACGGTGACCTCTTCGAGCAAAGGCGCAATGAAAGCGAGCGCCGCGCGTGGCGTTTCGGAAAAAATGCTCACCGCACTCAAAACTGCGGCCCGTTCCTCAGATAAAGTCATCTATAAGTCCAGTGGAATTTTGTGCCCCCGCATCCGGGCAAAATAGACCTTGTACATCAGGCTGCCATCGCTGTGGCGTTCTTCCGTCAGCAGATAACCTTTTTCAACCAGGAGATCGGCCACTTGCTTGGCTTCATCTTCGGGCAGATTGAGGACAGAGGCTATTTCGACCACGCCCATCGGCCCGCGTCGCAAGATTTTCTGCACGGCCGAGTCAACCGGATCAGGCAGAATCAGGATGTCAACCGGTGTAATGCCGGGGAAAACACTGATTGCTTGCAGTTGTTCCATCAGTTCACTGAAGTTTACCATGAAGTTCATCATTTACCCACTCGGTCTTTCATCAATATCGTCGTAACGCAATTTGTAGGGGCGCACCCTTGCGGTCGCCCACGCGGGCAGAGGGCAGGCGCAAGGCCATGCCCCTACAGACGCTGGCGCATCACACGGGCCTTGGCTTGCAGGGCCTGAAAGAAGTCTGTCTCCACAATTTCGCTGACTTCGTGTTGACGCCGCGTTTCGTCAATTTCGATGCGCAACTGCTGGATTTCCTGACGCAGACCCTGCTCACGCACGTAGGCTGACAGCGCAGCCACAGCCAACGATGAGAACGAATCCATTAACGGCAGCAGGGCGTCATCGAACTCCGTCACCTCGCCGGTCTCGCTGTCTTTGGCATTGATCAACTGCATCACGCCCAGCACATGATTCTCGTCCGTCTTCAAGGGTACCGTCAACAGCGAGTGCGAGCGGTAGCCGGTTTGGATTTCGAAGGCGCGCGGGCCGGAAAAATCGAAGGTGGTCGCGTGGGACAGATCCGAGACATTGACACTCTTGCCTTCCAGGGCCACATGGGACGAGATATTGGCATGATTGGGTTCATTCGTGACGGCGTCGTAGAGCGGAATCGGAGGCAGAGTCACCGCAAGCGCCGAGGTGCCGCCCATCGTAGAATGCAGCGTATCGTTGCGCACAATCATCGGGTTGAGGTGGTTGGTATCTGTGCGCAGATAGAGCGTGCCGGCGTCGGCGTGACAGAAAGTCTTGGCCTCCACGAGCATGACCTCCAGTAAGCGGTTGAAATCCTTTTCAGACGCCAACGATACGCCGATGGGGATCACGACGTGCAGGAGATCATCGGCGCGTTTCTTCTCCCTGCGCACCTGGCTGAGTGTTTGGCGCAGCTTGGTCGTCATGCTGTTGAAGGCCTCACCCAGGCGCCCAATTTCATCACGCGATCGAACGCGGGCCTGGGCTTCCAGGTCTCCGCCACGCACACGTTCGGCCACCCCGGTCAGGCGACGCACTGGGCCTGCGATATTCTCACGAAAAATGAAGGCCAACGCCACGCCCATGATGAGTGCCACCACGCCGCCCGCCAGGACGACGCGATTGGCAGCCACCAGGTCCTGGCGGCCACGATGCAGATCGCTGCGCAGGGCATTCTGCTGATTGGCGGTCAACTGATCCAGCAGGCTGATCATTTCCGTCGAAAGCGGCAGGACAGCGGTACGAAACAGGTAGATGTCTTCGCGCCAGTGTTCGCCTTCCAGGATGGGGAAGATCTCGTCTGGCAAGCGCAGAAAAGCGGCGCGATTGGTGGAGATGCCATCCAACAGGCTGCGCTGTTTCGCATTGAGCCGCGGACGACTCGCTTTGAGTTGATCCCAGGCCTGCTGATTGAGATCGCGATTGGCCTCGTACTCACCCCGGAAGGAGCGGTTACGGGTGGTGGTGTAGCCGCGCAGGCCAGACAGCATGGCGCTGAGTGATCCCTGAAAACGCGCCATCTCGGCCAGTTGAGCCATGCCTTCGGCCTCAGCGGTAAACTCACTCGCAGACCGCCGTCCCTGTTCATCAATCAACCCACCGACATCAATCAGAACCTGTCCGCCCAGGCGCAGGCCCTTCGTCGCCATGATGGCGTAGGCCGGCTCGCGTTCCAATGGGTCGTCATGCAGTGCGAAAAGCGTGGGGATATCAGCTGCCAACTGGTCATAGAGTGTACGCACCCGTTTCAGGCGCTGCTGATCTTCAGGAGAGAGCTGCGCAGACAGGACGGTCAATTCGTCCAGGTCATTCTGGAAGGCCCGGGCATCGCGCTGTTGGTCTTGCAGATACTCCTCACTGCTCAATGCCAGGTAGCCACGCACGTCCGATTGCAGGCGCAGGAGATTGGCTTCGGCGCGGATGGCTGTCAGCGCGGTGGGTGCGCGCACTTCGTCAGCGATGTTGATGCCCGCCATGGCGTTGGTGCTGGCCAGATAGTTGAAGATGGCGCCCACGATCGTCAGCAGCACGAGAATGCCGAAGCCCAGGCTCAGTTTACTCCCGATCGCCAGGCGGTTGAGCAACGGCGCGCCGACCCGGTAGGCCAGGTTCTCCTTGTCAACGAGCGCCCGCTCGTCTGGGGAATGGGCGGTTGGTGATTCGGTCATGGTGTACTCCGCTTCCAGTCTTTGATATTCCACAGGTCCGCGTCCCAGGGGCTGAGGTCAACACCAACCAGGGTGTTGCTCACCCCGGAGATGTCAGCCTGGCGCACCAGGGGAATCACGACCCCATCAGCGATCAACTTGTCATTCATCTCGATGAAGAGCCGGCGCCGGCGTGCGGGGTCAATTTCCGTCGTAGATGCCTGGTACAACGCATCGTACGCAGGATCGCACCAACGCTCCTTGTTCAGACCCTTCCAACTATTGGCCTTTTGCGCGATCTCGCTGCAGATCCAGGTGCGCATGTAGGCCCCCGGATCAGGGCTGCGATTGCCAGTGCTGTACATTTCCAGGTCGGCGTAGAAATGGTGACGCGTGTTGGTGATGGCCGGGTCGCTGCTGAAAAAGGTAATCGAATCGAAGAAGGTGAGTTGAACATCCACCTGGATCGAGTTGAGCGTGCCCTTGATGATCTCTTGGGTTTGCTGGCGAATGGGGCTGGCTGCGGTCTGCATCAGCACGCGCAGGGTGATCAATGGTTCGCCGGCCTGGCGTATCATGCCGTTGTCACGAATCGAGTCCCGGTTGGTGTCGCGCCAACCGGCCTCATCCAACAGGCGCGCGGCTTTTGCCAGGTCGAACGGGTACTGGTTCGCGGTGTTGGGTGACTCGAAGGGAGGCGGGGACACCAGAATGTTCGTCGCCGGCTGACCGGTCGGCCCGTACAGGCTGGCAATCGCCGCACGATCAATGGCATGGGCAAAGGCCTGGCGCACGCGCAGGTCACTGAAGAAGGGATGGGGAAACTGAAGGCTCGACCGTTCGCCATCGGCGGTTTCGCGATTGGGGTCGGTGCGGTTGAGCAAGATGCGCTCCACGAACGCGCCAAACGGCGCCAGGAGTTGGCCTTTACTGCCGCTCGCCAGGCCTGGCTGCTCCTGGAAGTTGATCTGCAAATTGGCGGCGTAATCCACATCGCCTGCCTGCAACACAGCGCGCGCGGCCTCGTTGACGGTGCCGCCGCCCTTCAGCTCGATGCGGCTGAAGTACGGCTTGTCCGGTTCACGAAAATACGGGTTAGGCTCATAGATGATCTTGTTGGTCTCGACCAGGGTATTGCCCAGGAACAGCACTTCTTCCGCCTTGAAGCGCACCACGCGATAGGGGCCGGTGCCCACGGGCAGGAGATTGGCCGGGGCGTCGGCGGCATTGGCGCCGTTGTAAGGCTCGAAGACATGGCGCGGGATGATCATCCCCTGCACGCCCACGAAGGGCACAGCCCAGGCCGGATTGACAGCCTGAAAATCAATGCGCACGGTGAGGTCATCCTGAGCCTTGACACTCTCGATGCCCTGGTAGTTGGTGAACGTGGTCGCGCCGTTGACATCGTGATTGGCGATGAAATCGTAGGTGAACTCAACGTCAGCCGCGCTGAAAGGCATGCCATCCGACCACTTGACATCGGAACGCAGTTTCCAGGTGACCGATTTGCCATCGGGTGCAACCCCGCCGTTTTGCAGCGATGGAATTTCGGCCGCCAGGATCGGGATGAGATTGCCATCTTTGTCGAAACTGGCCAGTGGTTCATAGGTGACACGCGCCGGCGCCCAGTCTTTCTGGCTGGACGCCAGGTGCGGGTTGAGAATCGTGGGCGCCTGCCAAAAGAGGATACGTAAGACGCCGCCGGCGCCGCGTCCTGTGGGCGGGGCTGTGGTGGGCGTGGGCGCCAGGGTCGGCGCCGGCGACAGCGGTTCGCCGGCGCAGGCGGTCAGCCCCCACAGCAACGACCCGATCACAAAGCAGAACCGAAGGATGGTGTTGGTTTTGAGCATCATGATTATCCAAACAGAACCGGGAGATAGCCGGCCTGAAGCAAGGTTGGCAACGCTGCGTCACGCCACGCGCGGCGCCAGCGATCCAAATCGTGACCAACGGCGGCTTGCAGTTGGTCGTTGAGCTGCTGGGCGAGGGCAGCATGGGAAACCCACAAGAAGCAGTGGTGATCCCAGCTACGGGCGGTGTCCACCAGGGGGGCAATGTCCGATCCGTTGTAGGGCGCATGATTGGTGACATGCCATCCCGGACGCGGCCGGCCGTCGTCGTTCGCGCCGATCATGCTGCTGACATACGGAATGGCATCCCAAGCTAGGGTGTGCCATCCGAGGCGCGCCAGAACAGGCGATCCACCTCGCCCCACGGTGACACTGACAAAGAAGCGCTGGCGAGGCAGGAACTCCGATCGGAACTGGGCCAGGAGATGCTGACGCAGGTGCAAACTGAGTTTGCGTCTACGCCAGTCGGGATGCGTCCAGCCGGTGAGTAGTTCGAACATTTCAATCGCAGGCCAGACGGAGGCGCCCTGGGGCTGGTCGCCGCGCAGTGCGCGTTCCACCTGGCTGCGCGTGGTCTGGTGAAAGATCGGCATACAACTGATATGGCCGATGATGCAACCCTGGTGGACGGCTACGGCCGCCAGACCTTGCTGCCAACGCCGGTAGAGAACGGCAGCCGGAAATGGTGTCAGGCTTTTTTCATGGGCCACGGACTCGGCCAGCTGCTGCCAGGCTGTGGGCGCTAACGGCGCGTCAGGATCAGGCCGCAACAGGCAGTCACCGGTCAACAAGGACTCGGTGACAGAAAAAATCAGAGGATGGCCGACAGATGATGCCGGCGGTCTGACCCAGGATGTGCGGAGGGGATCGAGGGACTGCCTCCGGTTACTGATCAAGTTGATCATATAGTTTATGCAACTCCCGTGGTCGGCTGCGGCTGAGGTCGCCCACCCGATCGCTCGTTTCACGCAAACGGCTGCTCAACACATTGATGAGCACCAGGGCCAGGTCAGAATGCCGGCGCATGAGGGCGATCAGCGGCTCACGCCGCAGATGCAGCACCAGCGTATCTTGCAGGGCGATGGCCGATGCGGTGTGGGGGCTGTTGTCGAAAAGGGTCATCTCGCCAAAGTAGCCATGCGCGCCGAGCGTCGCCAGGCGGATGGACGAACCGCGGCGCCGACTCTGTTCGATGCCCACCTGCCCATTGATGATCACCACCAGGACGCCGCCAGGCTCGCCCTGGTGGAAGATGATGTCGCCGGCGTGAAAGCGCTGTTCCTCGCACGCCGGCGCCAGGACTTTCAACTGGTTGATGGTCATCTCACGGAAGAATGGCGCTTCCTTGAGAAAAATGATACGCTCGATCAGTGAGAGCATGATTTCCTCCTGCGGCCTGGCGTTGACGGTGAGTTCGGTTTGCTCAGGGGCCGCGAGCGAGCTGTCACCCAACAGGGCTGCGTCCGCCGGTGTGAGTTGGCTCAGCGCAAAACCGGCCAATGCGTCCAGCCATGGGTTTTCGTCCGACTGGGCGTGACTGCACAAGGCGAGTATGGCTTGGGCCGGAGTGGGTACACCTGTATCCTGGCCCGCGGCCACCAGGCTGCTGACACGGTCTGCCGCGGCGGTTGGATCGCACAGGGCGGCCATGAGTGAAGCCAGGGCCGGAGTCGTCAAGGACTCCAGCGCCTCGACGGCGTTGGCGCGCGTGCGTTCATCCTCGGCCCGCAGAGCCGTTTCCACGACCTGCGTACCCTGCGCGTGGTGTTGAGCGGCCAACAGCTCGAACACCTCGTGCAGACGTTCGTCGGTTTGTGTACGCAGAGCCGCCTGCAGCAGGGTCATCCCGCTCGTCTGCAGGGCCGCGTGCTGGGCTGACGCGCTGGTCAAGGCGTACCAGTAGCTGTAGAAGCGGCCGGCCTGCAGCAGGCTATCGTTCATCTCGGCGCTCAAGGTTGGCGCCCAGGCCTGCGCGGCGACACGGCCAGCGACGATCGTGGCTAGTTTGCGTTGCCGTGAGCTGCTGGCGTTGAGCAGCGGTTGCAGCGCAGGCAAGACCCGGTCTCCCAGGTACGCGAGGGCTTCGACCGCGGCCTGTTGGACACCGGCGCTGTCGTCATGCAAACCGAGCAAGAGAATAGAGCAGGTTTGCGCTCCCATGCTTCCGTTGCCGGTCTGGCGCGCCAGGGTTGTGAGCGCAACCTGCCGAACCTGCTCGATGGGGTCGCGGGTATGCTTTTCCAGGGTGGCAAAGAGCAGGCTCTCTTGTTCGTCGGGCAAGGGTTGGGGAAGCATCGCTTCGATGGCTAACATGGCCTGCAGGCGCACGTCATCCATCGGATCGTCCAGGCTGTGCATGGCAGCCGGCAGCCAGGAGAGATTTGCCGTCTGTCCGATCACCTGCACGCCTCGCAAACGCTGCATGCTGTCGGTGCTATCGAGCATCTCCTGGAGGATGGTGGTTGCGGCCGCGCGCAGGTTTGGGTCAGCAGACGCCAGCACCGCCGGCAACACCTGGCCGCGCACGTCGAGATCATCATCGCTGAGCCGGGTGCAGGCCAAACTGAGATACTGGCTGTGCTGGGCGCCCAGCATGTTTTCCAGGCCGGCCAGCGCGGCCTGGCGGACCAGACCACTGGTATCTGCCAGGCACTCGGTAAAGACCTGGCGCACGCTGTCATGGTGCAAATCAGCCGCGGTCAACAGGTCGAGCAGCGCGCTGCGCTGCGCGGCGTCAGGCGCCTGGCGAATGGACTCAGTCACCGTGGGGATCACGTTGACGCCGCCGATCTCGATCAGGAGCTGAGTCAGGAAGAGCGTCAGCGCCGGATCTTTGGCGGCTGCTATCCTACTGCGCAGGTGCGCCAGCGTGGGCGGGTCCGCGCTGGTCAAGGTGGCGGCATGTTGCAGCAGGAGGCTGGCGTAATCTTCCTGCTCCAGCAGGCGCAGCAGCGCCTGGCTGTATTGACGCCGAATGATGACGGCCATCACGACGAAGGCGAGGGCCAGCGCGCCCATGGCGGCCGACAAGACCCAATCGGCCGCGCCTGAGCCGCGCAGGAGCGGCGTGAGGAGCAGGATCGCGCCGCCCAGTATGGCGCCGACAGGGACGATCAGCCCGCTGATGAAGGCGCGCGCCCGTCCTTTGACCCGCAGCGGCACGGCGTTGTAGAGCAGATTCTCCGTGGAATTGCGGAACGCGGTGCGAAAGGTGGTGCGATTGAAGTAACCGAGGGCGGCTGACGCCAGTCGCGGGAAAAAGATCAGGCTGCCGCTGATCAGCATGGTGCCGGCGGGGAAGATCAGGTTGGCGTTGCCCAGCCCAAACCAACCAATGAGTCGGCCTACGAGAAATAACTGGATGGGCAGGGCGATCAGGTTGGTGATGCCGCTGACCACCCCGATAAAATCGGCCATGGCCGTGGTTGTTTTGAGTTCGCCCAGGAGAATGCTGCTGGTGCGATAGTTGATGAGCGCCAACAATACGGTGAAAATCAGGGTGGATACCGCCATCCAGCGCAGGAAAACCGATTGGCGCACATACGCGCTGCCTTCACGTAGATTCTCGCGTGCTGATGGGCGGGCCAGTGTCCGTGGGGCAGAGCCGAGGCTTGCCGTGATAGTGATGGCGGTCGGCGCGGTCTTTTCGTGCAGCAGGCGCGGCATCAACCAGACCAGCAGCGCCATGACGACCAGGGCGCCCATCCACAGCCCGATGATGCCGACTGGCGCCAGATGCTGATTGAGCAGCGGGATGGTGAGGCCCGCGACGATGCCGGCCAGGCGCGCCGAAGTTCCCAGGACAGGGACGACGCGCCTGGCCGCGCGGGTATCATAGAAACTGCTCACATAGGTGGCCCAATGTACGTTGTAGATGTCGAGCAAGGGCACATTGAGAATCAGGTAGAAGAGGGGGAAGGCGATGAAGACAGCGCCGGCGGCCAACAGCGCCAGTCCGATCACGATGCCGATGACACTCACGGCCAGGAGGGCCACGAGGATGCGGTCATTGCTGACGCGATCGGCAAAGGCCGAGTAGATGAAGATCGCCAGGATGGAAAAGATCGCGTTGGCGATGAACGCCCAGGGCAGGTATTGCACGCCGATTTGGCGCAGGAAATCAGCCTCGACGATGGTCTCACCCCAGTTGATGCCGGTCAAAACGACAAACGACATCAAATAGAGGATGAGCAGCCGCGGCCATTCATGCGTTCGGATATTGAGCAGTCTGCCCAGGACAAGAATCACGGCAAGAAAATCCTAAGCTCAGCATTGCATGAGATCGGAGATCGGAGATCAGAGATCGGAGATCAGAGATCAGAGATCGGAGATCAGGGATCAGGGATCAGAGATCGGAGATCAGGGATCAGAGATCGGAGATCGGAGATCAGAGATCAGGGATTTTGGGGATAAAAAACGCTGGCCAGGTTCCCCGCACGGTGCAGATTGGCTAGCCAGCGTTTAGGATTTGCAGGACAACAGGTCGCGCAACCGGTCAGACGTTCAACATGCCCGCAATTTGCTGATAGAGGGCCGTCATGGGATGGTTGGGGTAGCGGATGACGAAGATTCCTTCGCTGGCGAGCGTCATCATCTCATCCGAATGGGGGAGCACGGCGGCCACCGGGCAGTTGAAGGTGCGTTCGACGCGCGCTTTGACATCGTTTGGATTCCAGATGGGCGGCGCCTTATTGACGACGAGCAACATGTGCGGCACATCGAGCTTCTTTGCCACTTCGACCGTGACTGCGGTGCCCTGGTAGTCTTGCGAGTCAGGGCGCATGATGAGCACCAACGCATCGGAGATGGCGATCGAGAGCAGCGTTTCTTCGTTCAGGCCAGGATGGGTATCAATCATCAGAACGTCCAGCTTCAACTCTTCGATCAAGCGCTGGTAGCCATCGTTGAGCAAACCGACATCATAACCCTCACGCAGCACGCGGGCAATATCACTGGCTTTCATGCTGGATGGGATCAGGAAGATCTGCCCTGAGATTTTTCTTCCTAAGCGGGGGCTGACGTCAATGGCCGCATCTTCGATGTTGCATTTGCCCCATAAGTAGTCATTGAGCGAATGCACAACGTCCCCTTCCTGGAGACCAAACAAAACATGGATGCCGGGGGAGTGAATGTCGGTATCAACGACGCCCACACGCTTACCGCTCATCGCCAGCACTGTGCTCAGATTGGCCGTTGTGTTCGATTTGCCAGTGCCACCTCGAAACGAGTGAACAGAGATAATCATAACTACCCACCTTCTCAGTTCGGATTTTATTGTCTTCTTACAGCACTACGTAAGCCCTCACCCCCCCGACCCCCTCTCCCGTCGTGGAAAAGCACACGACGGGAGAGGGGGTGAGGGCCTGAACGGTTACTGGTATTATTCATGCTGCAAGTGCTGTCCATTGTAGCATACCCCCACTGATCGTCAATACGGGTTGCTCAGACAGGGACAGAGTATCTTCTCAATTCGTAGGGGCGCACCCTTGCGGTCGCCCACGCGGGCAGGCGCAAGGCCATACCCCTCCCCCGGATTATTGAAGGGATACGGGACAGACGACATGGGGGTCACACAGTACACATTGCGCCAGGGGGCGTTGCCTGTGTGGGATTCCTGCTCATCAACCGACGGCGCTGCTCTCGGCCGGCAGCATGCGGCGCACGATCACGATGGTGATGTCATCGAATTGGACGGCGTCAGCGATGTGATTGCGCACCGTGCTATCAATGCGCTCGAGCAGGCCGGCCGCGGAGGTGGCCGGCGTGGCTAACAGCTCGCGCAGGCGCTTGTCGGTGTACTGCCCTCCGGCCGGATTACGCGCGTCGGGAACGCCATCGGTGTACATGACCAGGGTGTCGCCGGGTTCAAGCTGCGCATCCCCAGTCCTAAAATCGGTCTGCGCCATCATACCGACCGCCATTCCGGTCGGCTTGAGCACCGCTTTGAGGGCGCCATCCGCGCCCATGATATACGGCGGATTGTGGCCGCCATTGATGTAAACCAGCCCGCCGGTCATTGGATCGAGCACGCCGAAAAACATGGTCGCAAACATGTTCAGATCGGAGTGGTTTTCCATGATGTAGTTGTTGGTCAGGAGCACGGCGTTCTTGAGCGCGGTGGCGCCAATGGCGGGCAGGCCACGCCGTCCTGGGCGTGCGCTGATCTGGGCCGGGCCGTCGCCCAAGAGAGATTCCACCAGGTTCAGGCTGTAGTTTTGCTGCGCAAAGGCGCGCGTCAGGCTGCGGCTGAGCGCCATGAACAGCGCCGCGCCCACGCCCTTGTCGCAGACATCGGCGATGACAATGCCCACGCGGCGCCCTTGCGTCAGCGTAAAGATGTCATACCAGTCACCGGCCACTTCGCGCGCGGGATGCAGGCAGGCCGCCAGTTGCCAGCCCTTGGGCTGCGGCACTTCCTTGGGCAAGAAATCGCTCTGGAAACGCCGGGCAATCGCCACATCGTTGAGCACCTTCTCGCGCTTGAGGCGCTCGCGATCCTCCATCCGATGCTGGCGCACCTCCAGGTAATCGGTGATCTGCACCTTGAGCAGGGAGGGCGAGAACGGTTCGGGCAGGTAATCGTCCGCGCCCAGGGCCAGGCAGGCCTCCACGCCCTCGGTGGTTTGTCCGGACGTCAGCATGAGCACGATGATGCTGCTCAGGTCGTCGTCCACCTTGAGATGTTTGATGACATACTCGCTGGTCATGTCCGGCAGGTTGATCTGCAGGAGCATTAGCTCTGGCTTTTCTGCTTTGGCTAATTCCAGCCCATGCTGCCCCGATTCGGCCAGTAGCGCGCCATAGCCAAGCATATCCAGGCGCCGCGCCAGCGTGGCGCGGCGGAGCGGGCTATCATCAATGACTAACACTCGTGCAGATTGAATTGGCACGCGCCGGCGTCTCCTTTTATCATCTCTTTTGCCATCAGTTATGGCACAGGCGCCGTCGTGACCGGCGGCGTCGGATCGGAACGTTTGACCACGAAAATGTTGCGGTTGCGATTATCAATGCGCTCATAGAGAAATTGGTCGGTGCCCTGGATGGCCAGGTAGACGCCGAGACCGCCGATGCCGCGGTATTCCAACGGTGCATCCAGGTTGTCTGGCGTTGGGTGCAACAACGGATCGAAGGGCACCGCCGTATCTTCCAGGATGATGGTGAGCGACTCGTCATTCACATGGGCGCTGACTTCGATGTCGCCTGAGATTTGGGAGCCATCATAGCCGTAGTTGATGATATTCGTCGCAATTTCGTCTACACCCAGGCGCAACCGGTAGCCAACACGTTTGTCCAGGCTGGCCAGCACGCATGCTTCGGTCACATAATCTCGAATCAGCTTCAGGGAAGCGAGGGTACCCGGTACCTTCAAAGGCTGCATGGATCAACTCCTGCGCTCAATGGGGCAAACCGGGTTTCTCTTGAAACCCGGTTTGCCGTAAACGACTAGAAGGTCTCGATCACGACTGGATCGTAAGTGTCAATGATAATGCAGCTCTGATCGAAACCAGTCATTTCGATGGTCTCCTGGACCGACTCCTGGGGCGCCACCAGGTAGAGATCAACGTGTGACCCCATCTTCTGGCGGGCAAACACCAGAACCCGTAGGCCCGCGCTGGACATGTACGTCAAATCCTGCAAGAGCAGGACCAGGCGCCGCGGGTTCCAGGCGGCTGCTTCTTCGACCGCGGTTTTGAACTGACCCGCCACGCCGCCATCAAGCTCACCCACCAGGGTGACCTGGGCAATACCGTTGTTCATGCTACTTGAAACTGTAAAAGCCATTTTTCTTCTCCATTCCTGTCTCTTCGTTCATGAACTGCGATGGTTGATCGCAGTTCAACGCTTCTCAATAATCCGGGGTAGGCCTTGCGCCTGCCCGCGTGGGCGACCGCAAGGGCGCGCCCTGCATTTCAGCGCCCAACGATGATCACCACCGAGCGTGATCCCACCAGGAAACCAGCCTGGTCATCCAGCCGCGGCTCGTGGCCTGGCTCCCACACATCGGCCGGCGACTCAACGCCGGTGTTGGCAAACACATACCACTGCATGCCTTCGGGCAGCCGGGGCAGCTCAAAATGATGAGCGTCCCAGTGCATGTTCAATGCCATGTAGATAAAGTCATCCGCCGTCTGGCCCCCATGCGCATAGCGGCCGTTCAACATGAAAGCCAGGGTGCGATTGTTGTCTGACCAATCCGCATTCCAGGCCTGCGTGCCATGCCAGCTGATGTCGGCATAACCGGTGCCCAGGTAGTCCTGGTTACGCAGATGCCAGCGGTTACGCAGGATGGGATGCGCATGCCGGAACGCAATGAGCTGACTGAAGAAACGCAGCTGGGCGCTGTTCTGTTGCACCAGGTTCCAATCGAACCAGTTGGTTTCATTGTCCTGGCGATAGGTGTTGTTGTTGCCATCCTGGGTACGGGCCACTTCATCGCCCATCAGGATCATGGGCACACCCTGGCTCAACATCAGGATGGCCGCAAAGTTCTTCATCTGGCGACGACGCAGGCTGTTGATCCCCTCGTCGTCGGTCTGACCCTCTGCTCCGCAGTTCCAACTGTCATTGTCGTTGGCCCCATCTCGATTCTCTTCGCCGTTGGCCCAGTTGTGCTTCTCATTGTAGGACACCAGGTCGTTCAGGGTAAAACCGTCGTGCGCGATGATGAAGTTGATCGAGGCCGTGGCGCCGCGGGTGAGATAGAGGTCAGGCGAGCCTTGCACGCGCTGGGAAATGGCGCCGACCAGTCCCGCCTCGCCTTTGACAAACTTGCGCACATCGTCGCGAAACTTGCCGTTCCATTCGGCCCAGCGGCCGTAGGCAGGAAACGAGCCAACCTGGTAGAGACCGCCAGCATCCCAGGCCTCGGCGATCAGCTTGCATTTCGCCAGGATGGGATCATAGGCCAGGGTTTCCAGGAGCGGCGGGTTGGACAACGGCGCGCCCGAGGGAGCGCGTCCCAACACCGCGGCCAGATCGAAACGGAAGCCGTCAATGTGATACTCGGCCGCCCAGTAGCGCAGGCAGTCCAACACCATGTTGCGCACGACCGGATTGTTGCAGTTGAGGGTGTTGCCGGTGCCCGTAAAGTTGAAGTAATAGCCTTCGGGCGTGAGCATGTAATAGGTTTTGTTGTCAATCCCGCGGAACGAAATGGAAGGCCCATGTTCGTTGCCCTCGGCCGTGTGATTGAAAACCACGTCCAGCATCACTTCGATGCCATGGCGATGGAACTCTTTGACCAGCGCCTTGAACTCATCAACCTGCATGCCCATCTTGCCGGTGGCGGCATAGGCTGATTTGGGCGCAAAGAAGCCCACGGTGCTGTAGCCCCAGTAGTTCCCCACGCGCAGTTCGCCGGTCTTTGGATCCGGACTGCTGCCTTCGAACTCGTCGAACTCGTAGATGGGCAGGAGTTCGACGCAGTTCACGCCCAGTTCCTTGAGATAGGGGATTTTCTGGCGGATGCCGGCAAAAGTGCCAGGAAATTTCACCCCGGACGAGGGATGGCGGGTGAATCCGCGCACGTGCATCTCGTAGATCACCAGGTTTTCGGTGGGAATCTCAACCGGGCGGTCGTTGTCCCAGTCGAAGTCGTCAAAAACCAGGCGTCCCCGATAGCGGTAGATGTCGTCCCAGTTGGGGGGCGTGCCCCACACATCGCGACCACCGATCGCCCTGGCGTAGGGATCGAGCAGAATCTTGGACTTGTCGAACCAGTGTCCGTTTGGTGGATCGAACGGCCCCTCCATGCGGTAGCCATACTCGATCTTCTCGTAGTCAAGGCCAAACACGATCATCGCATAGACGTTGCCAATGCGGAACTCATCAGGAAAGGGGATTTCAGCCAGCGGCTGGGCAGCGCCTTTTTCGAACAGCACCAGGGTGCAATCGGTGGCATGGCTGGAAAAAACGGAGAAATTGACTCCGCCGGGCACAAACGTGGCCCCAAAGGGGAAGGGTTTGCCGGTGCGCAGCTTGAAACCCTGGTGTTCGTGGGTGGGGTATGCATCAACTCGGTCCATAGATCACTCCTTGTAAACGGCTACGCCAGGGCAGCGACGCCTTCGGCCAATGTATCGAAATGGGCAAAGAAGTCGAGGAAGCCAGTCATTTCCATCGTGTCCTTGATTTCTTCCACCAGGCCCACCAACACAACGCGACCGCCATGACCTACCACGTTGCGGTAGGTGGCCAGCAGCATGCGCAAACCGGCGCTCGACATGTAGGGCACGTGGCTCATATCCAGCAGTAGGCGCGGGTTCGCTGCGGCCGCCGCCATGATCTGCGTCTGCACCTGGGGGGCCGTGTTGCCGTCCACTTCGCCGTTGATATCAATAATTTGGATAGACTGCTCGGTCTGAACGTTTATTTCCATGAAAGATTGTCCTTTTTGGGCCGGCCAGTAGCGCCATCCGCCGGATGGCGCTACTGGCTCGTGCCAGTTACTTGGTTGGCTGCACCGTGACGCGCACGCGCAGGCGCTCCTTCGATTCTGGCAGCTTGACGGTCAGCCCCTGGGCATCGAAATTGCTGTAAGGCTCGTCATCAATCCACACTTCGCTGATGGTGATGCTGTTGGCGGGCAGGATGTCGGGCGAAACGCGCAGAATGTTGTCCTTGAACCCACCGGGCAGCGGCTTGAAGTACAGCGTCAGCGGCTGCTTGGTGATCAGCAGGTTGGTGTAGACCTGGGCCAGGTAGCACAGCTCGAAGGAGTGATACCCGCTCATCGAATGGCTGCCTTTGAGGCGCTCGGTGCCCATCAGGTAAGGCACACCGCTGGCCATCACATTGAAATAGACCGCGCCATCGTCGTGGTCAAGGAAGAAGGCGTTGTAGAAGGCCGATGATTCACGCGCAAGGCGCAGGTACTCCTCGTCGCCGAGCACACCGTGCAGAATCAGGTAGGCCAGGATGCCTTGCTCCTGCTGCCACCACGCCTTGCGATCATGGAAAGCAAAGTGGTGCAGGCTTTCGCCAGGTGCGGGGTTACGCTCCATCACGTCATACCAGCCGCCGCGCTGCTGATCGCCGCCGACGGAGGGCATGATGGCGCCAATTTTGCGGGCAAAGGCCTCGTACTCTGGCTTGGGCTGCGCGCCAAACATGCGCAGCAGATTCCAGGCGATCTTGAGATTGTGGCCCACCACGCCGCGGTTTTGCTGCCACATGTGCGTGGAATCGTGCGACCAGTCTTCGTGGAACTTCTCCTGCACAAAGGGGCTGTGCTCGTAGTCCTGGAAGTGAGCGGTGATGGTGTCGAAGGTGTATTCGAGCATCTTGCCATAGCGCTCTTCGCCCGTCGCCAGCCACAGATTGATCAGATAGGCCGGCGCATGATCGCCCACCGAATTCCAGTTCTTCTTTCCCCGGTTGGGACCGAGCGCCTCGCTGCGCGCGTCCAGCGTGATCGGATCAAGATGGGAGAAATAGCCGCCCTTCTCACGATCCAGGAAGAAGCGATCGAACAGGTCAACGGTCAGCTCCGCATCGCGCAAAATGCGCGGATCACCCGACACGCGGTAGGTCTGGATGGGGCCGGCCAGGGCGTAGATTTGCTCGTAGGCGGGGATGGCATCGAGGTCATCGCCGAATTCAGAGGCAAACACCTTCTTCTCGCGGCGTCCCTCGACATCAATGCCGTGATACCAGTAGACGATGTTCTCATCGCGGTCGTAGAAGCGCATGTGGTCGCGCAGGTATTCAGTGCCGCGCTCGGCGCCCTCCAGGAAGCGATCATTACCGGTGAGCATGTACGCCGTGGCAAAACCGTAGACGAGGCGGGAGATGGTGTCCGTTTCCTGGCGATAGCGGTCAGACGCCTTCTCGCCGGTCAGGGTGATGTTCGTGCGGTAGTCCTTGTAGTCAACCGGTGCATCGCCAAACTGAGCGCGGGCGTAGAACTTGCCCAACTCCCCAATCTGCTGCACCCACCAGTCCTGGCGCTCGAAAACGAATTCGCCCGCCCGACGGCCGGGGAACACCAGAAACTGCGCCTCGAAGATGTAGCCATCGCCCTGCGGATAAAAGATGCCGTAGGTAAAAACATGACGCTCGGCCACCAGCATGTCGCGCATCTGCCCTGTGCAATCCTGGTAGGGATCGCCCAGGTTGCGGGTGAGTAAGGCGTAGGTGTTGCTTTTTAGCTTGATGTCATAGGTGACGCCGCCACTGGTGCGCACCGAGTAGGTGTCCAGTGACCGATCGTACTGGGTAACGTAGCCGGCAATAGTGTCCGAGAAGGTAAACTTCAACTTATCCATGTGTCACTCTCCTGTGCTTCAATTTGCTGCGCATGGCGCTGCTATTCAGTATCAGCCAGTTGTTTGTGATGAAACTGATCCAACGGGCTGGGCACGATGTACAATAGGGGAACCAGAATGAACAACAATTTGGCTACGTTCAGGTTCAGAAACGAAACCAAGACAGCGATCACGTAGACCATGGGCGCCATCAGTTGGCGCCGGTTGACAAACGCAATCAAGTCGGCATCCAACTCCGCTGGCACCAACCGCCGCTGCTTCGTGGCGTAACGCCAGGTCAGGTTGAGGGCCAGGCCAGCGCCGATCAGCATCAGGGCATAGAAGATCAGGGCCAGTTGATCGTCGGGGTAATGAATGATCAGGGCGGCCGCAAACGGCATGGAAGCCACAAACAGCAGAAAGAGAATGTTCATCCACAGGAGCCAGCGGTCGTGGCGCCTGATATGCAGGAACATATTGTGGTGCCCCACCCAGTAGATACCCAGGACAGCGAAACTGATGACATGCGCCAGGAGTTTCGGCAATATCACTGGCAAGGCCGTGATCAGGCCGCCGGTAATGTCGTCTGGCACTTTTACTTCGAGCACGAGCAGCGTGATGGCGATCGAGAAGACGCCATCGCTGAAAGATCCAATGCGCTCATTTCCGGGCGCACTGTGATGTCCCTTCGCGTGTTTGCGCTTCACGTCGTGCTCTGCGTGACTCATCTGTGGTTCTGTCATCGTTTTCTACCAACTTCTAACCGGGGAAGGGCGGCGGGTTTTCTTCGTCCGCGTAGCCCTGGGTAATCTCCACGATGTTGCCTTCCGGGTCCGCGACCCACACGGTGCGCCAGCCCGGAATGAAAGCGTCAAAATCGAACGGCCCCAACGTAATCCTGGCGGCCTCGCCCAGTTCGGCCAGCTTGGCATCCACGCTCGCCACCTGGAACGCGATGTGGCGCCAGGTTGGAAACCAGGGCCCGTCCTTCTCGTTGGGCGGTAGCGGTGAATCTTCTTTGGCCTGGAACAACTCCAAATAGGCGTTGCCGGCCCGCAAGAAGATGATCTGCGTGTCACCGAGGGCAATGACGCGCCCACGCGCAAAGCCGAAGTAGCGGCTGTAGAAGCGTTCAATGGCGGCCATGTCCTGGCAGGCAATAGCCATATGATGAAACATCGTTTTCTCCCTTTTTCCTGCGCCTGTCCGCAGCGAACCGTTAGCGCTCAGCCAGCAGGTCAATGATTTGGCGGGCAAACTGGTGGCAATGGCCGCCCGTGCGCCCTGTCACCAGATCGCCATCCACCACCACGTCCTGGTCGGTGTAGATGGCGCCCATGTTGCGCGCATCGCCCACCAGGTTGTTGTGTACCACCACCGGACGCCCGCGCACCAACTCCGGCACCAGCGCCAGCAACCACATGCCATGACAGATGATGCCCTTGAGAACGTCCTTTTCAGCAAAGGCGCGCTGGATGAAGGCTGTCGCCGGAGGCAGTTTCGTGACGTCATCCGTGTAGCGCAGGCGGTCCGACACCATGCCGGACGGCACGATGATGGCGCTGTAACTGCGCAATTCCTCGTCGCTCATATTCTCGAAGCTCTCGAAGCAGACAAAGGGCGCTCTGTACTCGTGACCGAGGAAGGTGAGCGACGGTTGGCCCCACAAGCGGCTGAGAAAATGAAGCTCTACGCCTTCTTCGGGAAAACGATGCTCGTAGTAAAAGATTTCCTTCTCGTAAAAGTCGCCTTCGATCAAGACGCCGATTTTCTTGCCCTGTAATCGCATACCTACCCCTTTATTTGGCTTCCGCAGTCTGCGTGACTGCGGAAGTCCGACACTCCGCCCTTGCGTCAGGCGACTGAACCATCTGGATACTGGGTCATGCCGGCAAAATGGATCATGATCTTGCCCTCGCGCAACACCCAACTGTCGGCGAAACGCATTTCGGCCTTCTGGCCGCCGGCGGTCATCTGGATCGCTTCGACGATCATCAACGTTTGCGGGTTTTCGGTCTCGGCCCAGAACGCGATGTCGGTCTCCAGGCCCTCGATGCCCAGAATCCCCTGCATGTGCTCACGCAACTGCTCTTGGCCGCGGTAGTAGAGCGGTGTTTTCATGAAGCTGCTGATGAGCAGGCAGTCATCGGTGTACTGAGCGAGCAAGGCGTCAATGTTCTTGTCCAGGATCAGTTGAATATGCTCACGATACATGCGGCCCAGGGCGGTGTCCGGCACGTTCTTCATAATAAAGTTACCTCCAGAAATCGTTGCTGACGGCCATACCCATGGCTGGCGCGTCGCTCAGGCGTTCAGAATCATGTCGGCCGCTTTTTCGCCGATCAGGAAACAGGCCGCCACCGTGTTGCCACTCGTCACCGTGGGCATGACCGAGGCATCGGCCACACGCAGGCCCTGCACACCGTAGACGCGCAGCGCAGAGTCAACCACAGCACGCGCATCGTAGCCGATCTTGCAGGTGCCCGCGGGGTGCCACAGGGTCGAGCTTTGCGCCCGAATGAAAGCCACCAGGTCAGCGTCCGGGCCAGGCACGAGTTCGCCGCCGTTCAACCCGGCAAAAGCCTTCGTGTTGATGATCTCGCGCGCCAGCTTGACCGCGGCCACCAACACCTGCACATCCGCATCCTGCTGCAGATAGTTGGGGTTGATGGACGGCGCCGCCAGCGGATCGGCTGAGCGCAGTCGCACCTCACCGATGCTGTACGGCTGAATCAGGATGGGCAGGAAGATGCTGGCCGGGCCGCCAAAGTTCATCACCGGCGCCAGCGCCTTAGGCACCGCCGGGGTGTAGTTCATCTGCAGATCGGGCGGCGCCGCGTCCATCCCCGGCCGGGTGCGCACAAACAGCACATTGCCCGTTAGCAAGTCGGGCTGCGGCAGATTGACCAGCGAGCGAAAGACCACCGGCAGTTGCACGTGATCCTGCAAATTCTGCCCCACACCGGGCAAATCAACCAGCACCTTCAGGCCAAGCTCCCGCAGATGGTCGGCCGGGCCAATGCCAGAGAGCAGCAGCAGCTTGGGCGACAGGAAAGCGCCTGCGCTCAGAATGACCTCGCGCTCGGCTTCCACCTGCAGCGTCTGGCCCTGGCGCACGTATTCCACGCCGCTGGCGCGCGTGCCGCTGAAGAGGACACGCGTCACTTCGGCTTCGGTCTGCACGGTCAGGTTGGGCCGCTTCATGGCTGGGGCCAGGTACGCGGTGGCCGCGCTGGCACGATTGCCCTGGTCATCCACATGGAACTGCAGGAAACCCGCGCCATCTTCCTGGCGGGCGCCGTTGTTGTCCCAGTTGGGGCCATCGTAGCCCAGTTCGGTCGCACCGACCTGGAAGGCCTCCGAGCGCATCGCGGGGTCAGGACAATCGCGAATCTTGAGCGGACCGCCCACGCCGTGATACTCGGAGGCGCCCCCCTCGTAGTCTTCGATGCGCCTGTAGTAGGGCAGCACATCGTCGAAACTCCAGCCATCCGCGCCCAGCGCGTTCCACTGATCGTAGTTGCGGCGATTGCCCCGCACATACATCATGGCGTTGATCGAGGTGCCGCCGCCGATCACGCGGCCCTGGTTGATGATGATCTGGCGCCCGCCCATGCCCTTCTGCGTCTCGGTGGCGAACTTCCAATCGTAATCGCCTCCCCACAGCGGAACGAACCCGCCCAATGCATGAATACCAGGATCGGTATCCGTGGCGCCTGCTTCCAGAATCAGAACCTTCAGGGCCGGATTGGCGCTCAAGCGATTGGCAATGACGCACCCACTCGCCCCCGCGCCCACAATGATATAATCGTATTTTTCTGTTGCCATGTGTCATGACTCCTTGCAACGGTTCGCCTGGGCGCCAACCCATTGGCCGGCGCCCAAGCAGCAGCGGCGACTCGGGACGAGCGTTGCCCGCCTTCTCGACGTTGGCAATGCTCAGCCTGACTCGTAGGGAATTAACCCATCGTCGGGACGATGCCCAATTGCTGCATCAAGCCCATCGTGTCCTCGCTCACCCAGTCCTCAACAATTTTGCCGTCGGCTACACGCACCACGCTGATGCCCTTGACGCTGACGGCCTTGCCTGTGGGCGGAATGCCAAACAGGTTCTCGGTGTGCGTGCCCTGCATGTGCCAGCGCACCGCGGCCTTGTCACCGGAGCCAAACGCGTCCTCGACGACCATGTGCATGTCGGGGAATCCGGCACGGAACGCGCCCAGGAAACCCTGCACGGCTGCCCGCGGCGTGATCGGCGTCGGGCTGCTGGGGTGATACATCACGATGTTGTCAGCAAGAATTTCATCGGCGACACTGGCATCGCCCTTGCCGAGCAACTCCTCAAAGAAACGGCGACCAATCGAAACGGCGTCTGACATGATACTTTCTCCTGTGATCTGATTTAGGAATTCATGAATCGTTTTGTGTCACGAATTTCACGAATTTAACGAACGATTCTTCGGCTTCAACCGGCCTGGGCACGTGTCAGCGCCCGCTCGGCGAGGATTGTGACCAGGTGAACGCGATACTCACCCGATGCGAACAGGTCACTGCGACCCTTCAAACCGGCCACGCCCTGGCTCAGCGCGGCCGCGAACGCCGCCGCGCTGGCCTTTTGGCCCTTGAGCGCTTCTTCGGCTTGATACAGGCGCTGGGGATGCGCCTCGCTGCCGGTGAGGCCCAACCGGCAACTGACAATCGTGCCGTCGTCTCGGCGCAGCAGGCTGACGGCAACTCCCACGACCGGATAGCCGTTGGCCGGGTTCTTGAATTTCTCGTACGCGCTGCGCTGCCCGGTTTTCGGCAGCGGAATATGCACCGACGTGATCACTTCATCGCTTTCGAGAGCCGTCCGGAACGAACCGATGAAGAACTGATCGGCCGGGATGTGGCGTGGCCCATGCGCACCCTGGGTCAGGATGGACGCCTCGAGCGCCAGCAGCGCGGCCGGCAGATCGGCGGCTGGGTCACCAAAAGCCAGGTTGCCGCCGATGGTCGAGGCGTTGCGCACCTGCACATCGCCGATACTGTCCGCCGCTTCGGCCAGGGCCGCGGCGTGCGTCCGGATCTCAGGATGCAGGGCTATTTCGGTGCAGGTGGTCATGGCCCCAATCTGCAGAAAGTCGGGGTTGCTCAGGGTGGTGATGCCGCGCAAGCCACGAACCTCCCGCAGGTCAATGAGCAGCGGCGGCGCCAGGCGGTGCAATTTCATCTGCGTCAGCAAATCATGCCCACCGGCCAGAATTCTGGCTCCCGGGTGCGCCTGCAGTAAGGTGATGGCCTCCTCCAGGCTGCTGGGAGCTGCGTAATCAAAAGAAGCTGGAATCATACGTTTATGCTCCTGCGGCAACGGGTGAGAGTGGGCGTCCGGCGCCGTTCTCCCCAGTCTTCAGTCCTTGATGCGGAGTACTCATACCCGTCGCTGGCTGCCGGCGGCCTGGGCGTCACGCATCGCGCGCCAGACTTTCTCCGGTGTGAATGGCATTTCCAGATGCTGGATTCCGAGGTCGGCCAGGGCATTGCAAACCGCATTGCCCACCGCCGCGGCCGCGCCGATTGTACCGATCTCACCGGCGCCCTTGGCGCCCAACTCGGTGTGCGGCGTCGGGGTCACCATGCTGGCAATCTCGAAGTTTGGTAGTTGCGTCGCGCGCGGCAGCGGGTATTCCGTCAGGTTTGACGTCAGCAACTGGCCTTCACTGGTGTAAATGGCCTGCTCGAAGAGCGCCTGACCCAGGCCGTGCGTGATCCCGCCATGCACCTGGCCGTCGAGGACCATCGCGTTGCCCATCGTCCCCACGTCATGCACGCCGAAGAAGCGCGTCACCTCGACCTGACCGGTCTGCTCGTCAATTTCCACCTCGGCCACCTGCGCGCCGTAGGGGAAGTTGAAGCCGGGCGGATCGAGGAAGGTGGTCACATCCAGGCTCGGCTCCATACCTGGCGGCATGTCCCAACCGTACCACAACGCCAGCGAGATTTCCTGCAGAGTCTGCTTCTTCTCCGGGTTGTCCTTCGGATAGGCCTTGCCATCCTCGTAGACAACCTCCGCTTCGGGCACCTTGAACATGTGCGCGGCCATTTTGATGACCTTTGCCTTGATCTCCAGGGCCGCCTTGAGAGTCGCCGCGCCGCCAACGCTGAAGGATCGGCTGCCGTAACTGCCCTGTCCGAAGGGGGCGCGTTTGGTGTCAGAGTGCAGGATTTCGATCTGGCTGATGTCAATGCCCAGCACCTCGCCCACGATCTGGGCGAAGGTGGTCTCATGCGACTGCCCG
This sequence comes from Candidatus Amarolinea dominans, assembly GCA_016719785.1. Taxonomy (NCBI): domain Bacteria; kingdom Bacillati; phylum Chloroflexota; class Caldilineae; order Caldilineales; family Candidatus Amarolineaceae; genus Candidatus Amarolinea; species Candidatus Amarolinea dominans. Next base: position 201,726 of record JADJYJ010000007.1, read on the forward strand.
TGCGGTTTGGAGCCGATGATGACGCTGATCTCGCCGGTGGGGTGTACCTTGATGTTCGCGCTTTCCCAGGTGCCGCCCAACATGCCCTCCTTCGCCATGCGTGAGGAGGGGCCGACGCCGCTGACCGCAATGAAGGGCGCCATCCCGATGCCGTAGCGCTTGCCGCGCTGACGGGCGCTTTGACGGCGGGCGGTCGTGTCCGCATAGCCAGCCATCGCCAGCACCGTTTCCAGCGACGTGGGGTAGTCGCCCGAATCGTACATCCAGCCCATGCGGTTGTCGAAAGGTAACTGCGCGGCTTGGACCAGATTCTTGCGCCGCACCTCGGCCGGATCCATGCCGATCTCTTGGGCAAAGCGGTCAATCAGGCGTTCGATCATGAAGGTTGCCTCTGCCCGGCCCGATCCGCGCTGCGCACCGAGCGAAACCACGTTGGTGAACACCGCGTAGACTTCGCAGAACGGATTGGGAATATCGTAGACGCTGGTGACATTGCGCCCAACCATGGCCGTAGCTACGCCGGGGCCAATGGTGGATGGATAGGCGCCCAGGTTGGCATAGCTGGTGCAGTGCAGCGCGGTGATCTTGCCCTCACGTGTGCCGGCCAGCGTGGCGTACATCTTCTGATCGCGGCCCTGGACCGTGGAACGCATCAGCCCGCTGCGTGTGTCAACCCATTTGATCGGACGGCCCAGCTCACGCGCCAGGTAGAGCACCAACGGCATGTCCGCGTAGACATAACCCTTCGTGCCAAAACTGCCGCCGATCTGCGGCGCAATGACGCGCACCTTGTTGAAGGGCACCCCCAGAATCATCAGCGCCAACAAGAGGCGATGATCGTGCGGTGACTGAGTCGAAGAGCGCAGGGTGAACTCACCGGTCCCGGCATCGTATTCGCCGATGGCGGCGCGTGGTTCAATGGGGCTGTTGATGGTGCGCTGGTTGCGAATGGACAGAGAGACCTTGACCTCAGCTTCGGCGATGGCGCGCTCGGCCGCCTCTTTGTTGCCATACGGAATGTAGGCGTTCAGATTGTTCGCCACTTCGTCATGCAACTGCGGCGCGCCCGCTTTCAACGCTTCTTCGGCATCCACCACCACCGGCAGCGGGTGATAGTCCACCCTGATCGCGGAGAGTGCGTCATAGGCCTGGTAGCGTGTTTCGGCCACAACGACCGCCACCGGATCACCGGTATAGCGCACACGATCGGTGGCGAGGACATTGCCGGCGCCAGGTACGCCAAAGGGATGCGAGGGGAAGTGACTCACCACACCGCCCGGAATCCAGACGCAGGGCAGGGGCATCATCTTGTTTTCAATGTCAGCCGCGGTCAACACGCGTACCACGCCGGGCATCTTCAGCGCCGCGCTGATATCAATACTCTTGATGCGCGCATGACCGTACTCGCTGCGCAGAATGGCCATATGGAGCATGCCGGGCAAAGTCAGGTCAGCGGTGAATTTGGCCTCGCCGCGCAGCATCTCCGGATCTTCCTTGCGCTTGAGGCGTGCGCCCAAGATCTTGCCTGCGCGTGGCGTCACCTTGACGGTGTCGGCGGGCTTTGCGTCCGCTGCCGTGGCGCCATTGCTGCTGACTGTCGTGGTTGGTGGGGTTGCCGGCGCGCTGACAGGCGCTGTTTCCCGCAGCGCGGGCATGGGTGGGGGCGTATTCTCCCCGGGGGGCGCCTGCGTAGCCGCGGCCGCCTTCGCCTCTTGCGCCCGAATGCCTGACTCCCAGAGCATCGTGGTGCCCGACTGAATAATCACGGTGGCATGCTCATCCACCTCGGCCATGCTCTCGTAGCCCACCTTGACCGTCTTGCCCAGGGAGATGGTGTCGCCGGGACTTAAGTTCATCACCCCCATGAGCCGGTTTTGATTGACACTGGTGCCGTTGGTGCTGTTCATGTCTTCGATCGTGAAGCCGTCATCCGAGCGTGCCAGGCGTGCGTGTCGGCGTGACACTTCGGTGTCAGTCAACACAATGTCGTTCACCAGATCGCGCCCGATGGTGACCACATCCTCCTTCAGTTCGAAGACCTTGCCGGCCGCAATGCCTTCTTGCACAACCAGTCGAAACGAATCCTTGATTTCCGTCATTTCCGTGTGTTCCCCTTTCGCCCGTCAGCTCGATCCCTTGCCGCGCCGGATCTGCTTAGCCATCTTCTGCAGGTCCTGGAAATAGGCATCATTGGTGATTTCGGCCACATGGGCTGCCTTCCTGGCCTTGTCAATTGCCAACAGGGTGATATTGGCCCCGTCGGTTGGTTCGAAGCATAAGGTTACATTTTTGCCCAGGTTAATCACATCACCTTGTTTCAGAACCACCGGCGTCATCACCTGTACGCCGTTGACAAAGGTGCGATTTGTGCTGCCCAAATCCTGAATGGTGAACGTATCGTTCGCCTTCGTCACCTGGGCATGCCGACGTGAGACGAGCGGATCGTCCACCACAAAATCACAAGCCGGGTCACGCCCAATGATGACTGTGGCTTGCTCAATCTCGAAGCACTCGCCGACCATCTGGCCGCGCTGTACTGATAGCTGAAATGAACCGGGCATCGTATCGTTACCGCCTTCCGTACTGACTTTTTTGCAACGTAACCCTGTTTCCGGGCGATCCTACTTGACGCCGGTGAAATGATAGCTGACCTTGCCGTCCTTCAGCATGAAGACATCGTAGACGCGCACGGTGCCTCGATTCGTGCGTACGGTGGCCTCGAATGAGACCGAGTTTTCGGACTCTGTAAATTTTTCGGTCGTAACCACTTCTTTGATCTGCACCCAGCGCATGTAGTTGCGGAAGTGCTCTTTGAGGGCTGCATGGCCGCGCACCGTCCAATCGAACGAGGCGACGACGGCATCCTCATGATAGTTGTCTTCGACCAACGCGTCTGGGTTGCCGGCAATGAGATAACGCACCTGGCGCTCGTAGAAGGCTTTGCCTGGCGTGTCAATAATCATGTGTACCAGGCTGTTCGTCTTCTCAACCGCGTACTGCACGGCTTTGACCACATTCTGGTAGCCGGTGCAGCGGCAGAGGTTGCCCTCCAGGCCGCGGCGGATTTCTGCTTCGGTTGGGTGCGGGTTATGCTGCAGCAGGTCGGTCAATGACATGACCATGCCCGGTGTGCAGAAGCCACACTGCAAGCCGTGGCGCTCCCAGAACCCTTCCTGCAGGGTAGTCAGCGTGCCCGCGTGCGCAACGCCTTCGATGGTGCCGATGTCGCCGCCTGCGGCCTGCACCGCCAGCATGGTGCAACTCTTCACCGAAATGCCGTTGAGCATGATGGTACAACTGCCGCATTGGCCGGTATCACAGCCTATCTTCGTCCCGGTCAGCCCCAGGTCGTCGCGCAGAAAATCAACGAGGAGCATACGCGGCTCCACATTTCCCTCATGGGGCTTTTGGTTAATGGTCATTGATACATGCATGGATTCGGTTCCTCTCATCTACAGCTCATCACAAGTTCGTCACATCTCGTTCATACAGATCATGAACAACGAACCTGACAAGGCCCGTCGTGGCGGCCTGTAACGCAATCCGCCGGATTGCGGGGCCGCCACGATGGACGTTGTCCTGGCTAGAGTCGTGCAAATCCTGGCGCGTACGCGAACGGCTTCACCGTGGCGTTATAGGCCACAATTTGCAGACCGTAGCGATTCTTGTCTGACCGGCGCACAGTCCAGCGTTGGGTCGCATCCATGGAGACGCGTTTGCTCTTCGCTGCCGGCGGCTCCCACCAACTGGCCTGCCAACCGACCACCACATCCACCACCGCCTCGTCGCCATTGATCTGGGCGTCCACGGTCTGGACGTAGTGATTCTCATCGAAGAACAGGTTGGTGACCCGGTCATACCATGTTTTGAACGAGGCGTAGTCATGGATGTCGCCATCCGGGAACTGGATATTCAGGCCCGATTCGCTCAGCAGGGGATAGACATCTTCGATCGGGTCATGGTTGTCAAGCGCACGGTACCACGCGGCCACAAGGCGCTTAATTTCATCTAACTGCAATGGTGTACTCATAGCGAATTGTTTGTCTCCATATTGGTTTACTGCCCGCACGTATTGCCCACGCGCTCCGGGTGGGTGTCGCCTGCGAGCACCAGGTCAATCAGGAAAGGCCCCGGATGCGCCAGCATCTGCGTAATGGCCGGGCCGATCTCCCACGGTTTTTCCACGCGCACCCCGGCCACGCCCATGCCGCGCGCGATGTCTACAAAATTGAGCGGCGGATGGGAAAGGTCGAAGCTCAGCGGGAAATCATGCGCCGGGATGTCGCGTTCTTTCCAGTAGGCCGCGATGTTCAACTGCAACAGGCGGTACGAGCCGTTGTTACAGATGATAATCTTGGCGTTGATGTTGTGCCGCGCGGCCGACCACAGGGCCTGGATCGTGTACATCGAGCCGCCGTCGCCGGTGAAGCCGATGACCGTTTTGTCAGGATTGGCCAGTTTGGCGCCCAGGGCGCCGGGAATGCCAACCCCCAGAGAACCGCCCCGCGTCACGAAGTATTGACCGGTGCGCGAGGGTGGGTGATAACGCACCACGGCCGGTGAACTGGTCAGTGCTTCATCGAAGATGATGGTATCGGCCGGCAACTGCGGCGCCAGCTCTTCCATGAAGCGCGCCATCGTCAGTGGCGCCTTGTCACGTGTCTCGCGATCATGGGCCAGGTTGGCGGCCTCCCTGGCGGCCTTGATCTCGCCGATCGCGGCGGTGCGCGCTTGAGCTTGCGCCCTCTGCTCGGCGGTCATCGTGGCTGCCAGGATGTCTGCCAGGATGGCCAGGCTGCGCTTGGGGTCAGCCACCATGCCCAGCGTCACCGGATGGCTCTTGGCAATCTCATACGCGTTGAGGTCAATGTGAATAACCGCCGCGCCAGGGGCGAAGATGTTGCCCAGTTCAGGAAAGACCTCTGGCAGCACATAGGTGCCCACAATCAGATTAGCGTCGCCCTTGACCATGATCGGCTTGCTGGCATAGCCAAACATGTGCCCGGTCATGCCCTGGTGCAGTGGATGGCGGTAGTCAATGTTGACTTCGCCGGCGTCTGCCTCCCACACCTCGGCGCCCAGCAGTTCAGCCACGCGTGTCAGCTCGTCCTGCGCGCCGGAATAGGCCACGCCATCACCCACGAAGATCATGGGTTTGGTTGCCGCCGCCAACAGCGCCGCGGCCTCCCTGAGCAACTCCGGATCGGGCGCTGAACGCGTGGAGGGGATGGAGGTCGGGACCACGTCCTCGACCAGCGGGGCATCAATGATGTCCTGGGGAATGCAGACATATACCGGCCCCATCGGCGGCGTCGCAGCAATCTTGATGGCGCGCCGCAGCACGCGCAGCAGCGAGGAAGGGTCAACCACCATCGTGGCCCATTTCGTGACCGGCTCGGCCAGCGCCACCAGGTCGCCGGCCATTTGCGCATCGAGACCCTGATAGCGGATGCCGGCATCCCCCCCGATGACGACCAGGGGAGAATGTCCGCGCTTGGCCTGGTAAAGGGCGCCAATGGCGTTACCAACCCCCGGTGTGCTATGCAACTGGACCAGTGTCGGTTTTTGCGTCGCCCGCGCGTAGCCATCGGCCATGGTCACGGCCACGCTCTCCTGCAGGGTCAGGATATACTTCATCGCGGGATATTCAGCCAGGGCATCGAGGAAGCCTTGTTCCACGGTGCCTGGATTGCCAAACATGAAGTGCATCCCGTCGGCCAGGAACTGCTCGATGATGGCGAAGCGACCTGTCTTTTGTGTCATACATTGCCTCATAAGCGGGATTTAGATTGCGCGCGACGGCTTACCAGCCATAGCGGCGCAGGCCGTTTTCCAGCACCTCGATCATCAGCTCGCCGACGAGACGCGAGTCCTGCGTCGAGCGGCCGGTAAGGAACGGATAGTCCAGGATCGTGGAGATGGTGTGGCCGACGCCGCCGTGGTACTGACCCTCCGGGCCGACCGCATCCCGCAGGATGTACTCCAGCGGATAGAACGGCGGACCGAAATTAGCGGACGTATTCATTGGCTTGCCGTCGTAGTCGTACATCTGGGCAAAGCCAGTCGAGTCCTTATAGTCGTATTCGCGGGCATGGCCGGTGACGTGCTTGCCCCAGATGATGCTCTTGCGGTCATTCCAATCGCGGGCGAAGGCCAGGCAGGTCACGCAGTAGCACTCGACGGCGATGAGCTTGCCCTGGGCCAGGAACCCCAGGATCACGTCGTGCAGGCGCTCGTTGTTCACCATGTCCACCATGGGGCCGCTGCCACCAGGCAGCAGCAGCGCATCGTACTTCTCCAGGTCTTTCCAGCATTCGGCGCGCTTGTTGTGGTACGCCTCAAGCTCGTGCCCGAAGCTGGGGCTATTGAAATACGGCATCTGCGGGAACCACTCGGACAGGTTGATGGGGTTGTTCAACAGGTCCGCCTCGTGAATCTGTCGCGTCCGGGTGGCGTAGTGCTCGTCGGTCACGACCTTATCCAGCGGCGGATCCAGATATCCTGGCTCCATGCTGGGGGGCAACGCAGGCGGTTTCCTGCCTTTTGCCGTCATGAAGTCCATCTCATATCCACGTGCGGCCAGCACATCGTAAGGGCCGACCAATTCCTCGCCCCAGTAACCCCACTCAGACAAAACGACCAAGACCTTCTTTGACATGCGTAAGTCTCCTTAGTTTGAATCATCACTTCGAATGCCCGGTCACAGAGGTACTTCCATGACTGCTTTCGACAAAACAACGGTGAACCAGGGGCGCAAAACAACGCTAACCGCAACCAGGTGAATTTCTTCACCGGAAGCAACTGTCACACAACCTACATGCGCCAGGTGCGCAGTACGGTATACTTCATGCTTGCATCACTAAACGGGATTTTTCTTACAAAAAGAATCAGATCACAGAATGGGTTTGGCAACAGAACGGCGTTGAGTGGAAATGAATTGTTTACCAGATACTATTAGTGTACCAGGCTATCGTCAAGAGAACGTCAAAAAATCTGACCTGATGAGGTAAAATACAACTTTGAGTACTTTTGTCTTGATTAAACCTTGTTAATGCCATGACTCATCTGGCACTTTTTCTATTGGGATCATTTCAAGCCAAACTCAACCATGAGTCTGTGGCCCAGTTCGAATATGACAAGATGCGCGCGCTCCTGGCCTATCTGGCCCTGGAAGCGCAAGACCCGCAGCGACGTGACGCGCTGGCAGGTTTCTTGTGGCCTGAGCGACCTGAGGATGCCGCGCGTCACAATCTGCGGCAGGCGCTCTCGAACCTGCGCCGTTTGCTGCAAGACAACCAAAGCCCCACCCCCTTCCTTCATTTGACCCGCGAAGCGGTTCACTTTCCCGATTCCAGCCAGGCCTGGTTTGACGTGCGTCTGTTCGATTCACTCCTCGAAGCCTGTCGCCATCACGACCACCTGCACGTCGAAGCCTGCACCACCTGCGTGGACCGCTTGCAGCAGGCCATTGATCTCTATCGCGGCGAGTTTTTGGAGGGCTTTTTTCTCGATGACAGCAGCGCGTTCGAGGAGTGGGTAGAAAAGAAGCGGCGCCACTATCACCGGCAAATGCTCGGCGCCCTGCGCACCCTGGCCGTGTTCTATGAGCGGCAAGGTCAGTACGAGCGCTCGCTTGCCCTGGCCTGGCGTGAGTTAGGCATGGAGGCCTGGCGCGAGGAAACTCACCGTCATATCATGCACACCCTGGCCCTGAGTGGACAACGCGACGCCGCCCTGGCTCACTTCGAAACCTGCCGCCGCGTGCTCAGCGATGAATTGGGCGTCTCCCCCAGCAAAGAGACGGTGGCCCTCTACGACTGCATACGCGCCGAAGAAACTCCCAGCCAACGCACCTGGTCTGTGGCCGAGCCGTCATGGCCGGTTTCCACCGTACAGCCGATGGCGCCTCGCGGGCTGGCTTTGCCCGCGCAACTCACGCCATTCATCGGCCGGGCGAGTGAGTTAGCCATGCTGACCAAGCGCCTCCATGACCCCGCCTGTCGCTTGCTGACCCTGGTTGGCCCAGGCGGCGTCGGCAAGACGCGCCTGGCGCTAGAGCTGGCAACCCAGCAGGCCTCTCACTTTCGGGATGGGGTGTTTGTGGCGCCGCTGGTCTCTCTCCAATCGCCGGCCCACCTGGTGGTGACCCTGGCCGATGTGCTGCAACTGGTTTTTTACGGCCACGAACTGCCTGAAGCGCAACTCCTGAACTATCTACGCGACAAACAGATGCTCCTCGTCCTCGACAATTTCGAGCACCTGGTGGAAGCCGGCAGTTTCATCATCCAAATGCTGCACGCCGCGCCAGGTTTGCGCATTGTGGTCACCTCGCAAGAGCGCTTGCAGTTGCAGGCCGAATGGATTTTCGATGTGGACGGGATGCAGATTCCGAACGGTCACCTCAATGGCGCCACCCAGGATTACGATGCGGTGCGCCTGTTTGTGGCGCGGGCATCCCAGATTCGTGCAGGATTTGCGTTGACCGACCAGGTCAAAGCGCCCATCGTGCGCATCTGCCGCCAGGTGCATGGGATTCCGTTGGGTATCGAGCTGGCCGCGGCCTGGGCGCGTGATTTCTCCTGCGCCGAAATTGCCGAACGCATCGAACGCAGCCTCGATTTTCTGCACACCGCCATGCGCGATGTCCCCATCCGCCACCGTAGCTTGCGCGCCGTGTTCGATCACACCTGGAAATTACTCACCCCCGAAGAACAACGCACCGTGCGCCGCTTGGCGGTCTTCGAAGGCACCATTAGCGAACAGGCCGCGTTGTCTGTGACCGGCGCTACGCCTGCTGTGCTCACGGCCCTGGCCGCCAAATCACTGCTTTACAGCAGTGGTCGAGAGCGCTATGGGCTTCATCAGTTGGTTCGATACTACGCTCAGGAGAAGTTCAACGAAGCCGCAGATGAAAAAGACATGGTGCGTGAACGATACGCGTCCTATGTGGCACGCTTCATGGCTAAACAGGAGCCGTTGCTCCTTGGATCGCAGCAGAAGCAGGCACTGGATGACATCAACGCTGAACTGGACAACGTGGGCGCCATGTGGCGCTGGGCCATTGCCGGGCGTCGTGACCGGATGATAGACCAGGCCCTTGAGAGCCTGTTCCGCTTCTTCGAAGTGCGGAGTTGGTTTGTGCGCGGCAGTGAACTGTTCGAGGAGACTGTTCGGGTCTGGAGCAGCGGCACGCCTGCTGCTGCCCGGTCTGACGTCACGCTTCTGCTGGGCCGGCTGCAAATTCGCTTGGGCATTCTCTTGGGGCGCCTCTCCCACAATGCCCGTGCGCGCACGCTTCTGGAATCTGGGCTGATGATCGTGCGCCAGGCGAACAACAAACGCGAGATGGCCTTTGCTCTGACTCACCTCGGCCAGTTGGTGGGCGCCGGCGGCGACCTGGCTGCGGCCATCCATCTGCTGGATGAAAGTCTGGCCGTCGCGCCAATCCTCGGTGATCGGTCTTGCCTGGCCGCGGCCCTGCATCACCGAGGCGTGGCCGCGCATCTGGACGGCGACGAAACGAAGGCTCAGGAAATGCTGCGACGTTCCCTGAAAATTCGGCAGGAGGCTGGCGACATGCAGGGCGTGGCCTCGGCGCTCGGCGCTCTTGGCCGTTTCAGCGCCGACCAGGGCGATTTTGTCACCGCGCGCCAGCGCCTCAATGAAAGCCTGCTGGTTAGCCGTGAGTTGGGCAATCCATATGAGATGACGGCCGCCCTCGATCAGTTGGGCCTGTTGGCGTCGTCGTCCGGGGACTATGCCATGGCCGCAACCTTCTATCGCGAGTGCCTCTCTGTGGCTCGCCAGATTGGGCAGCGGACCGCCATCCTGCTGGCCTTGTCTGGCCTGGGTGAGATCGCCTGCGCCCAGGGAGAATACAGCCGGGCCAGCGCCTCTTTGCAGGCGGCGCTGCGCATTGGGGTGGAAATTCAAGCGATGCCTCGCATTCTTTCGATCCTGGTTGGCATGGCCAACCTGGCTCTGCAGCGCGGCGCGCTTGAACAGGTCGTGGCATTGGTTACGTTTCCTTTACACCACCGCGCCAGCTCCGTTGCGACCAGGACGAGGGCGAGCGGCCTTCTGTCGGAGCTGACGGACAGACTGCCGCCTGAGACGCTGCGCGCCTGTGAAGCGCGCAGTCACCAGCAGGGTCTGCCGGCGTTGGTTTCTGCGCTGTTAGCCGAGTCAAAGGAGTAACAAAAAAGGCCCTGATCGCCGCGGCGATCAGGGCCTTTTTGCGACCATCACGTGATCACGCGGTCGCAGGCGCCGGCGTCAACATGGCGGCAAATTCGGACATGTCCAGCGTTTCCACTTCCATGAGACGCTGCGCCACCGCGGTCAGCCTCTCTTTGTACGTTGACAGAATGGAACGCGCACGTTCATAGGCTTCATCAATGAAACGGCGCACTTCCATATCAATCTCACGGGCAACCTTTTCGCTGTAGTTACGCTGCTCGCTGATCTCCCGCCCCAGGAAAATCATCTCTTCGCGCTGACCAAACTGCAGCGGCCCCAGGCTGTCGCTCATCCCAAACTGCGTCACCATCTGGCGCGCCAGTTTGGTGACGCGCTCCAGGTCATTGCTGGCTCCTGTGGTGACATCGCCAAAGATAATCTCTTCTGCCACGCGGCCGCCTAGTAAACCGGCCAGGTCATCGCGATACTTGTCACGCGAATAGAGAACCCGGTCTTCCTTGGGCAGGGGCATCGTGTAGCCCAGGGCCATGCCACGTGAGACCACGCTGATCTTATGCACGGGGTCGCAGTTGGGCAGCATATGCATCACCACCGCATGGCCGGCCTCATGAAAGGCGATTACTTCCTTTTCGTGTGCCGAAATGAGGCGGCTGCGGCGCTCGGGTCCGGCAATCACCCGCTCGATCGCCTCTTGGAACTCGGCCATGCCAATGCCGCGCTTGTTACGACGCGCAGCCAGGATGGCGCCTTCATTCACCATGTTCTCCAGGTCCGCACCGGCAAGGCCCGGCGTTTGCCTGGCCAATGTTTCCAGGTTGACGTCGGGAAGCAAAGGTTTGCCCTTGACGTGAACTTCCAGGATGGCCTTGCGCCCCTTCATGTCCGGCCGATCCATCACCACCTGGCGATCGAAACGACCGGGACGCAGCAGGGCGGGGTCCAAAATGTCGGGCCGGTTGGTGGCCGCAATGATGATGACGTTCGTATCCGTATCGAAGCCATCCATCTCTACCAGCAGTTGATTGAGGGTCTGCTCGCGTTCATCATGGCTGCCGCCCAGGCCGGCGCCGCGATGGCGACCGACGGCGTCAATTTCATCAATGAAAACGATGCATGGACTGCTGCGCTTGGCCTGCTCGAACAGATCACGGACACGGCTGGCGCCCACACCCACAAACATTTCAACGAACTCAGAACCGGAAATGGAGAAGAAGGGCACGCCGGCCTCGCCCGAAACCGCCTTCGCCATCAGGGTCTTGCCGGTGCCAGGCGAGCCGATGAGAAGGACCCCCTTGGGGATACGCGCGCCCAGTGCGGCGAATTTCTGCGGCTCTTTGAGAAACTCAACCACTTCCTGCAGCTCTTCTTTGGCCTCATCCGCACCGGCCACATCGGCAAAGGTCACCGTTGGCTTCTCGCCGGTAAACATGCGGGCGCGGCTCTTGCCAAACGCAAAAGCCTGGTTGCCGGCGCCCTGCGCCTGGCGCATCAGGAAGAAGAAAAAAGCGCCCACCAGGACTAGCGGCAGCAGGGTGCCCAGGATGGCGCCCCAGTTTTCCCAGCGACTCGGCGCGACCACTTCCACAACGATAGCCTGGCGTTTGTCATCCGGCACGCCCAGATTTTTCAGCGTATCGCCCAGGCTGATGCCGTCTTCCTTGCGCACAATCGCCGTGGTTGACTTGTACTCAGGCTTGTAAGTAATCTGGAGTTCATTGCCCTTGATGGCGATGCGCTGCACAAAGCCGGCCGTCACCTCGCGCGCGAGGTCGGCAATCGCAACTTCGGGCACGTCGGGCCGCGTGCGCGAAAACGATGTAAAGACGAACGCAGCCAGCGCCGTCAACAACAGCAAGTAGACTAATCCATTGCGGAACACTTTCGGAACCATGTCTATTCAATACCCTCCGCCAAAGATGGCGCTTTCTCACTCGTTTAGACTGCCAAAATCACCAATAGTAACAAGCACGATCCGGTACCGATCCACGGCGTGCAGTGTCGCGCCAGGGGCCGCTTGGCGCCGTAGCGCGACTTACCAACGCAGCGGGCGGCGCCTGCAGGCGGTTCAAGACAAATGGGGCGGTTCTTCTGCCAGTTCGATCGTGATCGTTTGCGCCTGACCCTCGCGCAGCAGATGCAGGGTAATTCCCTGTCCCACCTCAGTCTTCGCTTCCAGGTAGGCGTCCAGGTCTTTCCACGCGCGCAACGGCTGCTCATCAATCGCCGTGATGATATCGCCGCCCGCGAACATGCGCCGATTGCCTACAATCACCTCACGCCGCGCCCCCTGCACCCCAGCCTGCAGGGCCGGGCTACCTTCGTACAACTGTGCCACCAACAGGCCCTGTTCCACCGGCAGACTCAGCTGTTGGGCCAGGCGTGGGGTGATATCGTAGCCGATCGCACCCAGCCACGGATGTGGAAAACGACCGCGTTCGATCAACACCGGCACCACTTTTTTGACCGTATTGACCGGAATGGCGAAACCGACCCCGGCGCTGGTGCCACTCGGACTAAAAATCGCCGAGTTGACGCCAATCAAGCGCCCCAAGCTATCGAGCAATGGCCCGCCCGAATTGCCGCGGTTGATGGAGGCGTCGGTCTGGATGGCGCCCCGCAGGACCTGGCTATCGGTTTCAATGGTGCGATTCAGGGCGCTAACCACACCGGTGGTCAAGGTTCGTTCGAACTGGCCAAAGGGATTGCCGATTGCAATGGCTGTTTGGCCCACCCGCAGCGTGCTGGAGTCGCCCACAACCAATGGTTCCACGCCGGCCGGCAGCGTATCCACCAGAATGACCGCCAGATCATTGTGCGGATCGGCGCCCACCACCGTGGCCCTGACGGCGTTGTCGTCGCCAAAATTGACCGCCAACGAATCGGCATTTTCTACCACATGATAGTTGGTCACAATGTGTCCCTGGGCGTCCCACACGAACCCAGAGCCACTGCCCTCTTCTGGATAGGCGCCAAAAAAGAACGAGCGCACGACGACCCGGCTCGTGATGTTGACAACGGCCGGGCTGGCCTGCTCATACACACGAATCACGCGCTCTTCGGCCAGGTCCGCCCCGGCCGCCACGGCCAGCGGGTCCGGGGTGGCCGTCACCACCATGATCACGGGCGTCACCGTGGGCGCAGGCGTCGGGGTAGCCAGGCGCGGCAAGCTGGGCAACCGCAGCGGCCCGCAGGCCAGCGCGGCCAGGGCCAGCAAGCTGAAAACAAACAAGATCGAATGACGACGCACACAAACCTCCGCGACGCCACTGCCCGTGTCGCGTCCTGAGCTATTCATCCTGACGACTCAAATCAGCTATTCAGATCAGCTATTCAGATCAGCTATTCAGGTCAGCTATTCAGGTCAGCTATTCAAATGAAAGCGGGCGGTTACCGCCGCGCCCAAAATACCGGCATTGTCGCCAAGTTGCGACATGACGATTTTGACCCGGTTGGCATCTCGGCGCTGTGTAAAATGCTGGTAAGCCACACGACGAATCGGCGGTAGAAAGTCTTCGCCCAGCGCCTCGATGACGCCGCCGCCCAATACGATGAGCTCAGGATCCATGAAGTTGACCAGGCTGGCAATGTGCAGCCCCAGGTAGTGCTGCACTCGACTCAGCACCTCGACAGTCAATGTATCGTTGGCCTTCCACGCCTGCGCCAGCGCGCCGCTGCTGAGCCGCTCAATGCCGCCTCCGGCCAGGGCATCGGCCAGCACCGTCTTGCGTCCTGATAGCACGGCCATGCGCAAACTCTGCACAATGGCGGTCCGACTGGCCAGGGCTTCGATGCAGCCGCGATTGCCACAGCCGCAAAATGGCCCATCGGCCAACACGATCATGTGTCCGATTTCACCGGCGGCATGACGTGCCCCGCTGCGGAGCTGTCCACCGATAATCAACCCACCACCGACGCCCGTGCCGACAAAAACACCGATGACATCACTGGCCCCGCGGCCAGCGCCATAGACGTACTCGCCCAGGGTGCCCACGTTGACATCGTTGTCCAGGAAGATCGGCAGGTCGAGTTGATCCCTCAGCATCTTGGCCAGCGCGACATTTTCCCACCCGTTCAGGTTGGGGGCCATCAGCACTGTGCCCGTGTCGGGGTCAATCGGCCCTGGGGCGCCGATGCCCACCGCGCGCACATCGCTGCGCGTGAGCTTGGCGCTGCCCAGCGCATCGTCCACCGTTTTCACGATGCGATCAATGACACTCTCCGTGCCCGCTTCCGGTTTCGTCTTGCGTTTGGCCTGACCCAAGATCTTGCCGTCGGCCGTGATGACCGCCGCCAGAATCTTGGTGCCTCCCAGATCCACACCCACCACCAGTTCGTTCGTCTTTTCGTTGTCCTTCGCCATGTCTGCGACTTTCCTCCCACGATTTCTTGTTCCGCCACCTTAATTAGAAACCGGTCGAAACCGGTCGAAGCCGGTTGAAGCCGGTTGGCGGGACACTCGCCATTCACGGATGGGTCAGGGCTGAGTTGGAGCCAGCGCCTGGCCCAAGAGCCGCACCGGCGCCGTTGCCACGGCAGGGCCAATCTCGCAGGGCTGTACCTGCCCCAGTTCGACCATGAGATCGGCCAGCTCCACCGGCAAGTCCGCCACAATGATCTGACCATCAGCCGTCAGGTAGATCTCGGTCTCAGTGCTGAATGACAATGCCGGGGGCGCGGTCAGATTCGTAGTACTCACCAGTTTTCTTCTCCTGATCTACCCGACCCAGGATTTCCAGCAATTGGGAAATGCTCTCGCACTGCGCGCCTTTGATCCCCTGGATGGTGTATTCAATCCGTCCATCCGGCAGGATCGTGATGGCAATTTCCTGTTTCTTAGGCATAAGTCGCTCCCTTGTCTACAGTCGAAGGCAGAAGCCGGCTGTTGACCTGTCAGGCCCAGCGCCGCACAACCAGGCGAATCGCCTTGTTGCGATCGGTGGCTTCTTCTACCAGGCTGAATCCTGCCTTGCCCACTTCATTCAGAACCTTGTGATAGGCGTAGCGCTGATTCAACTGCTGCAAAGTCTCCTGCTGGCTGGAGAGGCCCATGTTGTCGCCCAGGATTTCGTACACGCCTTCATCATTGCGGCGCAGACCGAAGCTGGTGAACATGCCGGCCGTGACAACCAGTTCGGCCGTGTGACTGGCGCCTGACCATTCGTGACGATAATTGGCGTTTTCCTGGTAGTTCAGTTTCAGGTCATCCAATGCGCGCTTGATCATCGTGAGATCGCGCAACTCCGTACGTATCTTGACGAACTTGGACATGATAAACCTCCGTTCGCAATCCTACTTTCATTCGCTTCGTGGACTCACTTGGCCTCAGACAGTCAGCCTGAGCTGCAGCGCCTGGGCCAGGTTTTGGGCCTGCTCAATCTCAGCCGTGCTGAGGAACGCCGCCAGGCTGCCACGCGCCTGCGCCGGCGGGAAGTATTGGGTGAGCAGGCTCACCGTGACCTGGGGGACAGCGGTGGCAAGCCAGCGCAACACCGGTTCGGTGCAACAGTCGAAATGCCCGGGCATCAGCAGATGCCGAACCATCACCGGGCTGCGGGCCGCGACCCAGGCAATGGCGCCTGTCACCACGGCCCAATAGTCAGGCATACCGCCCAGTTCCAGGCCGCAGCGGTCATTGCCAAACTTCAAGTCGGGCAGATAGAGCGCCACAACGCCATCGAGCAGCGCCAGCGCCTCTGGCGTCTGGTAGAAATTCGAGTTCCAGACCACCGGCGGCGCGTTATTGGCATCATGGCCGAGCAGCGCCAGCGTTTCCAACACAAACGGCAGATGCGGCAGCGGGTCGCCGCCCACGAATTCGAGCGTGCGCGCCCCCTGCGCCACGCGTCGCCGCACGGCGGCCGCCAGTTGACCCGGCGTCGCTTCCACGCCGTACTGCGGTCGAAAGGCAAAGCGCGCCGCCGTGCAAAAGGTGCAGGTCGCCGTACAGCCGGAGAAGAACACTGCATGGGCCGGCCGGATGGCCTCTTCCTCGCCCATGTGCAGCATCTCACTGGCAATGAACGTGCGGGTATCAACCCGGCAGACCCCGCGGCCTGTGACGCGGGTTTCACCACAGCGGTGCGGGCACAACTGGCAATTGTCAAGGTGCGTGCGTGCCTGCGCCGCCCGCGCGGTCAACGATGCGGAGTCGAGGCTAGGCGCCGTGCCCATTTCCACGTTTACCTGGCAACAGATCGGTCAAGCTCTCGGCTTCATAGGCAAATCGGTACCACTTCAGCAGTTCCTCTTCACTGGCAATGTTCATGATGGTATCATGCAATTCGTCTGGAATCGGCTGATCGCCAAAGCGCATGGACACCAGATAGAGCAGGCCCCGTTTCTCGCCCTCAGTAATTCCCGCCGCGCGTCCTTTTTCAAGGCCTTCTACGCGTCCTGCTGCGCGTCCTTCTGCCTTCGCCTCGCGGATCATACGCTCGCGTTCCTCTTGCTTCCACGCTGCAACGATGTCCTCTAACTCCTTCTCGATCCGTGGATCCGTACTTAGCATCATCTCTAACCTCCGTTGCTCAACTTCTGCTAACGGCAGATACTTGTTGACACACATCGCCAGGACGCTCCGTCGCGTCTGACTCGGTTCGTGTTGTAGAATCCCCCGCAGGCAGGATAATTTCCAGGCAATACGGTTTATGCCTTGCGGTGGTTGCATCAGGGCTGCCAACGCATATGCCAGGGGATTGGTACGGTTGATGTACACTTCGCCCTGCAAATCCGGCAGCCCCACGCAGTCGAAAGTAAATTCCAGGTACTTGCGGCCAAACACACCCTCTTCGTAGATTTCTCTCACAAGGCCGCCGCTTCCGCTGGTGAGGTAGATCGCGATGGGAATGACGCGGCGTTGAAGATGTAACCGTATCCAGGCGTAGTAACGCCACATGCGCTGGCGAAACGCCTGGCGATGCTGCCGTTCGATTTCGATGTGAATGTACAGCAGTTCTGGCTCGTCTCCCAACGCCTCAACCTCGGCCATCAAGTCCGCTTCTTGAGATTCGCCCAGATCGAGGTTGAGCCATTGCTCCTTGTCCCACCATTTGACGGTATCCAAGTGCAGCCGTGTCTTGATATCCGGGAAGAAAAGATCCAGGAATTCGGCCAGGAACGCCCGCAGAAGCGTCTTGAAAAATTGATCGTGTTCCATTCAGTTCATCCAAGAAGACGACGTCCCCACCTGATCAGCGATTCCAGCCCCTTGACATGAGATGTATGCACCACCTTGCCGTCGTGTCTCACGACGAGCGTCATTTGTCCCATCAGCCGCGTGCCGAAATAGACGGTGTGGGCGCGATTGCTGGCTGAACGCCAGGTGTAGGCCGTTGCCAGGGCTGCCACATCTGGATCGTGAGCCACCGGTTCCTGCGCCAGGTTGATCGGGTCCGCATCCTCCAACTGTTGACATGTGGCACAAACGTTGTTGTCCAGGTTGATACAATCGGGGCAATAAGCCATGTTGCACACGACACAGAACTTCTGGTGGGCATGACACACCGTGGCGCCGCAGACCGGACAGGCAAAGCTGTGGGCAACGCATACGGTCTTTCCATCCATGTGGCAGCGGTCGCTGTGACGCTGACAGTGCAACCGCCCACACAGGCTGCACCGTTCCCGGTGATCTGCACAGACCATTGTACCACATTCTGCGCAACCTTGCAGACATGAAGTACACTGTGTGACGCCGCACACCGCGCAGGTCGTCAGCGAGGCGGTTTTCATGCCGCAGTGCGGGCAGGGCGCCACGCAGCGTTTGCACACCGCGCCCCCGTTGACCGGATCCGCCAGCAGATGGGGTCGGCAGAAGACCTTGCCGCAGGCATAGCAAGAATCGGTGCAACCCCGGCAGAAAACCTGACCGCAGAAGTCGCAGAGGGCCGTCTGCGCGCTGGGGCGCTGACAGTGAGGGCAGGTGAGCGCGCAATTGGCGCAGAGCAGCGTTCCCGGCGCGAGATAATCGGCTACCAGGTGAGTCTTGCACTGCTGCACCCCGCACTGCGCGCAGGTGTCCTGGCAGGCAAAGCAGGTGGTCTCCTGGCAAATGGGACAGCGCGCTGTGTGTTCCTGACACGCCCACTGACCGCAGGCCGGGCAGGTGACGGCGCAGTCCTGGCAGAGCAATTCCTTGCAAACGGTACAGCCCTGCACGCCGCATTCCAGGCAGATGTCTCTGGCGCAGGCGTGGCAATGGGTCAGGCAGGCGGGGCAACTGACATGCTCGTGCGCGCAAACGCCTACCACGGCCGTCTCTGTATCGCAGGCATGACAGACAGGCAGGGTCAACTTGCCGGTGTAGAGGTTACGCGTCAGCGGCAGCTTCAGTGTGGTGTCGCCCGCCCGGCTGCGCAAGCTCAGGCTCTGTTCCCACGTGGGCTGCGCCACCTGCGCCAGGCTGAACAGCGTCACCGCCACGCGCAGCCGATGATTCTCAAGCTCTTCCGCAATTTTGCGTTGCAAATCGGACCGTAACGCCTGGCGCTGATTGGCGGCATAGTCGGGATCATCGCCGCGCTCCTGGATCTCCAGCGCCTGCTGTTCATAGTAGTTGACCAGGCGTGAGAGGATGGCATGTAAGCGCGGCAAAATGTCCTGCTCGACCTCACCGCACTGCTGATCGGCATGAAAGAGCGCCAACTTCTGTGCCTGCTGCGCCAACTCGATCAGCCCTTCCATCTTGGGCGCGGTCACCTCAGCGCCGGCCCGCGTCGCTTGCGCCAATAGGTCGTCCATGTTGGGCGCCGGGTTGCCATCCTCGTCCATCGCTACCGAGAAGACCTCCTCGCGCTTGTCATCCGCCCGGTAACTGATGTGAAAATTGAACTGAAACAGGTAGCGCCAGCCGTTCTTGCCCGCGCTGTGGGTCAGGTCGCAAGCCGAAAGGGTCAGTTCGCCGGGCAGGCGGCTCACTGCCAGCTCAGGGAAATGGGTTGGCAGCGTTTCGCGCGCCATCGAACCGTGATTGGCGATGTAGGTCATCATGCGGTCGAACACACGGCTGCCATAGGCTACCAGGTCATGATAGGGCGACAGCTCTGCGGTCGAAAAAACCAGGCTAAGGGTTGGCTTATCGAAATGAGCCGCCAGGTCCGGCGTCAACTCCACCGTCAAGGCGGTGCTGCCATTGGTCTGTACGGTGGCGCCAAACAGGCGGAAAAACTCCAGCGCGAGTTGGCGCAGAGGTGAATCGGCCGGGGTTTGGGTGGTTGCCTTCTTGCGTGCCATCAGCTTGAGCGATCCAGCGGAAATTCCAGGGGCCGCGCAGGGTCGCGGCCGGGCAGGTTGCGCGGCGTCGTCTGCATCCTCAGTTCTCCAACCAGGTGTTGAGGAGATCGTTCGATTGTCGAATGTGGTCGAACTCGCGGCGGGCGCGATCAATCGCGCTGCCAATCGCGCCCATGCGTGTGGTCAGATCATTCTCGCTGCGGCTGCCTTGCCAGGCCTCGCGCACCAGGTCCTCGAAGCTCTTGCGGGCGTCGAGCGTGCCCAGGATCAGGTCCAGCTCGCCGATGACCAGCTCGAACATGCGAATCTTGTAGGCCAGCAGGTCGAGGATGTGCGATTCGACCGTTTCGTTGCTGGACAGGTTGAAAATACTGACCTCGTGCCGTTGACCCAGGCGGTGCAGGCGACCGATACGCTGCTCGACGCGCATTGGGTTCCAGGGCAGGTCATAGTTGATGAGTTGATGGCAAAATTGCAGATTGCGCCCCTCGGCTCCCGATTCGGTGCTGACCAGCACGCGCGCGTCTTTCGCGAAGGCGCGCACCGCGTCCTCTTTCTGAAAAACGTTCATGCCGCCATGAAATGCCACGGTGGCAATGTCCCAGGCGCGCAACTGACTGACGATCTGCTCCAGCGTGTGCCGATACTCGGTAAAGATCAGGAACTTGCCCGGAAAGCGCCCCAGGATCTCGCGCACGGCGCTCAGCTTGCGACTCTCGCCAATGGACTGCGCCAGGGCCAGGAACGCGGCCAGGCGCCGGCGCGTCGCCTCCGGATATTGGGTGTCGGCTACCAGCTTTTGCAGGGTGCCGGCCACCGCCTGCGGGCTGCTGCACAGCTCGCGCTGCAACGTGAGCAGCACCAGGCGCAGGTGTTTGCTATTGCCTACCTGCTCGAATTCATCGCGAATGTACTGCGTGACCTGCCGGTACAGATTGAGTTCAGGCTCGGAGAGGTTCAGATGATAGACGGCCGCGCGGCGGGCGGGCAGATGCACGGTCACTTTGCTGCGCTGATTGCGGATCATGACATCGTTGAGCAGGCGTCGCAGCGCCGGCGCGTTGCGGGGCTGGCGCCCATCGCTTTGATCGAAATACTGGCGCCGGAAACCGCGCACCGTGCCCAGGTGCCCCGGCGACAGAATCGTCACCAGGCTGTACAGCTCGGTCAGGTCGTTCTGCACCGGCGTGGCAGTCAGCATCAGCACATAGCGCTTGCGAATCTGGTTGACAAACCGCCAGGCCACCGTGCTGCGATTCTTCAGCTTGTGCGCTTCATCCACAATCAGCAGGTCGTAGTCACGTTTCAGCAGATGCTCGGCGCGGTTGGCCTGCTTGGCCGTGTCCAGGGAGACGATCCAACGCCCCGCGCTGGCGCCTGCCACCGCGGCCCAGTCGGCCGCGGCATCGAGGACCGTGAATGGCTCGCGGAACTTGCTCTCCAACTCCTCGCGCCATTGCTCGGTGAGCGACGCCGGCGTCAGCACCAGGATGGTCTGCGCCAGCCCGCGCTCGATCAACTCCTTCATGATGATGCCGGCTTCGATGGTCTTGCCCAGGCCGACCTCATCGGCCAGCAGGGCGCGGCCGCGCATGTCGCGCAGGGCGCGGCGGGCTGTGTCCAACTGATGATCGTAGTGATCCACCGCGATATCTTCCAGGCAGATCAACTCGTCGAAGCCACGCGACAGGTGCAGCATCTCGGCGCGCAGGCGTAAGTGAAACAGATCGAGACCGGCCGGCTCCTGCTGGCGCAGGAAGCGCGCCATGTCCCTGTGTCCTTCGATGACGCGCGGACGCAACTGCACGCCGAGCGCCTCGATGGCGCTGACCAACTGCGTCTGGCGGTTGTAGCGATGCCCGCAGCGGAAACATTCCAGTGCGGTCTCTTCATCGAGCCAGCCGCACGCGGGGCAGCGCTTACCCAAAACCACGTCATCGGCCGCGGAGCGGCGCTTCTTGGGGGCCTGCACTTCAGCCGGAATCTCCAGCCATTCGAATCGTTCAAGCATAAAATCTGTTCATCGCTCGTCTAAAACAGCCGGGTTTGGGATGACGCCGGCCGCGCCCGGTGCTTGGCCCAGGTGCGCAGTGCGTTGACCGTCTCTTCCATCATTTGTGACAGCGGGATCGTCTCGGCCAGCACGCTGACCATGTCGTCTGTCGCCAGCGGCCGGCCCTGGTCGAAGGCCTCGTACAGGCCCGCCACCACAGCCTGCTCGATCTCCGCGCCGCTCAGGCCTTCGCTCGACATCGCCAGGGTTGAGATATCGAACTGCTGCGGATCGCGGTTGCGTTTGCGCAGATGGATGCGGAAGATGTCCTCACGCTCTGAAGTCATGGGCAAATCTACGAAGAAAATCTCATCGAAGCGCCCCTTGCGCACCAATTCGGGCGGCAGTTGATCCACCAGGTTGGCGGTGGCAACGACAAAAACCGGCGCCTTTTTTTCTTGCAGCCAGGTGACAAAGCTGCCAAAGACACGCGCCGCGGTGCCGGCATCGCTCACGTTGGAACTGCCGACGCCCGAAAAGCCCTTCTCGATCTCGTCCACCCAGAGCAGGCACGGCGCAATGGATTCGGCCACGCGGATGGCGGTGCGCAGGTTTTCTTCGGACGAACCGACCAGGCTGGCAAAGAGGCGTCCCACATCCAGGCGCAGCAGCGGCAGGCGCCAGGCGTTGGCTACAGCCTTAGCCATCAGCGACTTGCCAGAGCCTTGCACGCCCACCAGCAGGATGCCACGCGGCTCCGGCAGGCCAAACGCGCGCGCCTCGGCCGAAAAGGCGCGCACCCGCTTACGCAGCCATTCTTTGAGCACATCGAGTCCGCCCACATCGGTCAGCGTCTCCGAGGTGTCGTAAAACTCCAGCAAGCCCGACTTGCGGATGATCTGCTTCTTCTCGGCCGTCACCGCCTCCGCGGCGTGACCATCCAGGCGGCCGCCGGCCATGATGACGGCTTTGGCCAGCGCCTTTTCGGCTTCGGACAAGGTCAGCCCCAGGGCCGCTTTGGCCAGGCGCTCGCGCTCGCGCCGGTCGAGCTGGATACGCGCCTTGCCGTCAGCCTCCAGCGTCTGCACCGCGCGCTCATACAGGTCAGCCAACTCGGTTTCATTGGGCAGGCTGAAGTCAATGACCGTGATCTCTTTTTCCAGCTCCGGCGGGATGCGCAGCACCGGTGAGAGCAGAATCACGGTGCGATGGCCCTTTTGCAGGGCCTGGGCCAGGTCGCGCAGCTTACGCACGATCTCATGATTCTCGAAGAAGGGGTGAAAGTCGCGCAAAATGACCAGCGTCGGGGTGTTGTCTTCCATGATGCTGTTGAGCGCCACGAGTGGATCACGTTTGGCTGGGTCCTTGCGACCGCTGGCCTGGTTGACGAAGCCCTCCGTACACGACCAGGCGATGACCTGCTTGCGCGTCTTGGATTCGTCGGCCAGCTTCTGGATTTCGGCCAGCGCGCGCTCCTCTTCGGCTGTCACCACGTACAACAGCGGATAGCGGGCACGAATGTAAATATCGAGTTCCTGGCGCATCGAATGCTTGTCCTCGTCCTCGTCTTCTGACTTGCGAGCCCAAGTATACCACAGAACCTTTGCCTTTGCGCAGTCGGTTAAGCCCGTGGTGGAAGAAGCAGCCGCCGCCGAGGTTGTAGAACGAGGGCAAGAGCTGACCGTGGCGCACCTGGATCACGATCCGATGAATTGCTCTGAGGGTAATCTGCGAGCGTTGTGCCAGCGTTGTCATCTGCGGCATGACGCGAGGCATCACGCGGCCAATGCGGCGAGGACGCGAAGGCGGAAGCGGATTGCGAGTGGGCAAATGGAATTGCTATAAAAAAGCCGCGGGGGCAGGTTCCCCCAGGGCTTTTTGATTGGCGTTTGGGCTAAAAGCCGGCGTCAGGCGCGGCGAGCAGCGGAGCGGAGCGCCGTCGCCTGCACGCGGTGTTGGGCTGCGTTTTACTTGACGGCAAAAGTGTTGCCAACACATAGAAGCTCAAATAACATTCAATACCCACACAACTACCCACACAACAGAGAAAATGAAATAATAAAGCTGAAATACAACTATGTTAGAAAGCAGCAACTTCCGATTTAAAACTTCTTGCCTGCCTTTGACCAATAAGGACATCTCGTAGTCTGTTTCGATTTGGGTAGCCCGCTTCATGTATCCGGCCATGTAGGCTGTAAGGCGTCGCTCATTGTTAATGCCAAGTAGCAGAACGAAAAAGGCAATAATTGAGAGTAACAGATTAGCCAAATCCAGGTTGCGCAAATTTGCTCCAATGATAGTCAATACGGCGACTTGGACCGTCGTTACGAACGCCATATCTTGTCTACGTAGGCTAGTATAGTGACGGTATTGTTCGAGCGCATTTTCATACTCCACTTTGGCGAATTCCCATGATTGGGTTCTAGTACTTGGCATTTCAATCCCCCAAATGTCATTGCGATGATATTGTTGAAAACCAGCAGCACAACCGCAATTCAACCACTCGAAATCCGAGGTGTTTCTATATCGCTGCGTCCCCCAGCAGGGCGACGGGCGTTACGACCGGAGTGGCTGCGGCGCCTGGCAAAGATTTTGTTATGTTCAAAACGTAGAGCATGTATTTTTGAAAATCTAGTTAGCAATGAGCCGAATACTTCGGAACTGGAAATCATCCTTATCTCCAGAAAACTCGGGAACTGGTGTGAGCTCGGAGCAAAGCTTGAGTATGTTGAAACCCTCAACAATATCACTGGTTGGTATTGAAATATATCGAACCTCAGTCCATTCATTAGGTCTAGCGCCAGCGCTTTTGGCTTCTTGAGGCGGTAGTACGGCAATCCTACGCCCGTTTAGAGATAACGGATTTGGAACTTCCGCTCCAAATGTCTCCAGTTCTAAAGTCAGAGTTTGTATTAAGAAGTCTATTCTAAAGCTAATATCAAAGCACTCTCCATTAAGATGTACCCAATCTCGAAACTCCTCATCACCAATATGAAAAGTGCTATCGGAGAAGTACACGATTCGATGCTGTACAGGTGTTGGTATATCCGTTTGGGGAAAAAGGGTATTAGTTGGCGATATAGGGAAGGAAGTAGCAGTGGGTTCCTTTTCGAGTGTGGGAGTTAGGTTGGGAGTTTGAGAGAGTGACCTTGAAACATCTGGCAGCAAAGCCGCCATTCCTACTGCTACTAAAACGACACCAAATTTCCACGTCGTTGGCCCCTCTTTTACTGAAACCTTCTCAACCGTGACAATCTTTAACCCTGCAATGATCAGAAAAAAGCCGAATATTAAAGCTAAGGCTCCCAGATAACTCAATGGTGAAGTGAATGGCATGGATGGCATATTTTGTTTTCCGTCTTCATTGACTCAGTTGAACGATAGTAGCTGGTGCGGTCAATTCTGCAGTTGTAGGTAATCTTGATTGTCGTAATCATCGAACTTTCGTGGGCAATTTAATCTCAAACCCAGGCTTCATTGACACAGTGGGTTGAGCCGCCGGGCCGAGCGCGCTGCGCGAATGGCAAGGCCGGCTCCATGCGCGGGTTAGGCGTCCTTCCGCACTGGTCCAGGTCGTTCACGCACCTGAGCACTCACCTCCCCATCCTATTGCGGCTGAGGACGTCGTCCACGGACCTCGCCACAACGTACCGCGCAGGCGACTCGCCAACCGCGAGTGCCTTGAAGTGTGCCTTGCCGCATTCGATCTTCGCGCTTTCCTTGTCGCGCAGGTCAGCGGTGAAGAGGCTGCTCTTGGTCTCAACCACGAGGTAAAGACGCTCTGCCCCGTCCTTCTCTACCAGCACGGCCCAATCGGGATTGTAAGGACCGAGCGGCGTCGGGACCTGGAACCAGCCCGGGAGCTTGGCATAGACCTTGATTGCCTCGTTTTTCTCTAAGTCGTCGGCAAACGTGCGCTCGGTGTCGGACTGGTAGATGACTTGCTCGTGAACCGATTTGCTGGCGTTAATCATGGACTTGAGGTAGCCGCTAAGCTCTTCAGACTCGAATAGTTGTTGGGCGTAGTATTCCTCGGCGCCGATACGCTGATATTTGATGCCGTCCACAAGAGCGAGGCGCTTGGCGCGGTTGATGATCTCGGCGGCGAGTTCGATGAACTGCTGCGGGTTGCGCTTGAAGTCGTCGAGCCTGCCGCTGCCCACGAGGATGCCGTGAATGCTGCGGCGCGTGAGTTGAGTCTTGTCCTGGAGGTCGGTGAGGATATCGGGCAGTTCGATGTCGCCTTCGTCGAGCGTCACGGGGGCGGAGGTGGCCGTTTCCGTCGCTTCCACGCCGGCACGTCCGATGGCGAGGTCGGCCTTGCGCCATTGCAGGCGGGTCTTGGCGATGGGCGGCGCGCCCGCAAGCGCCTTGATGCAGGTTGCCAGCAGGGCCTCGTTGTCGAACTGCACGCGGTAGGTGGTCTTGTGCTTGATGCGCTCCCACAGCGCCTTGAAGTCCGCACCTTGCAACACGGCTTGACGAGTCTTTACCTGCCTGCGTTCGTCGGCGTTCTTGATCTCGAGGCGGCCAGCCAGCTTGCGGAGAATCTCCTGCACCTGCGGCAGTTGGGCGGTAAACGGCTCTGGCAGGGTCAGCGTGCCGTCCTTGAGCGCCTTGCGCAGCGTGTCCTGCACCTTGCCTTGGGCGTTCAGGAGACCGGCGGTTTTCAAATGCTCCCACAGCACCTTCGACTGGTGGGAGCCCAGCGGCGCGGGCTGGCCGTCGGCGCCGGTGGCGGTGACCCCGGCGAATTCGTGATCCTTGACGATGCCAAACCGAATGTCGGTTTCGTTCTCGATCTCTTTCTGGGCTGTTCAGCGAACTGTTCGTAGCTCTCGGTCGCGATCACGGTCAGCGTATTGACCTCGAACCCCCGGACGCGCTCGCCCTGCTGGTTCACGCACAGCCGCAGGCCGCGCCCGATGGTCTGCCTCCTCTCGAGCTCGCTTGCCATCTCGCGCAGGGCGCAGATCTGGAAGACGTTCGGGTTGTCCCACCCTTCGCGTAGCGCCGAGTGGGAAAAGATGAACTTGAGCGGCGTGTCGAAGCTCAGCAGCTTCTCCTTGTCGCGCATGATGAGGCTGTAAGTGTCGTCGTCGGCTTGCGTCGTGCCTTCGCCCTTGGAGTCTTTGAACATTTCCACTGTCTTGCCACCGACCTTCTTCCTGTCGATGGAGAAATAGCCGTTGTGCACATCCTCGGCGGCGGTGGTCAGGTCCACTTCCTGGAAGAGGGTCTGGTAATCGGGATGCTTGGCGAGGCGGCGGTATTCCTCCTCGAAGATGCGGGCGTAGTCCCCCTTCACCGGATTGCCGCCTGCGTCGTACTGCCGGTATTTCTCCACGGCATCAATGAAGAACAGGCTGAGCACCTTGATGCCCTGTGGACGGAGGCGCTTCTCCTTGTCCAGATGCTCCTTGATGGTGCGCTGGATCATCTGGCGCTGCACCGCCAACGCGTCCACGTCGCCGTAGGCCTGGCCGGGGCGCAGGTATTGCTCGCCGCCGGGGTAGCGCAGTTCCAGGAATTCATCGTTCTTGGCCACGCGGATTTCGCCCACCCGGCAATC
Source organism: Candidatus Amarolinea dominans (assembly GCA_016719785.1). NCBI lineage: Bacteria > Bacillati > Chloroflexota > Caldilineae > Caldilineales > Candidatus Amarolineaceae > Candidatus Amarolinea > Candidatus Amarolinea dominans. Next base: position 228,719 of record JADJYJ010000007.1, read on the forward strand.
GTGATACACCGCCCGCCCGGTGGTCATTTCCAGATTGTCGCCATCCTGGACGGCGAGTTCTCTGCGGGCCACCCCGGCCTTCGTCTGCATATCGAGTTCCACCATGGCCGTGATGACGCCGCGTCGGTTGCTCACGGAGAGCAAGCGCAGATACGGCTTGTTGTGCCCGCCCTCCACAGTGGCCGCCGCCACTTCGATCTGCTTCACCAGCTTGCGTTCGTAGGCGTCTATCGCGTCGAGCTTGAAGACCATGTGGTGCGCATCTCTCGGCGTCGCGGAGTAGCGCAGGTTGCACAGCGGATTCATCCGTTCCATGGCCTTCTTGCCCTTGCCGTCAAGCCCGCCTTCCACACTCTGCGGCTCGTCCACGATCAGGATGGGGCGCGTCGCCCGGATCAGGTCGATGGGCTTCTCCCCGCCCGTCTTCTCGCTGGGCCGATACATCACGTTCTTCGATTTCTCGCGGCGCGCGGCCTCGTCCTTCTCCTCCGACTGCGCCTGCTGTTCGTCGCCGAACTTATTGATGGCGCCCACGGTCATCACCATGATCTGGATCTGCGGGCTGGTGGCAAAGTTGCGTACCTGGCCGAGCTTCGCCGAGTCGTAGATGAAGAAGTCGAAGGGTGCGCCCGCGTAGAGTCCCTTGAGGTGCTCTGCTGCGGTCTCGATGGTGTGGTAGACGCCTTCCTTGATCGCCACCGAGGGCACCACGATGACGAACTTGGTGAAGCCGTAGCGTTTGTTCAGCTCGAAGACGGTGCGCAGGTAGACGTAGGTCTTGCCGGTGCCGGTCTCCATCTCCACGGTGAAATCACCGGACGCGAGCGAGGCCGAGGGCGCCAGGCCGTGGCGCAGTTGGATGGCGTGCAGGTTCGCCAGCAGCTCGTCGTCGAGCAAAGTCAGCCGGTTGCCGATGCCGAGGTCATTTTCAAGCAACGATATTTGCCCACTAGCGGCGTCCCGCGTGACGGTGAATTCCGTGCGGCAGGTTTCCTGCCCATGAAAAAGATCGCAGACTGCTTCGATGGCCTGGATCTGGTAGTCGAGGTTGGGTTCGAAGTGGAGTTTCATTGCGCCATGTCCGGTGCGTCGTTGGCGATCACCATGTTGCTTGCGTGCCGCCCGGCGTTCGGGTCCTTGACTGCTTCTACGGCTTCCAATTGGGCAACATATGCGGCTGGCAAGCAGTGCTCTTTGGCTCCGGCCACGACCAACGCCTTGTACCAGGTGTATGGCTGTAGAGAGTCTTCGATGTCTGTCGCGAAGTAGATGGACGCGTTGTGCGACTCACCGTTGCATGTGACAGTCGCGGACTTCTCTTCGTACCCGCTTCCTACGCCTTCAGCTCTGTCGAGGGCAGGCTTCTCGGCCACTGCGATCTGAAAGAGAACCCCGAAGACCACCGCTCCTGCCGCAGCGGACTCGACGACATTACACTTCCCGGATTCATCCCTGCTCCGCTTGTGCCACCGAAGCTCATGCCCCTCCAGTGTGGCTATGCCAATCGGCTCTGCTGAAGGGCATCGCTTTTTGATACGCTGCGTGAGCATGTTCGAGCCATAGGCATATACGAAAATGGTAGGTATGGATGTAGTCATCGCTGTCATAAGCTCCTCACGGTTTCGAGGCCGTGCTGCTGCAGGATGGCGGCGAGGTTGGTCTTGGCCACGTCGTCGGCGAAGGCACTGTCGCGAAAAACGACGGTGGTTTCTCCGGCGGGCTTGAGTTCCTTGTACCACGCCACGAGGCCGAGGGCCAGCGGCTCTACGTCGGCCTGCGGGATGGCGGGCGAGAGGCAGACGAGCAGCGAGCCGCCGCCGATGGCGTGGATTGTATGCGCCTGCTTCGCGCCCCCGGCCACCTTCTTTCGTTCGATGGGTACGCAGAGGTCGAGGCCGAGCTTGAGGAGCAGTTCGAAGAGGATGTCCTGCTCCGTGCGGTCGGTCTTGAGGTGCTCAATGGAGGCTTCGAGGGTTTCGGCGAGCTTGTCGCGGTCCGGCTCCCACGCCAGGATGTTGCTGCTGGCGAGCTTGAAGACGCGGAAGCCGGTGTCGCCCGCGAACATCGGGTTCTCTTCACGTATCTTCTTCCCGGCCCGGCGCAGGCGCTCTTTGGTGATGTCGGCAATCGTCGGGTAGTCTTCCTGCTCGGTCGGTTCAGGCAGTTGCACGAGGATGAATTGTCTTTTTCCACCATCTTGCGAGTTCTGTTTCATCACTGCGTGTGCAGTCCCTCCTGCACCAGCAAAGAAGTCGAGGATTACCCCGTCGGGCTCAGTGCCGACAGCAACGAATCTCCTGATTAGCTCCACTGGTTTCGGGAATGGGAAGACCTTCGAGCCAAACAGCTCCTCTACTTCGCCCGTTCCTCTCCTTGTCGAAATATCTTTGTCGAGCTGAAGGGAACGAATCACTTTTCCGGTGTGCCGGGATTTCTGAACAACCCTGTATTCGCCTTCCTCTGTAATGTAGCCGACGATCTCTTTATTGAGATGCTGGCGAGACAGGTCTTTTCCCCACCGCCAAACGCGCTGAATGGAATCTTTTCTGGAGACTACGGGATGCACTTTCTCCCAGCCCTGGTGCGGCTCCAGACTGATCTCATAAAAGCAATCTCCGATTTTGCTATTAGGGTTTAAGTAGAACGGGTAGAAGAGATTTGGTCGCGTCTGAGGATTGAACGCAACGTTTCCATTGTAAAGAGGGTAGATGTTGAATGGCCCAGTTTCGTCTTCGTATTTGAATTCCTTGTCTTCCTCCGTCAGCGGCAGAGTCAAAGTGGCATCAATAGACTTGGCATAGAACAAGGCGTAATCGTGCATCTTCGCAATGTGCCCGTAGTCAATCGCGCTTGGGGATGCGTTTACGACGAAGATACCAACGAAGTTTTCTTCCCCAAAAATCTCATCGCAGACTTTACGCAAATTATCGACTTCAGTGTCGTCGATGCTTACGAAGATCGCCCCATCCTGTCGCAGTAGATTCCGCGCCAGCTTGAGGCGGGGATACATCATGTTGAGCCAGTCGGTGTGGAAGCGGCCGGAGGCTTCGGTGTTGCTGCTGATCTTCCGGCCCCCTACCACTTGGCCGGTGAGTTCGAGGTAGTTTTTGATGTTGTCCTGGAAGTTGTCGGGATAGACGAAGTCCTTGCCGGTGTTGTAGGGCGGGTCAATGTAGATGAGCTTCACCTTCCCGGCGTAGGATTTCTGGAGCAGCTTGAGGACTTCGAGGTTGTCGCCCTCGATCATGAGGTTCTGGGTCTTGTCCCAGTCGACGCTGTCTTCCGGACAGGGTCGCAGGGTGCCGGCGGAGGGGGTGAGGGGCGGCTGGCGGGCGCGGCGTTTGCCATGCCAGTTGAGGCCATACTTCTCCTCCGCATCGGTGACGGTCTGGTCACCCACGAGGCTTGAGCACGTCGAGATTCACGACCACGCCGTCCGGCCCCTCGGTGACGAGTTCAGGAAAGAGCGCCCGCAGCGCGGCGAGGTTCGCGGCGACGAGGTCCGGGGACTTGGTTTCGGGGTCGTGGGCGGTGAACTTCTGCATCGTGTCCTCGATCTTCACAGGTTAGCGCGAGCGGCAGCCTGGGCTGCCTCCACGCGCTTGAGTTCCAGATTCAGTTCCACGCGTCGCGCCATCTGCTTTTCCTTCGCCGCGGCGGCACGCAGGCGGACGATCTCCGCAGCGAGCCGCGCACATTCTTGCAGGGCGTCGCGCCGGGTGGCGGCGTATTCGGCGTTGCCGGCGACTGCGAAGGCGCCGGTCACGCGGGCAGCATGCAGCGCAAGCAGGGTGTCGATCCAGCCCTGATACAGCGCATAGAGCGTTGTGTGTGGCTGCTTGCCCAGCGCCAGCGCGTCACGGAAGGCGGGCCAGCGTTCGGCATCGCGCGCCGCGTCCCACTCGACGGCGACTACCACGCCCTCCAGCACCGTCTTGCCCGCTTCCCCCTGCGACCAGCGTTTGTGGGCGGCAGAAAGTCCGGGCCGTTCGCCCTGCTTCGTCAACAGCAATAACGGATAGGGTACCGCCCGGTGCACCAACTCCACCAACCGCGTCGCCCTGGCCCCAGCCCGCAGGGTGAGGCGCAGCACGGCGATCTCCAGATATTCCCGCACATCGTTGCGGTACTCGGGCACGCCGATGGTCGTGGGCTTGAGCGCCGCCAGCCAGAGCAGCTCCTCGATGCCGGCGTTGATGAGACGCTTGTCAGCGACCGTGGGCGCGCCATTCTCAAGCATCAGTTTCTTGGGCACGCGCTGATCCACGCGGCTGCTGGCGGGCAGGTCGAGGGCGGTGAGGAGCGCGTCGCCGTTCATCCGGCCGCCTCTGGCAGCACCGCGAGCCAGGCCACCACCTCGAAGTCGTTGATGCCCGCGAACTCGCCCTTCATAACGTGAGTGCCTCCGGGGCGGAACAGGCTCACCACGGCGCGTTCTTCATTCTTGCCTACCACCGAGGCCACGGCGGCGGCGAGCAGGCGCTGCGCAGCGCGCATCTCCTCGCCCTGCCTGGTCGCCTTGTCGAAGCGGGCGCAGGCGCCGGCATCGGGTAGGTCGCGCCCCAGGCAGAGGCGCTTGAGCCGGTCGAGGATCTGTTTGGCCTGCGTGTACGGGAGCAGCACCGTGCCGTCGTCGCCCACATGCACAAGATACCGGGCGCCGAGCGGATAGCCGGCCTCGGCGCTGCGCTTGGCAGCGTTGCCCTCGGCGCGCAGGCAGAAAATGATGCCCGCTGCAATCTCCGCCTCGGTGGTGGTGGTGACCGCGCAGGTGCCGAGCGGCAGACTCTCCAGTACGCCCGGATGCGCCTTGAGGTATTGCGCCAGATCAATGCGGAAGTCGGTTAGCGTCAGATCGGCGATGGAGACACCGGAAGAGAGGTCTTCCAGGTCTATCACCGCGTCCTGGAGCTTCAGCAGTTGTTTACGGCGGTACTCCAGATCGTTCATCTGGTTGCCGGACTGCTGTTCGATCAGGTTCTCCTCACCGGTGGCGGAGATGTCGAGCAGCACCATGCGGCCGCTGACTCGCTGTTCCAGGTTGATGTACTCTTCCAGCTCCATGTTGGGCCAGAAATTGACAAGCTGGATGCGAGTGTTGGGTGAGCCGATGCGGTCAATGCGTCCGAAGCGCTGGATGATGCGCACTGGATTCCAGTGGATGTCGTAGTTGATCAGCCAATCGCAGTCCTGGAGGTTCTGGCCTTCCGATATGCAGTCGGTGGCAATGAGCAGGTCAAGCTCGCCCTCGCCGGCGAGTTCCACGGGCCGCTCCTTTGCCCGTGGCGCGAACGTGGTCAGAATTGAAGCCAGATCCTTACGCAGGCCGGTCAGCGTGGTCTGGTTGCTACCCGTGCCGGTAACCAGCGCCGTGTCGATGCCGAGGCTTTTCTTCGCCCACGGGGCGAGCTGGTCGTAGAGATAGCGCGCGGTGTCTGCGAAGGCGGTGAAGACGATCACCTTGCGGTTGCCGGGGTTGATCGGGTTACGACACTTATGTTCGATCATCGCGCGCAGGGCCGTGAGCTTGGCGTCACGAGAGGCATCCACCATGATCGCTGCCGCGTGGAGCGTTGCCAAGCGGTTGCGGTCCTCGATCAGCTCCTGCTTCCAGCGGATGACGTCCACGTCCTTCAGCAGCACCTTCACCTTGCGCCCGACGAGCAGACTCTCGAAGGCGGGATCGTCGAGCTCCACGTCCTCGATATCTATCTCCTCCAGTTCCTCGGCGTGACTCTCGATGCGGGCTAGCATGGCCTCCACGTCGTGCAATTGGCGGTGCACGGTGAGTGCGAACGAAGGCACCGCGCTTTCCATGCGCTTGAGCACGTTGACGCGCAGCAGATGGATCAAGCTCTCCTCGCGGTCGACCTGGCGGAAGAAGCCCTCGCCGCCGCGAATTTCGGTGCTGTACTTCTTGTCGTACGCCGCCTGCCTGTGCGGCAGCACATACCGGAGTGGCGCGTAGGAGGCGAGATTCAGCCGCCGAATCTCATTGTTGATTTCTCGAATCGAGCGGAATTCTCCGGCGCGGTCCACATCGGCCTTGATGTTGATCGGCTTGAGCCGGTCTGGGAAGCGGCCGGTCTCGGCGGTGCCGTAGTACTTCTCGATGTGCTTGCGCGAGCGGGCGATGGTGAGCAGGTCGAGCAGGGTGAAGTAATCGAAGCCGAGCATCTCGATTAGCCGGGAAGGCGTTCGTTCAGCGTCCTCGGAATCGAGCCAGCGGTTGAACTGCTTCTGCGCGAGGCGCGTGGTGCTGTCGATGCTGCTGATACCGTGATCGAGCAGAGCCGTGTCGTCGCCCTCGGTGACGAACGCGATTTGGTTGCGCAGATCGGCCAGGCGGTTGTTGACCGGTGTCGCCGAGAGCATCAGCACGCGCGTCTTGACGCCTTCCTTGATGATCTTGCGCATCAGGCGGTCGTAGCGCGTCTCACTGCCGACGCGTGGCGTTTTTTTGTTGCGGAAATTGTGTGACTCGTCAATCACGATGAGGTCGTAGTTGCCCCAGTTGACGTGTGCGAGGTCAATGTCGCCTGATAACCCGCCGTCTCGCGAGAGGTCGGTGTGATTCAGAACGTCGTAGTTGAAGCGGTCTGGCGCGAGGAAGTTGCGGCGATCGTTCGCCTTATAGAGCGTCCAGTTGTCGCGCAGGCGTTTGGGCACCAACACCAGCACACGATCGTTTCGTAGCTCGTGGTACTTGATGATTGCGAGCGCCTCAAACGTCTTACCGAGGCCAACGCTGTCGGCGATAATGCAGCCGCCGAAGCGCTCCAGCTTGTCAATCGCACCGATCACGCCGTCACGCTGAAACCTGTAGAGCTTCTTCCAGACCACCGTATTGCGAATGCCGGTCGCCGACTTGATGATGCGCTCTTCGTCGAGATCGTCACCACGGTCGCGGAAGAGGTGGTGCAGGATGAGCGTGTAGACAAGGAATGGGTCGCGGTGGGCGGCGAGTGATTGCAAGTTGCCCATCAAGGCGGCCTTCGCACCAGCGTCGGCCACAAGGCTGGACCACTGCGCATCGAACCACTGACTGAGCAAGGTGGCTTCTTCGGGCGTCTCGGATGCCTGGATCAGGCTCAGGGGATTGCCCGGCGTCAGCCCAAGCCCATCGGTACTGAACGCAAGCGAGCCGAGAAGCACTTGTAGCGGGCGTGCCTCGCCATCGCGCAGGACAAACGCACCTTGTGGAACCGCGCCAAGTGCTCGCCTTACCTCAGCCTTGTCCCCAATCCATTGCCAGAGCTGTCTTGCAAGCCAGCGCGTTTGCAGACGGTTGCGCGCGGCGCGGTCGGCGTCCGAGCCCAATACGCTGAGGTCGGTACCAGCCGGTGGCAGGACAAGGCGGCATCGCTTCAACGCGGCCAGCTCGTGCAGCAACTCGGAGAACGCAAAGAGCGAAATGGCCGACGTTACAACGTCGCACTGGCGTCCTGCGGTGAGTTGCGGGCGTAGCAGGTCAATGACGCGGTCGGCGCCGGTATTGCGGATGAGCTTCATGCCGTTGCTGACCGGGGATCGTCGGACAGAGTGGCTCTCCAGCCGGCGTCGGGGTGGTGGTTAAGGCCATCGTGAGGCCATGAGCGAACGGTTATAGGATGGATTGGCATCGCGTTCCTTTCACAGGCTGCGCATGGGTCGCTTTCAGGCGCGGGCACGGGTGCGCCTAACGGATGGTGTAAGCTGCGGCTGCGCCCACCCAACCCACAATCGCGCGAACTCGACCGGCGCAGCCGTCAGCTTGACGCAGTGTTAGGCCCCGCCCCTGACCAGCCCCGCCCAACGCGAACGCCACCCACGACGACGAAACGTAGTGGTTAATCACGCTCCTCATCGCATGGTCAACGGAAGATAGACGAAGTTAGCAGACACTGTCACAGTGTAGATCATTGTGTCTGCCATTGCCCCACCCCAAGGGATGGTTTGTCCACCAAAGACTACAATCGGCAAATTGGCCTGGATCGTCGCAGAAGCAGCGGTCGTTGCTGGTCTGGGTGACAGAGGTGCCGCGGCGGCCCGCGTCCGCGGCGTCGGCATGTCCGGCAACCGGGTCACGGCGACCGTGGTAGCGTCAGTGAAGGTGTATTGCCAGACCTGTTTGTTTGACCCTGTGGACGTATGTCCCCCGAGGAGCCAGACTGTGTTGCCCCACCAAGCCATGGCGGGCTCAAGGGTATAAGGCTGTAGCTCACCGGAAAGCGACATATCATATCCTGGCGGGTATGGGCCAGTCCACTCCTCATAGCAGATGACCTTGACAGGCGGAGGTTGCGTATTGGACCACTCAACTTTGAAACTGCATAACTTGCCATTGACCGGCGCCGTGCCGACCCAGCCACCCGGAGGTGCCGGTTCCGCGTATCCAGATGTCCAAGTATCGGTACCGGGATCATACCGGCTAGTCAAACCGGCAAAAGAAGTACGGTAGAGGAAATCGCCAAGGTGCGACAGATTCGTATGGTTGAAAGCGGGCCACGTGGGATGGCTGCTGCCTTGCGTCCAAGTGTTCGTCCCAGACGCGAAATACCATAAATCCTGCGAGGCGGACCCAACATTATGTCCGCCAAGCACATACATCCTGCCGTTGAATTCAGCTGCTCCGTGGCTGTAGCGCGGGGGCGGGGAGACGCTGCTTGGGACAATCTGCCTGAACGTGTTTGTACTAGGATCGAATTCCCACAGATCGTTGTAGACATAGGTGCTATTTCTACCGCCAAAGAGCAACACCCTCCCATTCACGTTAACCAACGAGTGACCATAGCGCGCCGGCGGCACGGACTCTGGCGTGTGTCCTCCTTGAGCGGTCAGAGAAGATGGCCCTATCGTTACCGCAAAACTCAGGAGACAAGCTGTGAACCAGTATCGTATCATGGGCCAGGAATGGCGTCTTGACATTCTGTAACTCCTTCTTCATAGCGGGCATCGCATTGTTGGCCTAACACATAATTCAACCACTCGAACTTTGCAACGCCTCGACTTCGTTGCGCCGGCGGGGCTTGGGTCTTCATGAGTCTACTCCCTGGCTGCGCAGCGTATGCGCAGCGGGCCACTGAGTGACAGTTGGTTGCGGGTGAGACCCACGGTGAACCAAATACCACCGTCGCCGGGACGTGCGACCTGTACGTAGCCGAGCGTCATGTCAGGCGACTTCATGACGACGGCGTAGTAGGAATCGAGCGCGGCTTCCAGGATGGCGGTCTTGGTCAGGCGGGTGCGGCCGGCCATCTGGGCGAGCTTGGCGTCGAGCGCCGCGGTGATATTCAGCGACGTTCTGCGCCGGGTTGGCAGGTGTGCGGCGGGGCCGCGTGGTGCGGTGTCCAGGGTGGCAGCCATATGGGTACTGGGATCCTGTGGCGGGCGTCGGGGCGCCCGCTGATGTGCATTCATCTGCCTGTATTATTGAGGGCGTCTATAGATTTGTCAAATCGCCTGCGGCGGTCCGCAGAGCCGCCGGTCGAAGGACAAGCTGAGGATACGGTTCGCGCCGCCCTTACGTCCATAAGAGCGCACTACGGCGCCTTCGCCGAACAAGTCGGATTGCCAGGTGACACAGTAGTTGCTGACCGTGGCTACTTGGTATCGCTTCCAATCACCCGCCATACCCAAGCTCCTCCAAGTCAACGATGACGCGCATAGGACTGCTCTGTAAGGCAACGATATGCCGATGACGTCGGCATATTCGGGCGATATGCCGATGAAATACCGATTTCGCCGGCATATCTCTGCGAGTAAAATGGTCTCTCATGCCTTCAAGACCTCCAAGAGCGCCGGATGCCGGTACATCGTTATTTCGATAGACCATAGCCCAACTCCTTGAGATTGGCGGCGATGGCAGCATCGAGCTTCGCAGCCTCGGTCTGCTGCTCGTGCAGCGTCGCAGCGAGCCGCGCCATCTTCTCCTCGAATAGCTCGCCGTCGTCCTCGGCCGCCTCCGCGCCGACATACCGTCCCGGCGTGAGGACGTGCCCGTGCTTGCGGATGTCGTCGAGCTGCGCGGCCATGCAGAAACCGGGCACATCGGTGTACGCGCCCGCGCCTTTATCCCCGCGCCAGGCGTGGTACGCGCCGGCGATCCTGGCGAGGTCGGCGTCGCTCAGCTCGCGGTGCGTGCGGTCCACCAGCGTGCCCAGCTTGCGCGCGTCGATGAAGAGCGTCTCGCCGCGCCGGTCGCGCACCTCACCCCCGACCCCTCTCCCGCCGGGAGAGGGGAGGTGGCGCTTGTCTCGGCGCAAAAACCAGAGGCAGACCGGGATCTGCGTCGAGTAGAAGAGCTGGCCCGGCAGCGCCACCATGCAGTCCACCAGGTCGGCCTCGATGATGGCCTTGCGGATCTCACCCTCGCCCGACTGGTTGGACGACATCGAGCCGTTGGCGAGCACGAAGCCGGCAAGCCCCGTGGGCGCGAGGTGGTGGATGAAGTGCTGCACCCAGGCGTAGTTGGCGTTGCCCGCGGGCGGTGCGCCGTAGACCCAGCGCTTGTCGTCTTTGAGGAGCTCGCCGCGCCAGTCGCTGTCGTTGAAGGGCGGATTGGCCAGCACATAGTCGGCCTTGAGATCGGGGTGCGCGTCACGGTGGAAGGTATCGCCGTGCGCGATCTGTGCATCAATGCCGCGGATGGCGAGGTTCATCTTGGCCAGGCGCCAGGTGGTGTAGTTGGACTCCTGGCCGTAGATGGAGATGTCGCCGATCCTGCCGCTGTGCGCTTCGATGAACTTCTCGCTGCTGACGAACATGCCGCCGGAGCCGCAGCAAGGGTCGTAGACGCGGCCTTTGTAGGGCGCCAGCATCTCGACCAGCACGCGCACCACGCTGGAGGGCGTGTAGAACTGCCCGCCGCTCTTGCCCTCGGCGCTGGCGAAGCGTGCCAGGAAGTACTCGTACACGCGGCCGAGCGTGTCCTTGGCGCGGTCGGCCCTCACCCCTGGCCCCTCTCCCGCGGGGAGAGGGGAGTTGAAGGCGATGTCGCTCACCAGGTTGATGATCTGGCCCAGCCGCTGCTTGTCGAGGCCGGCGCGGCCGAAATCCTTCGGCAGCACACCCTTGAGCGACGGATTGTCGCGTTCGATCGCGGCCATCGCGTCATCAACCAGCGTGCCGATGGTGGGCTGCGGCGCGCTGGCCTTCAGGTGCTGCCAGCGCGCCTCCCTGGGAACCCAGAAGATGCTGGCGGCGCGGTACTCGTCGCGGTCTTCGGGATCCGCACCCTCGGCGCGCTGCGCATCCAGTTCCGTATGCTTCGCCTCGAACGCGTCGGAGATGTACTTGAGGAAGATGAGGCCCAGGACGACGTGCTTGTACTCGGCCGCATCCATGTTGTTGCGCAGCGCGTCCGCGGCGGCCCAGAGCTTCGCTTCGAAGCCGAGGTTGGCGCCGGTATCGTTGGTTTTGTCCTTCGTGATTGCCATGGAGTTCCTGATCGCGTCATGCAGTGGATCGATAGGTCGTGCAGGCCGCTAACGGCGTGTGTCAGGCGTGGGGGCGGCTGTCGCCTGAACTTTGATTTTGCGACTTATTAGCCTCCGTCGCCTGCACGCAGGGTTGGGCGGCGACGCAATATAAGAGCGCACTACGGCGCCTTCGCCGAACAAGTCGGATTGCCAGGTGACACAGTAGTTGCTGACCGTGGCGCACCTGGATCATGATCCGATGAATTACTCTGAGGATAATCTGCGTGCGTTGTACTTCATTTGTTGTAAGGAATGAGAATTTTTTAACTGTCCAGTTCCGAGCGAATTCTGAGCATACAGACAGCACCAAAGCGGACACTTATTTAATTCTCATTCCTAAGGCGCGTTCCAGCAAATCATTGACCCTGAGTTCGCCCGCCCATTTCCGCAAATAATCCAGATCGAGTGCGCCGGCGCGGGTTATCAGCACACCGAGAATATCGCGCCATTGGCGCTCTGATACTTCGCCGCCGATGCGATACCATTCGAGCTTGGCAAGGACCGTATCTTCGGGGCTGGCAAATTTGGCGCTGATTTCCGTCTCAAAGGCGAAGGTCTGTTGTTGGGCGCGGGCCAGTTGCGATTGTAAAATTGAGCGTGACTTCAATCGGTTCATTTTGCATGGCTGATTTCTCCATACACTTTGCGGGCGGTCTCTTCTCCCAATAATAAACCGGCCAGCCGGCGGCGGATTTCGGCCTCACTGGCCTGGGGATATTGGGCGCGCAGTCCCATAGACGCCAGCATTTGCGCCGATTTGTTGAGCTGCGCCAGCATGTTCATTTTGCGGGTGGGGCTGGCCTGCCGCCATAGCTGGATTTGCAGGGCTTCCATTTTGGGGTGGGTGTCGGGAAAAAGGACGCTCATAGCGTGCTCCCAGTGCCAATAGCCACGCCATTAGACCCATAAACAAGCGAACACTTGATGAACCTCAAGCTGACCAACGTGCTCAGCGACATCACCGGCGTGACCGGGTTTGCGATCATTCAGGATATTATCGCAGACGAGCGCAATCCGCACAAACTGGCAACCTATCGCGATCCGCACGGCCACAAGAGCGAAGCCGAGATCGTCGCGGCCTTGCCCTGTCCCCGGCACAGGCCGCACAGACCGTTTCTGAAGAACGATCTTCTGACCCGTGCCGGGAACGTTGCTGCAATTTCAAGCCGGGTCCACCACGCGGCCCAGGAAGAGGATCGCGCCTGTCTGCCGGTCGTGGATTACCACCAGGAAGGGACGGTCAACGGTGAGGGGGAGCGGTTCCTCCTCTACTTGAATCGAGAGTGTCCTCACCACCACAGCCGAGGCGGCAGCCGCCACGGTGCCCTTCTCGTCCACCTCCACCACAGCCTTGTGCAGCACCGCGCCGATGAAGAGATCGCGGGTGCCATCAATGCCGGAAAAATCGGCCTGATAGGGCGTGATGGCATCGGACATGCCCAGCTCGCCGAGCGCATCCGCCACGGAGAAGGTCGAGCCAAAGCGGAATTTGGGCAGGCCCAGCGCGACCTTGCGTGAGGTCATGGAACTCATACTCGTACGCAGCCAGTCCGCGCTGAGGTTTGCTTCAACCGTCTCCAGGCGCCCGCGGTCCGGCACGATGACCGTCATGGCAATGAGCGTATCCGTGTATTCCAGGGTGACCGCCTGGTAGCCGTCGCCGGCGCCGTAGGCGAGATCGGCGGGCTTTTGCATAAACATCATGGGGACGCGGCGCTCGCTGCCGTCCAGGCGGAAGAACGGCTCGTCCCGCGTGAGCGCCTTGTCAAACGGCAGGAGCCAATCGGCCTTGAAGTAGATGGCATTCGCCAGCACCAATCGGGTGTCCGCGGTGATCATGCCGGGCGGAACCAGGTCCGTGATCTTGCCGGCGGTTTGGAAACTCGCCCAATCGTTGACGGCTACACGGGCCGCTTCTGGCGCCTGCTTGAAATCGGTCGGCTTGACGCCGGCGCCGTAGTGCTGATTCATCAGGGCCACAAAGTCTGCTTGCAGCGGCAGGTCCAGTTGGGACCACAGGGCATTGGCGGTGTTGAGCCGGGCGCTGCTTTTCTCCGCGGGGTAGAGCGTCCAGTTGAGGGTTGCCGCCGCCGCATGCTGCCTGGCAGCCGGCAAGGTGATGTGCAGAACCTGCGCCATCTGGGTTTCAGTGTTACCGCGGGCACCGGCATAGGTCATCGTCAGCGCCGTGGCCAGGCTGTACGGGGAAAAGAAGAGATTGCCCGGGGTGTCACGCAGTTGCTGGTACAGGTCGGTTGCGAACGTATTCTGCCCGGCCGCGAGCTGGGCCAGGTCTTCCGCCGGGGCGGGGATGGCGGGTGCGGGGGGTGGTTGTGGTTGCGCCCCCACCGGCGCCGGTTCACAGCCGGTCACGAGTTGGGCGAGCACGATGAACAGACAGGTAGTAAGCCAGAAATGCCTGGCTAGACGGTGTCTCATGGCAGCACCTCCTTTCGAGTGCGCCATCGAGACGGAAGCCGATGCGGGATGGTTCCCGCGTGCAATGCTTTCCTCGGAATGCGCCACCAGCATCTCGCGCGTGCATACATCGCCCACCGTGCAGATTGAATCATCATTTTCGTTTCGTGCCTGTTCCAGATACTGTACCGTGAGGATACCGACTAGATCGCCCGCCTCATTAACGACCGGCAGTCCGTGGTGGCGCGTCCGTGCAAAGAGATCGGCGGCCGTAGCGAGCAGGTACGTTTCGCGCAGCGTGACGACGTTCGTCTCCATGACCTCGCCGACCGTGATGCCTTCCAGCACCTCCACGTCGCGACCGCGTTGTAGGCGCAGCCCCTTGCGCGCAAGTCCCAGGGTATAGACAGGGTCACGACGCAATCGTTGCGCCACGAACAGACCGACCACCACGGCAAACATCACCGGCAGAATGATGCGGTAGTCTTGAGTCATCTCGAACAGCAGAATAATGGCGGTCAGGGGTGCGTGTACGGCGGCAGCCAGTACGGCAGCCATGCCAACCATGGCATAAGCTGGGGGCGCAATGAGCAGTGCGCGGGGTTAACGCGTAGCACTAACGAGCTTCACATAATCCAGCGCAATCCAACCGGTAAGTCCCCGGGGGATCAAGACGCGTGCCCACAGGCGCCCGTTGACTTCAATCTGCTCTCCCAACAGAAAAACTGCCGTGCCCTCCATCACCGTGCCGGCAATTGATCCGCCAGGCGTTGTTCGCAGCCAGGCGCCGCGGCCGCTTGTGTTGACCACCACGGCTGGCGCCGGTGTCGGAGGCGTCGTCGGTGTGGCAGTCGGCGTCAGGGTAGAGAGTGCGGTCGCGGTAGCCGTGGCGGTGGGTGAAGCGGATGCCGTCGCCGTTGGCGTGAGCGTGGGGGACGGCGTTGGCGTGAAGGTGGTCGTAGCCGTCGGCCCAGGGGTTGGCGTTCGAGTCGGCGTTGGCGTTGACGTTAATGTCGGCGGCACTAATGGATCGAGCCGGGTCGCGGGAATCACGTTGAGCAAGAGTGCGACCGGCTGTTGCAGGCGCGTGGCGATGTCTCGTTGAAATGTCAACGCTGTTTCATGTGGGAATTGGCGGACCGACCGCAAGGTGACAGCCAGGTGTAGGACGCCATCATCGGTCTGGCTACGCCGTACTTCGACGAGTTCAGTATCAGGCAGAATTTCGACTTCGGCCCGAATCGCTACGTCAATGGCTCGATCGAGGCGCACGACACGTAGGGTCTGGGTCGTGAGGATGCCGAGGATCACGGTGACAGCCGCCAGGAGCGCTAGCGCGCCCAAGAGTCCTCGGCGCAACAGGGCGCGCTGTGTTTTGTACCTGGCAGGCGGCGCGAACCCAAATAAAAGAAAAAACAGCCCGCTGGCCGCAGCAATCGCGATCAAGTTCGTCAAGAACAGGAGCAGCGCGCCGCCGGCGATGTCTTGACGACCGAGTGCCAAGCCGATGCCAACTGTGGTCAGTGGCGGCACAAGCGCGGCGGCAATCGCAATGCCCGCGAGGGCAGCAGAGACTGATTTGCGGCACAACGCGTAGGCGCCGGCCGCGCCAGAGGCCAGGGCGACGCCCAGATCCAGCACATTCGGTTGCGTACGCGCCATGATTTCAGGCGTCGTGGCCGCATCCGGCACAAGCATACCCAACAGGGCGCCAATCAAGATGGCCAGCAGCATGCCACGGGCTGAAGCCCAGGCTGCCATCCTCAGAAGACCGGTGTCACCTTCAATAATTCCCAACCCCATCCCCACGATGGCGGTCATCAGCGGTGCGACCAGCATGGCGCCGATGATGACCGCGGGGCTGTTCAAGAGCAAGCCGAAACCTGCCAGGATGGCAGCCAGCGCGATCATGACAAAGAAGTCGGCGCGAGAACTCGCACCTTCCCTGATGACGGTGCGGACCTCGTCTCGCTCACTGGGGGTCAGCGCGGGCATGGCGGCGATGATACCATGCCAGGCGCGCCGGAAGACCCGCGTCACAAACCCGGTGCGTCGTCGAACCACGATTACTGTCGCGCGACTCTCCTCGGCAACTCGTTGTGGTAGGTCCCCAAACAGCAGCCGATCAATCAAGGCTTCGCGTGAGGTGCCCATCAAGACCGTATCGTATCCGGTCGCAAGCTCATCCAGGATTGCCTGTGCGATGTCACTCGCCACCACGGTTTTGCGAACCAGACCTGAATCATGCAGGCGGTCATCGATAATTTGCTCAAGATGACGAGCCGAGGAGATGAATGTGCTGCGGGGATGGTGCTCCTGTGGCACGACATGCAGGGCAGTTACCTGCACATGCTGCGCAGAGCCTCCGGTAGAAGTGCCAGCCAACTCCGAAGCCAGCCGAAAGGCAAAGGCGGAATGAGGTCCGCCGCCAACCGACACGAGGATTCGCTGCAATTGCTGCGGGGCATATCCGCCGACAATGACAACATCGCAGATAGGGTCTTCCAGCACAGCGGCGAGGGCCGTGTTGAGATAGTTGCCGTCGGGTTGGGCTTCGCCGCGCCATCCGAGCACAATGAGCTGGCTGCCCAGCTCGCGGATCGTCTGACGAATGGCTACGCCGACGTCGTCGGCAACGCGCACCATCGAACGCGCGCTCACGCCGGCTGCGCGGAGGACAACCAGCGCCGTCTCCAAAGCCGGCTGCATATCCGCGCTTGTCTCAGCCTCGAGTCGCGCAAGCGAAGGATCGGTCGGCAAGGCAATGGTCAGAACGATCACCGGGGCAGATCGAGCCAAGGCGATGCGGGCTGCCGTGGCTGCCAGGCTGGCCGCGCGGCTGGGGTTGGACACCGGAAGAAGGATGCTTCCAGTCTGTGTGTGATGAACGGACGCCATCTAGCTATTTTCCTAGCCGCCAATCTCGATAGACGCGGCGGGTTTCTTCGACCGTGACAAACGCCTTGCCATCCACGGAGTCCACGGCCTGGAGCACGCAGGGCAGGTCGGCGCGGCGCACGACGACTTCTATCTGCGCTCTCGCGTCCAATGCGGCCGCAGTCCGAGCACGTGCGTCACCGGCGTGACAAAGAGCAACCCGGAGTCAGGTGCGTTGAAATTGCCGCCCACCGCTTTTTCAGTGACGCGGATCAGTCCCTCCAGGTCAAAGGCGTCATCCACGACCACAAAAATCGTGCGTTGGTGATACTCTTCCTCCTCGAGGAGATGTCGCAACGAGGGGAATAAGGGGATATCATCGCGCTGGGCGCGCAACTGCCGCAGTTTGCGAAGTCCAATACTCTCCAGGATCGTGACGCCGGTGACCCCAAAGGCTTCCCAGGCACTTAGCACATCCTGGCTCTTTTCCAGGCTCGGCAAGACAGCTACGACCATGTTAGGCATAACTTACCTCTTTTTCGGCAAAGGCCCGCCGCAGAAAGAGCGGCGTAATCAGGGTGGTAATCAGTACAATGAACGTGATGCTGGAAAATAGTTCTGGTTGGATCAGTCCGGCATTCACACCAACGGCCGCTACAATCAGGCCCACCTCGCCGCGGCTAATCATCCCCAAGCCGACACGCAGCGCTTCTCGGTTCGTGAAGCCGCCAAGGCGTGCACCGAGCCCACCCCCGACGATCTTGGAAATGACGGCCACCACGACCAGGACCATAATCAACAGGAGATTCGGCCCAGTCAGCAGGTGGGCGTCCGTTTTGAGGCCAATACTGACAAAGAAGATCGGCACCAGGAATGCGTAGGTGATGGTGTGCATGCTGCGTGTAATCTTGGCGTGCAGATGACTACGGCCGAAACCAACACCGGCGATGAACGCGCCGGTGATCGCAGCCAGGCCGCCGCTCACTTCGGCAGTCCAGGCAAACGCCAGGGCTACGACCAAGACCAGCGCGGCCAACCCCTCACTGATTGACTGGCGATCCACCCAGTCGGCCAGCCGTGGCAGCACTAGGAAGCTGACGGCCACGGCCACCCCCAGATAAATGAGCATGCGTAGCAGGATGAGCGGCACCGCGGCCAGCCCCGCGCTGCTGGTTGCCACGGCGACAAAGATGGATAACAACAGAATGACCAGCACGTCATCTACGACGGCCGCACCGAGGAGCGCAATGCCTTCGCGGCTGCGCAACATACCCAACTCGAGCAGGGTTTGCGCACTGATGCTGACGCTGGTTGCGGTTAGGATCATGCCGACGAAGAGGGCGGCGTTACCCTGGTAGCCAAACGGCAGCATAACCAGTGCGCCTAGCGCCAGCGGCACGATCACGCCACTGACACCCGCCAGCGTCGCCACGCGCCCCGCGCGTTGCATCTCGCGTATGTCCACCTCCAAACCGGCGAGGAACATCAGGCAGACCACCCCCAACTCAGCCAGTTCGTAAACTGCTTCGGTCAACAAATGCGGATCAACCGGATTGGCCAGAAACGGCCAGTGGAGAAGGTCGAGCACGCTGGGGCCGAGGAAGACGCCAACCAGCAGTTCGCCCAGGACGGCTGGCTGACGCAGGCGGTTGGCCAACCAGCCCCCGGTTTTCGCCGCCGTAATAATCACCATCAAAGAAAAAACGAGTTGCAGAAATGGGGTCATGTGATAGCCCTTTCATTGCGACACGACACGACACGACACGACACGACTGGATTTTCGACTAGCTCAATCGTATCAACAAAGCATCGGCGATGCGCACCTGGCTGCGTTCAACTTCGGACGGGCACTGGAGCGCCAGTGCGGCGTAAAGCACATCAATCAACGCGACCTGGGCCACGCGCGCGCCGAGCGGATAGCCGTGGGCGAGGGCCTCCTGAGCCGCCGTGTGCAGGCAGATGTCAGCTGATTTCGCAAGGGGCGAGGCCGGGTGGTTGGTGATGGCAATCGTCGTGGCGCCGGCCTGTCGGGCTACCCCAAGCGCGCGCAGGACATCGTGCGACTCCCCAGAATGTGAGATGCCGATAGCCAGGTCGGCCGGTGTCAATAGCGTCGCCGAGATCACCTGCATCTCGCCGTCCGTATGGGGGACGGCGCGCACACCCACGCGCATGAGCTTGTATTGCAATTCCAGCGCGGCGATGGCTCCGCCGCCGGATCCGTAGATGTCCACCCGGCGTGCCGCCAGGAGCGCATCCGCGGCACGCTCCAGGGCGGCCAAATCCAGCACCTTGAGGGTGTCTTCCAATGCCTTGACGTCAGCCGCGATGACCTTTCGCGCAGCTTGGGCGACGCTATCCCCGTCCGTGATCGAAGCATAGGTGGTGGTATGATCTGGCTCTGACTCCAGCGCCAAGCGGATCTTGAAATCCTGGTATCCGTCGGTCCTGACCCGCCGGCAGAACCGAAAGACCGTCGTATCGCTGACTGCGCACCTCTCGGCCAGGTCGCTCATCACCAGGTGGATCACTTCATCGGCGTGATCCAGCACGTACTGACCCACCTTTTGCTCCTGCTCATTGAGCGCCGGCAGTAAGCCGCGAATGGTAAGCAATAAACTGGTTGTGGGTGTTGATAACGATCCTGCCATCTGCGATTCCTGTGCGGATAAGACCTTGACGAACCAGAACACTACCGTTATGATACTAAAGGAAATATCTTTTGTCAAAGACTAGACGAATGAAAAGTTTGCTCAGGCGACCCCCCTGCCCCCCAATCCTGGGGGGAAAAGCATTCGGCTCCCCCAGGATTGGGGGGCAGGGGGGCACTCCGGGCGCTATCGAGACCATTCTCACTGCCTGGCTGAGCGGGCAGGCGCAAGGCCATGCCCCTACCGGTTGGCTTCTGCGGCCAGGCTGTGGGCCAGGTCATCGAGCATGCGTTGATGGAGGGAGCCGTCGGCGCGCTGGCCGTGGCGGCGCAGGCGGCGCTGTAACCAGCCGCCCAGGAAGACCAGGTGCAGGGGGTAGGCCAGCGGATAAAGCGGTGAGCTGACCAGGCGCGGGAAGCGGTTGCCCAACAGGCCGAAGCGGTCGGGTAGCAGCAGGCGGCGCAGCGCGCCCACGCGCTCTGCCGGCCCGTGCGTCCAACGCAGGTTGTCGGCCAGGCGCCGCGGCGCAGGATTGCTCAGGGAAACCTCGGCCAGGCTGAGATGTTGCAGCCAGGCCCGCAGCGCGGGCGGCAGGGGCGCGGCCAATGCGGCTGTCAGACCGGGCGGCAGCGCGCCGGGGAAGGCGGTTTCCAGCAGGGTGAGGCTGGGCAGCAGCAAGCGCGGTTCCAGGCGCGCTACGCCCACCAGGCTGGCCGCGGTTCGGTCATGCGCGCTCAAGCCCTGTGCATCGAACCAGGCGGCCGGCGCCGCGCAGGCGCCGCCGATGATGGCAATGTCCGGGTGCGTTAGCTGTTGCCAGACCCGCTGCAGATCGGCCTGTTGTAGCAGGCGCGCCTTGCGCTCCCACACATCCTGCGACGCATGGGCCGCCAGGTGCAGGAAGAGCAGCCAGGGCGGCAGCAGGCGCACCGATGCCGCGTCCATCTTCATCTCTATCTCCATGGGTTGACTGTGTCCCCAGGCCGCGGTCGTCAGATCGAGGCGCAGGCCCAGAAAATCTTCGGCCAGCGCGCTGTGAACCTCCACCCGCCGCGGGTTATTTGGATCGCCGGCGCTGAAGGACGCGAGCTGCCGGTTGTCAGGCTTGATGAAGCTCAGGTGCTTCCAGGTGACGCGTGATTCTTCGCTGTAGCCCAGGGCCTGCATGACCTTCCGCAGCGCGGAAATTTGACCCGGCCGCGCCAGCAGATCGAGATCAGCCAGCGGCCTGATCTCGGGCCGGGGATAGCTGCGCCGTTCGAGGAGGAAGTGCGCGCCCTTGAAAGGGATCAGCTCGACCTGGGCCGCCGCCGCGCCGACCAGGATGGCGCTCAATTCCGCGGCCAGCAGGTCATTGCGCCGGGCGTTGGCCGCAGTCTCAGCCGCCAGCCAGCGCATGACATAATCAGGCGCGGCGATCGTCTGCCCATGTTCGGCCAGGAGGAGATGGACGCCGTGCCGAACCGCCTCCTGCAGAATCACGGTCCAGTCGGCCAGGGAAAACGGTCGCTCTGCGCCAGTCGCGTCCACCTGTTGCGGTGCAGGTGCGGGGGGCTGGGCTGCGGCGCCGAGCCAGCGCATCAGCCGCGAGACGGCCGTTGCGCGGGAGAGGGTGGCCTGGTTCATTCGTACTTCAAGGCCTTTAACGGATCGAGGGTGGCGGCGCGCAGGGCTGGAAAGACGCCTGAGAGCAGGCCGACCAGGGTGGCGAAGATGACAGCGAACGGAATCAGCCAGATAGGGGTGTAGACGATGCTGCTGTCGGCGCCGGGACCGCCGAAGATGGGGTTGCCCTGCTGCCCCAGGGCCGACTGCGCAATCAGGTTGATGACGCCGCTGACCGCCCAGCCCAGCCCGGCGCCGACCACGCCGCCCAGGAAGCCGATGGCGGCGGCTTCGCCCAGGAAGATGCTCATGACATCGCGGTTGCGCGCGCCGATGGCTTTCATCAAGCCAATTTCACGCGTGCGCTCGTAGATCGCCATGCTCAGGGTGTTGGCGATGCCGAACGCGGCGACGAGGAGCGCGATGGCGCCAATGCCGCCCAGGATGGCTTGCAGCACCAGGAAGAAGGAGTTGATGCTGTTGACGGTGTCCTGCGCGGAGTAGGCGTTCAAGCCCATCTGCTGAATCTCCTTCTGCACGGCCGCCACGTCGCGGGAATTGGCCACCTTGACGATCGCTTGCTGATAGCCCTCACGCGTGCGATCCACCCGGCGCCCGCTGAACCACTGGTTCAACTCATCCACCTCTTTGAGCGGCAGGTAGATGTTGTAGTCGGTTTCGCCCAACGATGCCAGGACGCCCGTCACCTGCACGCGCAGATTGCGCGTCGCCATCTTGCCCTCGTTGTCGTAACGAATGGCGCGCAGGGTCAGGCTGGCGTCCTGCAAGTCTGTGACGTCCGGCTCACCTGACGCGCCCAGGCCCCTGGGGCTGCTGAAGAGGTCCTCCTTGCGGCCGGCCTGGCGCGGATCGTAGAGTGTGGCGCCGACCTGGGCGCCGACCACGACCTGGCCGGTGCTCACCCGGTTTTCGCCGGAGGTCAGCTTGTAGCCGAACGCCTTCCAGGCTTCCGGATCCACGCCCAAAATGCCGCCTCCGCCCGTCAGCCGATTGAAATGCACTTCCACCTGGCCCTGCATATATTCCTGCGGCGTCACCGCCACGACGTTGGGCAGGGCGCGCAGTTTTTCCAACACCTTGAGGGTCAGACCCTGCGCCTCGCTGCGCTGGACGCTTGACGGATCCGGCGCGCTCTTTTCCATCATCACCGTCTGTTCGCCCATGACGTTGATGAGGGTCAGGTCGGAGATGCCGCCGATGCCCTGCGTGGCGCTGCGCTGCAAACCCGCGCCCAGGCTGATCAACACCAGGACCGCGGCCGTGCCGATGACCACGCCAATGGCCGTCAACACCACGCGCATGCGCATACGGTTCAGATTCGATAGAACGGTGCGAAACAGATCAATGAATGTCATTTGTACTTCTGTCAGCCGCTGCCAAGACCGAACAGGCCCAGGAAGAGGCGTTGCCAGAAGGGGCGTTGGACGCGGGTGACGGGCGGTTCGCCGCCGTTCGCGCCTTTGCCCCCATCGCTCCCGCCGCTGCCGTCGCCCGGTTCGCCCATGTTGAGAACGCTGAGCGGCAGGGTGGCGGTGTAAACCTGGTTCTGGTTGAAATCATCAATGTACTTGATGATGATTTCGATGTTGTACTCGCCGCCCTGCGCGGCCGCGGCCTGCGCGTCGAGCGTGCCCGACTGACCGGAGTCGAGCGAACCGATGTAGACCGAGGCGTTCTCGAACGTCAATCCTTCCACAGGGCCAAGTTCCACCGAGGTGATGCCCACGGTGTTGCGGCCCTGGTTGATGATCTCGATCGGCAGCTCGATGGGGGTGTCCGGCATCGGTTGACCCACCGGCCGATAGAAGCTGACCCGCAATTGGGGCGCCACACTGACCAGCAGGGTGATCTGCTCGGTGCGCTCCAGCGTCTTGTCGGTCGGCCCATCGTAGCTAAACTCAATCGGCACGACGTAGGTGCCCGCGCTGGCCGAGCCGCTGACGATGAACTGCATCTCGACCGTCGTCAATTCGTTGACGCCGAGTACCGGTACGACGCGCACGTTGCCGGTGCCCAGCGGGGCAAACACGGTGACCGCGGAGGCGCCGCCCGTGGACGCGGTGCCGAAGGTGATATTCAGCCGTCGCGCATCGCTCGTGCCCACGTTGCGGATGTTCAGGCGCAGCGTCAAGGGCTGGCCAGGACTGGGCCGCAGCGGTTCGCTGACGTAGCTCTCGATGATCGGCAGCGCTTGCGGCGTCGAAGGCTTGCCAGCACTGACGCCGCCCACGGTCACGGCAATCACCTGCTGCGAGCTGTACTTTTCATCGCCCCAGTTGATGAAATCGAGGCCGAGTTGCAGGGTGTGCAGACCCGGCGTCGTATCCGTGTCGGCCACCAGGTGCAAGGAGACCGCCTGCCGCTTGTTGAAGCCGATGTCGCCCACGCTGACGACGTTGCTGCCCACGGTCGGCGCAAAATTCTTATTCTCGCTGCTCACCGTGACCAGGGTGCGCCGCGCCGCGCCGGTGCCGGTGTTGCGCACCGCAAAGGTCAGCGTGAACGGCTCCCCCGCGATGATGGTGACGGGATCGGTGGACACCTGTTCGATCACCAACTGGGGGATGCCTGGTTTGGGCTGCGCGGTGGGCGTTGGGGTGGGGGGCGCCGCAGCCACATTGACGCCCACAGTCTCGTTGGAGGCATAGGGCACGCCATCGTCGCCCTGATAGCTGATGCTGATCGCCATCGCATAGGTGCCACCCTTGAGATCGGGATTGCCGCGCAGGTCCTGCCAGACCCAGCCGTGCTCATCCACCGTCAGCCCGTTCAGCGTTTTGACGCTGGACGATCCCTGGGGCACGAAGTTTTCACTGGCGAGGGAGATGATGATGTTCGTCGCGCCCGCCGACCCCACGTTGTGCAGTTCCAGGAACAGGCGGAAGGTCTGATCGGCCTGCACCACGGCCGGCTCCGTGCGGAAGCTGCGGATGAAGATCAGCGGCCGCTCGTTAGAAGTCGGCGGCGTGCTGGTTTGCGCATGCGCCACCATGCCGTGACCCAGGGTTGGCAGCCCAACACCGATCAGCATACACAGCACGGTCAGATACAAGGCGAGTCTCAGGCTCGAACGCATAATGCTCCTTTAAGCATTCCTGAATCAAATAACGGCTGCCGCCTTCTCCAGGTTCTCGGCGCTTTCTTCACCCAGGACATGACCGTCCTTCAGGCGCACCACGCGGTCCGCATAACGGGCCACGGCCGGGTCGTGCGTCACCATCAGGATGGTGATGCCGGCCTCACGGTTGGCGCGCAGCATGATGTCCATGATCTCCTGGCCGGTGTGGCTGTCCAGGTTACCGGTCGGCTCGTCGGCCAGCAGAATGGTCGGCTGATTGACCAGCGCCCGCGCCAGCGCCACGCGCTGTTGCTCGCCGCCGGATAGCTCAGTCGGTTTGTGCCCCACACGCGCGGCCAGGCCCACCGCTTGCAGTAGATGCTGCGCCCGCCGCCGGCGCTCGACCGCCGCCACACGGGCAAACAGCATCGGAAACTCCACATTTTGCGCCGCGGTCATCGTCGAGACCAGGTTGAACGACTGGAAGAGAAAGCCGATGCACGTGCGCCGGTAGGCCGCCAGGTCATTTTCGTCCAATTCGCTTAGTTTCTGCCCGGACACCGTGATCTCACCGGCCGACGCCCGATCCAAGCCGCCGATCAGGTGCAGCAGGGTGGATTTGCCGGAGCCAGAGGTTCCCATCAGACAGCAGAACTCGCCTCGCGGCACGCGCAGGCTGACCCCGCGCAACGCATGCACCTGGGTCTTGCCCATCACGTAGATTTTTTGCAGGCCGCTAACCTCGATCATCATCGTCGAAGGCGTGCCCTGACCGTTGTCTGAATTTGCCATGGTTGCCATCGAAATCAACGCCTGCCGCGCTAAAAGCCCCGGGACAAGGCGCCCATCAGCAGACTGGGCGCAGCGCCCAGCAACAGGGAAAGCACGACGTAAATACTCATGATGATCAGCACCTTGTTGCGACTCAAACGCCCGCTGACCCACACCGCCATGCCCAGGAGAATGACGTACCAGAGCGAAAACAGATCCACGGTGCTCAGCAGCCCAGCAGCGAACCCCGTCGGCCCGCTGATGATCTGCTCGGCAGGCGTCATCAGGCCGGCCAGGCCGCTGCCCACGACCGGTGACCGGGTGCCGGCGATGAAGATGATCTGCAGCAGCGTGCGCAAGGCCAGGGGCAAACTGGCCCAGGCCGCGGTGCTGAACAGGCTGCCATACGTGTTCTGACCGCCAAAGGCCAGTCCGAGTAAGTGCAGGATACCTGCGCGAACCCCCCAGACCAGCAGCAGCGGCCCCAGCGCGGCCAGCAGCCCGAGGGAGATCGGCTGGGCTGTGGGGCCTTGCAGCGCTTCGGGCGGCAGGTTCTCGAATTCTTGCGGCGACAGCGTCTGGCGCATCTGTTCGATGCTTGCCTGGCGCCGCAGTTCAGTCACATAGGGCGCCTCGACCACCACCCGCAGCGCCAGCAGGCTGAGGATGACCAGCAGTGGGATCAGCAGCAGCCAGCGCCGGCCGTCGCGCACGGCCGTCAGCGCCATGCGGGGACGCACCCAAATCCACCAGAGCAGGGTAAACGGGTGCGGTCCCCGTGGGGCAGCAGGCAGGGCGGTTGCAGCCGCCGGGTCGAAAGAAAATGACATCGCGATGTCCTTTGTGGATGAAATCTGGCTGGACTGTATACTGCAAGCGGGAATAGACTTCACTTTTCCGCCTAAGGAAACAAACGCAATTCGTGCCCGCTTGCAGCATATTATAGCACAGCCGGGTTTATGCTCCCCAATTGGTGGCGCTGTAGTGCAAAAATAGCCTTACAGCAGGGGTTGACAAGAGACCGATCCGCGGGGACAATAGGCGCTGTCCATGACCATGATCCGCATACCACCGCCCACACGGGAGTCAACAAGGTCGAGAGGAGATCGGGTATGCCCGAAGCAAACGCAAATAACAGTGACTGGCAAGTCCATCAGACGCAGCCGGCCAGCCTGGCCGAGGTTCTACGTCGGGCCGACCAGGAAACCAGTCGCGGTACAACCGGGCGCTACACGATGATGCCCCTGGGGTATGAACCGCTCGATCGCCTGATCGGCGGCGGCGTTGGTCGCGGCGAGCTGGTCCTGTTCGGCGGCGCGCCCGGTGTGGGTAAGACGACCATGACCCTGCAAATGGCGCGCAACGTCGTCGCGTCATCACCCACGCGCGGCGCCATGTACGTCTGCTACGAACACGACCACATTGACCTTTCCAAGCGCCTGCTGTGCATGGAAAGCGCCCTGGCCGGGCTGCCAGAACCGCTCACGCTCTATCACCTGAACACGCTTTTTTTGGAAGCGGCGCGCTCGGGCCGTCCCATCACCTCAGCCCTGCGCGCCGACCCGCGGGTGGCGCCGATGCTGGCCCAGGTGGACCGCTATGGCAGCCGGCTGGAGATGGTCAAGGCCAATACCACCACCACCACGCTCGACGCCTTGCGCCAGATGGCCGGCGCGCTGGCCGCCCGCTTCCAGGGCGATTGCGTCTTTTTTGTGGACTACCTGCAGAAGATTCCGATCCATCCACGCGTCGCGAAAGACGAAGATGACAAGTCCACGATGGTGGCCGAAGGCCTGAAGGACATCGCCAACACCTTCAACATCCCGGTCCTGGCCGTGGCCGCGGCCGACCGCAAGGCGCTGCAAGGCGATCGCATTCGCCTGTTCGATCTGCGCGGCAGTTCCGCGCTCCAGTACGAGTCGGACGTCATCCTGATGCTGAACAACAAGTATGACATCGTCTCCCGTTCGCATCTGACCTACAGCCCGCACAAGGCCGAGGCGTACCGTAACTGGCTGATCGTGTCGCTGGAGAAGAACCGCGGCGGCCCTGGGGCCATCAACCTGGAATATCCGCTGCGCCTGGCTTACTGCTGCGTCTGGCCCGAAGGTCAATCGGTCAAAGAGAAGCTGATTGGAGACCGGGTAGAGCCGACCGGTTGAGTTGGCCGGTTATCGCCGCGCGCTCGTACATTACTTGCGTTCCGTTTTGGCGGTTTGCCCGGACGGTGCTAAAATCGTTGTCTGAATATGAATATGATGTAGCCTTATGACAGTTGGCGTTGATTGGGTCAGGCCGAGAGGAGGAAGACATGACGAAACGTAGATTCGCACAGGTCGCGCTCACGCTGCTTCTGCTGTTGGCGACTGCCGTGCCCGCCCTCGCTCTCCCCAGCGAGCAACCCGTTCTGAATGCGATCCATGTGGTGCAGGCGGGTGAAACCCTGGGCAGCATTGCCCAGCGCTACGGCACCACGGTGCAAGCGATCATGGCGGCCAATGGCCTTGCCAACGCCAACCTGGTTTACGTGGGTCAGCGGCTGCGCATCCCCGGCGCCAGTGCTGGGACCAGCGCCGGCACGACCACTGGGGTTTACGTGGTGCAGCCTGGCGATAGCCTGGGCGCCATTGCAGCGCGCTACAACACCACGGTCGCCAACCTGATGGCGCTGAACGGCATCACCAACGCCAGCCGGATCATCGTGGGCCAGCGTCTGCGGGTCAACGGCAGTGCGCCGGCCGCCGGCGGCAGCGCCACTACGACCGGCGCTCGCGTCCACGTGGTGGCGCGCGGCGATTCTTTGAGCGCCATAGCCGCCCGTTATGGCATAACGGTGTCCGCGGTCATGGCGGCCAACGGCATCCGCAGCGCCAACCTGATCATCGTTGGCCAACGCCTGCGTATTCCCAGTGCGGGGGCGACCAGCAGCAGCGGTGGCGCGACCACCTATCCGGGCGGCAGTCGCAATCTGCGCTTCCAGGTCAGCATCTCCGCGCAGCGCTGCCAACTGTACGCTGGCAACACGCTGCTCAACACCTGGCGTTGCTCCACCGGGCGTCAAGGTTCGGGCACCAAGGCCGGCACGTTCCGCGTGCAGAGCAAGATTCGCAACGCGTGGGGTTCGCGCTGGCAGTTCTGGATGCCCTATTGGCTGGGTATCTACTGGGCCGGTTCCAGCGAGAATGGAATTCATGGCCAGCCCTGGTATCCAAACGGGGGCCAGGTGTGGGCCGGATTGGTGGGCACCCCCATCACCTTTGGCTGCGTCATGTTGGACAACACAACGGCTGCCCAACTGTACAGCCTGGCCTACATCGGCATGCCGGTGGTCATTCGCTACTAGCCGATCTATCCCTGAAATCAAGAGACGCCAGAGGCCCTTGCCGCCGGGTGAGGGTCTCTTTTTGTGGGAATCATCTGAAGAAAATGAGCGGAAATATAAAAACATGACTGAACTAAATCTGACAACAAGAAACGACATCCGCAACATCGCCATCATTGCGCACGTGGATCATGGCAAAACCACGCTGGTGGATGCCATCCTCAAGCAGACGCGGGTCTTCCGCGACAACCAGACGGTGATAGATCGGGTGCTCGACTCGAACGATCTGGAGCGCGAGCGTGGCATCACGATTCTCGCCAAAAACACCGCGGTCTATTACAAGGATGTCAAGATCAACATCGTGGACACGCCCGGCCATGCCGATTTTGGGGGCGAGGTGGAGCGCGTGCTCAACATGGTGGATGGCGTTCTCCTGCTGGTGGATGCGGCCGAAGGGCCGATGCCGCAGACGCGCTTTGTGCTGCGCAAGGCGTTGGAATTGGGCCATCGCGCCATCGTCGTGGTCAACAAGGTGGATCGCAAGGACAGCCGGCCCGATTGGGTCACCAATGCCATCTTCGATCTCTTCATTGATCTGGGCGCCACCGACGAGCAGGCTTCTTATCCGGTCATCTACGCCATTGGCCAGAATGGGCGCGCTGGCGACACGCCGGAAGACCTGGCGCCTGACCTGACCCCTCTGCTCGACCGCATCCTGGAGTACCTGCCTGGCCCCTCCGTCAACATGGACGGCCCGGCGCAGATGCTCGTGACGCTGCTGGCCTACGACGACTACAAGGGCCGCATTGCGATCGGCCGCCTGTTTGCCGGACGAATGCGGCGCCTGCAACCGATGGCGGTGATTACGCCCAGCGGCCAGACGACCTTCGGGCGTCTGGCGCAGGTTTTTACGCACCAGGGCCTGCAGCGTGTCGAGCAGGAAGAGGTGGAGGCCGGCGACATTGTCGCGATCACCGGGCTGCCTGATGTCACCGTGTCCGAGACGATTGCCGATGCCAATGACCCGCACCCGCTGCCGCCCATCCGCATCGAAGAGCCGACGGTGCGCATGACCTTTGGCGTGAACACCAGCCCCTTCACCGGGCGTGAGGGCACCTGGAGCACCAGCCGCAAGCTGCGCGAGCGCCTGTTCAAGGAATTGGAGCACAACGTCAGCCTGCGCGTCAACGAGACCGACTCGGCCGAAATTTTCCTGGTGTCTGGACGCGGTGAATTACACCTGGTGATATTGATCGAAACGATGCGCCGTGAGGGCTATGAGTTCGAGGTGAGCAAGCCTGAGGTGATCTTCCGTACCGATGCAGAAACCGGCGAACGGTTGGAGCCGATCGAGGAAGCTTTCATCGAAGTGCCGGAACCGTGGCTGGGTGCGGTCGTGGAGATGTTGGGCATGCGGCGGGCACAGTTGCAGGACATGCGCCACAGCGAGAACAGCATCGTCTATTTGCACTACAAGGTGCCGACGCGCGGCCTGCTCGGATTTCGCAACGATTTCATGACCATGACCAAGGGGAACGGCATCCTCCACACCCTGTTTGCCGCGTACGAGCCGTTCTACGGGCCGATCGCCACGGGCACGCACGGTAGCTTGATCGCCTGGGAGGCGGGCATCGCGACGACCTATGGCCTGAAAAATGCCGAGGACCGCGGTATCCTGTTTATCGGCCCCAACCGGGATGTGTATGAAGGCATGATTGTGGGCCAGAACAGCCGCGACAGCGACATGGAAGTCAACGTTTGCAAGAAGAAGCAGTTGACTAACATGCGCGCATCCAGCAGCGAGATTCAGATTCGCCTGACGCCGCATCGCATCATGAGCCTGGATGACTGCATCGAGTTCGTTGCCGACGATGAGGTGGTTGAAGTGACGCCGCGCAACATTCGTATGCGCAAACGCATTTTAGCTTCGGACCAGAGACGTAAGGCCTCCAAGGACCGCGAGGGATAATCGAGTCTGAGAGGTTCAGACTCTAAATTCCCATTTTGGTTTCTGTAATGAGATGATCCACCACCGCGCGGATGTCGTGCGTCTTCTCGAACACTCTGAGCTGGCGGTCGGCGCTGGTGCCATGTTCGAGGATGCGGTAGATCGGCTCGATGGCTTCGCGGCTACCCAGTTCTTCCACCTGTTCGTCTACCAGGCGCAGGATCTCACGCACCAGTTGTCGCGTGGGCACCTCGACATTCTTGCCAAAATCAATCAATTTGCCATCAATGCCATGCTGCACGGCGCGACGTTTGTTTTCTTCGATGAAGTCGCGGCGGTAGATGCGGAAGGTGATGTTGCGCCGTCGCAGCTCCCACAACCAGGCCACCATGGCCTGGAAGAGGGCTGCAATCGCAATGGCCTCATCCACCCGCGTCACCATGTCGCACACGCGAAACTCAATGGTGGGGAAGGAGTAGTGCGGACGCACATCCCACCAAATTTTGGAGCCGTTGGGGATGCAGCCGGTGTTGATGAGCAGGTCAATGAAACGCTGAAATGCGCCCCATGACTCGAAGCGCTCTGGCACGCCGGAGCGCGGGAAATCCTCGAAGACGATGCTGCGATAGGACTTGAAGCCGGTATTTTGCCCCAGCCAGAAAGGCGAGCTGGTGGAGAGAGCCAGAACGTGCGGCAGCATGTAGCGCACGACGTTCATGCAATCAATCGCGAAGTCGCGATCTTCGATGCCGATGTGTACATGCATGCCGAAAATGAGCAGACGCTGCGCCAGGATTTGCATGTCCTGCACCACGCCCTTGTAGCGGTCGAACGGCGTGATTTCCTGCTGCGCCCAGTGCGAGAACGGATGCGTGGCCGCGGCCACAATCGCCAGGTTGTGCTCTGCAGCCAGGCTGATGATGGACGCACGCTGGCTGCGCAGCTCGTCCGCCAGTTGTGTCACGTTCTGGCAGATGGGCGTGCCTAGCTCTACCATGGATTGGTGCATCTCTGGCTTGATGCCATGCTCTTTGAGCACCCCTTTTTCCACGTTCTGGGCGCCGGTCTGCTCCATCAGTTCGGTGATGGCGGCCTTCAGATCGCCCGAGGAGGGATCAATGATCTGATATTCTTCTTCGACGCCAATGGTCAGTGATGGTCGCTTTACCATAAATAGTCCTCTCAGTCCAACCCCTTGCGTGTTTCGGCAATCAAATAGTCTACCACGGCCCGCAAGTCATGGTTGTTCTCCTCGTAGATGCGCAACTGACGGTCGGCGCTGGTGCCCTGTTCGATGATCGAATAGGCGAACTCGAGCTCCTCGCGGCTACCCAGTTCATCCACTACGGGGTCAACCAGACGTAACAGCTCGCGCACCAGTTGCTTGGCAGAGAACTGCTGTTCCTTGCCAAAGTCCACCAGCTTGCCATCCAGGCCGTAGCGCACGGCGCGCCATTTGTTTTCGGCGACCAGGCTGCGCGTGTAGTCGCGGAACATCATGTTGTGGCGCCGCAGTTCCACCAGCCAGGCCACGGTGGCCTGCACCAGTGCGGCCACGGCCAGCGCTTCATCTATGGTGGTGCAGGCGTCGAAGACACGGAATTGCAGCGTGGGCAGGCGCCAATGGGGCCGCAAATCCCAGTAGATCTGGCGTTCGTGATCAATGCAGTGGGTAGCCAGCAGCATGTCAACGTACTGGCGGTATTCACTCCACGAGGCGAAGTGGTGCGGGATGCCGCTGCGCGGCAAGTTTTCAAGCAGCACGTTGCGGTACGATTTCAACCCGGTGTTGCGACCGCTCCAAAATGGCGAGCTGGTGCTGAGAGCCAGCATGTGCGGCACCATGTAGCGGATGACATTCATCACGTCAATGCACAGTTCCGGGTCTTCGATGCCGATATGCACATGCGTGCCGAAGATCAGGAGTCGCTGCGCCAGCATGTCACGTCCCGACACCAAACCCTCGATGTGACCGGGGCGCGGAATGCCGGGTGTGCGCCAGGAGGTGATCGGGTGCGTGCCGGCCAGGGCCACCACATACCCGCGCTTCTCGGCCAGTTTCATGACGCCCAGCCGCTGCTGCACCAGGGCCTGGCGCGCTTCTTTGATGTTGGCACACACAGGCGTGCCCATCTCCAGCGTGGCCGGCAATTCCACCAGGACGTCCCCCTGCGCATCCTGTTCGCGCAGGATAAGCCGCTCGCTATCCATCACGCGCGAGATGATCGAACGCAGTTCGCGCGTCTCCGGGTCAATGATCTGGTATTCTTCGCTAATGCCAATGTTCAGGCTGGGCTGTTGGGCCATCGCGTGCCTCCCGTTAAATCTTCTGCCATTCCCTGCGGTTCGAGATGCACCGTGGATCACACCACGAAGGTGGGAATCGTTGAACCGCCTCCGGCGGTCACGTTGAGTAGTGTCACCGTGGAGAGTCGGGTCAGGCAGCCGCCAATCATGCGCCCATGAAACACAAAGGGGTCGCAATCCACCAGGCGCCGACTGATCTCCACCTGTCCGTTACTGGTCAAGGTCGGGTAGTCCTCGTAGGCGATTTTCACCCGCTCCTGCAGGACGGCATTCTCCGGCAGACCGGTCTGCAGGGCCTGCTCCCAGGCCGTGCGATCGGTTTCCCAACCGATGACAACGCCTTTGCCGCCATATTCATCGTTTGGTTTGATGACCAGGCGGTCTTTGTTCTCCAGCGCAAAGGGCAGCAGATCCACTTCCTGGCCGTGGAAGAGAGTCTTGCGCTCTTCGATCATGCGCGTCCACGGAATGTGGGCGGCGAGGGTGGCCTGTTCGGCGCGCGTGAAGAAGTGCTGATTGCGTTCATCGCTGACCACGGCAAAACTGGCCTTTTTGTGCAACAGCTTGCAGCGGAAGGGGTTCATCATGCAGATTTTGCCATCGGCCAGCGCATGGATGATCGGATGATTCAGGCCGTAGTGCTCCAGCAGCTCGGTGGACAGCACACGCTTATAGATGAAATCAACCGCCAGCCCCCCACCGGCGCCGTGCGCGATCATGGCGCCGTGACGATACTCCAGCTCGTCCGGACTGACGATGACAGACTGGATGCCCTGCCGGGCGAAGTATTCCTGGAACAGGATGAACTCGTTGGCCGTGGGGACGCCGTGCCAATCCACAATCGCGATGGTGGGCAGCGCCCCGCGGTTGCCGCGCCAGGCGTAGTAGATCTCCAGGATGGCATCTACCGCGTGCTGGCGCGCCCACAGTGGTTGCAGGGGGTAGCGCTCCTGGAACTTCCTGAGCAGCGGCGTCTGCAGAAAGACCTCGGAGAGGACATCCTCGTAGGCCATGGCCGCCGGGCTTTCGGCGTTGTACTCGACGAAATGCAGCGTGCCGTCATGGCTGAAGAAGGAATCGAGGCGCGCGGTGGGCACCGGTGTATCATAGCCGGTCTCCAGCGTGATCAAATACTCTTCGGTAGGCGTCAGCGCCACCTGCTGCCGTAACGAGGCATCGGCCATCATGGCGCTGTAGATTTTGTTGAACGCGCTCAGCAGCTGTTCACACACGCCCACGACGTAGTCCCATTGCGCTTGCGTCAGCAGGTGGGGTCGCAAAACGGTGCATAGCGGGCGGTCGCCGAAAAACAGACGGCGGTCGCGCATTCCCTGTTCCAGCTCGCTCCAGGTTGCGGCTGCCATGGCCGGCGTACACAGATCGTGGTAGTACGCGATGACATCGGTGATGTTGGTCTCGGCGCTCATTGGCCCTTCCTCTGTAATCTACGGTCGTACCAGCTTGCCCCACGGGTACTGGTAGCCCTGCCAGACAGGCTGGGTGGCCCGGCTGATGACCAGGTCGCTCATGGCATTGAGCGCCCATTCGAAATAGTGCGGTGTCAGGGAGTAGATGTCCATGTCGGGCGCCGGGTTCATGAAGTCAATGGCATAGGGTACCCCATCGCGCACCGCAAATTCGACCGTATTCATATCGTAGCCCAGCGCCCGGTTGAGCAGACGGGCGTCATGCACCACGCGCCGGCCCAGATCAGGGTCCAAGTGTGCATGTTCCACATGATACTTGCGCTCGTGCGGGTCATACTTCATGGGTAGGATGGTCTCCTGGCCGATGCACATGCAGCGCACGTAGTGATCCCACGCGATGAATTCCTGCACAATCATACACAACTGATCGCTCTGGTCGTAATGGTAGATCAGCTCATCAATCGTGTTGACCTTGTAGACATCGCGCCAGCCGCCGCCCCAGGCATCCTTCAGGATGGCAGGCATCCCCACGTAGTCGGCAATGGCCTGCCAGTCAATCGGGTATTTCAAGTTGCGCAGGCTTTCGCTGACGACGCCCGGAACGTAGCCCTTGTTGGGAAGCACCACCGTGCGCGGGCTGGCGACGCCAAGTTTCGTGGCCAACGACGCCTCGAAGAATTTATCGTCAGCCGACCACCAGAAGGGGTTATTGATGACGTACGTACCCTGCAAGATGGCATTCTTCAGATAGGTGCGATAGTATTTGATCTCATGCGAGATGCGATCTACGATCACCGCGTACTCATTCGGCTCGTTCTGCACCGTGCCGCCGAGTTTGACATACTCCGCGTGGACGCCGACATTGCGGCGGTTGACTTCTTCGATGAAAGCGGGGGGGAAAGACCACTCACGGCCCACCATGACGCCAACTTTTTTGATGTCTGTCATCTATTCCTCCTGCATGATGTTGTATGCGGACGGCTGGCCGCTTGACTGTCAAGCGCTCGGTCAGCACGTAGCTGCTTGCGGCGACCATTCAGGCGCCGCCGATGTACCTGCGGATCATTTGCTGCCAGTAGGGCCAATCGTGCGCCCATCCGTTCCACGACCGAAAAGCGTGCCAGATATTCTTGCTCCACAGCGCACTGGATAGCTCGCGATTGTTCTGGTATGCCGGGTCATGCTCACCGATGACCATGATCAGGTCAACTTTTTTGATCTGCTCAAGCCGTCCGGAGTCATGCTCATTGGGCACGTAGTCACTGGGGTTGTTGGAGTAAATGTTATCGTCGTCATAGCCATCGAAGAAACCGCGCATCTGATACTTGCCGCTCAACCCAATGGCTCGGTTGACCAGTTCCGGGTGGCGCAGGGCAAAGTTGATGGCGTGGTAGGCTCCGAAGCTGCAGCCATGGACAATGGTAAACGGTGTCAGGTTCTTGGACCACACGAAGGGCAGCAACTCGTGGATCAGGTATTGCTCGTATTGGAGGTGGCGCACGATGCGCCCGCTAGGATGTGCCGCGCGCGCGTAGAAACTCTCGGCATCCACGCTGTCCACGCAAAAGAGCTGCAATCTGCCGCTCTCGATGTGATCGCCAAGCGCCGCGACCATGCTCCGGTCTTCATATTCAAAGAAACGGGCGCGCGAGGTTGGAAAGACAATCATGCGCGCCCCCCCGTGCCCGAAGACCAGCAATTCCATCTCCCGGTTCAGCGTTGGGCTATACCATTTGTAGTATTCACGATTCATGGGTTCTCTTCCTCTTTCCCATCTTCCCTCCCCATCAAGAAAATTGGCCGTGCTGCTGATCGCGCGTTCAGCTTGCCGGCTCGACAAAGGCCAGGGGAAAATCAATCGTTGACCGGTGCAGCGTCACATCGCCACGCGTGAGGAGGAAATGGGCCTGGTAGATCGCGGCAGGCTGCGGCGCCTGGCGCAAGTGCAAGGTGTAGGCAACTTCCTGCTCGCGTACCTCTATCACGCTTAGAGTTGCGACCTGGTTGCCCGCAGGGTCGGTAATGATCACATCCAGGTTGGGATACTCGGCAAACGCGCTGAGCGCCACGCGCAGCCATAGCCGGCCCAGGTCAGGGTAGGGATAAACAACCGCCGCCATAATCTGTGGTGCCTGGTCT
Source organism: Candidatus Amarolinea dominans (assembly GCA_016719785.1). Lineage (NCBI taxonomy): Bacteria > Bacillati > Chloroflexota > Caldilineae > Caldilineales > Candidatus Amarolineaceae > Candidatus Amarolinea > Candidatus Amarolinea dominans. The sequence goes on from JADJYJ010000007.1 coordinate 264,722, forward strand.
TCCCAGTTGATCTGTATTTGCATGATTCACGAGTGCGACGCAGTTCGGATTTTAGCTTGCAGAATGATGACCCCGCGGTTTGCTAACATAGGCTGTCTGATCCACGCGTCAGCCCAGGAGGCGGGAGTGGGTGGGAGTCGAACCCACCACGGCCGCTTCGAGCACCCGTCACCGGTTTTGAAGACCGGGGAGCCCACCGGGACCCATCCACCCCCATTGCAGCGATGGGGATAATACAATGCTTTGCACGATTCGTCAAAGTCCGGCTGAACGTCCAGGCCGCGAGACAAGAGGGTTCAAGGAGGTACAAGAAGGCGCTAAAGAGGTTCAAGGCAGCGCCGGGCTGCAAAGCGCGTCGGATTCGCCTGCAAGAAAGAGACGCTGTTCATCTCTTTGAGCATAGCGAGGCGTGAAGAGCCCTGTAACAAAGTTTGGACTGACGGTGTCATGATAACGAATCGTGGCTCCACCCCGGGTGGCTGTCCAGACGGCTCGCAAGCGCATGGCCGGGGCAGCGAGTAACAAAGCGCAGGCAAAGCGCCGGGATTTAGTACAAACGTGGTACTGGACAAATTCACGGCCCTGTGTTAAAATCGTGTGGCTGAGCATGTAGGCTGATGGCCAAGCTCGCTTCCCCACACACCAATTTCTCACCTTCAGATTTCTGTATTAGGAGGCGCAACATGAATCGTGTAACCCTCGGGCGACTGGCAGCCGTGGTGGGGCTACTAGCTCTCTTGGTCGTAGCTACTGCGGCCCCCGCGCTCCCGGCATCACCAGACGCCGGAACTCTAGCCGTAGGCTCTGGTGCGCAAGTGTGGAATGGACACAACTGCGCAGTGCCTGTGGCAATCAACGTCAGCGGCCTGAGCGCCGGCCTGGGTGGCTATGAGACCAAACTCAGTTGGGCCGCCGGTCGCTTCAGCTCAGCCGATGCTGACATTTCCATCAACATTGGCGCTTACCTCACCAACGGCGGCACCCGCCAACAGACTGGTGACAGCAGCACACCGGCCCTCAAGGCCGTCTCTACCGACGCCGTCAAATGGGGTGGTTACTCCTGGGGCGCCGGCAATCCTCCGGGCAACGCGGCTGACGGCCTCCTCTCCACCGTGAGCGTCAAGCCTTCTGCCACGTGTGGCTCCGCCGCCGTGACCCTGGCCGAGACCCAGTTGGTTGACATCAATGGCACCGTCATTGCCCTGACCAATCAGACCGGCGGCTCGGTAGCTGTGTTCAGCCGCTACGACACCAGCGCCGGCGGCCCGCTGATCAACTCACTGGATGTCAATGCGGTGGTTGGCAAGGTTGGACAGGCTGTCGGTGCGGCATGCGCTGTCGGTGGCAACTACCGTTACGATGCATCGGTGGGTGGCCCACTGATCAATTCACTGGATGTCAACGCGGTTGTAGCCAAAGTCGGTCAAAACACGACGACAGCGTGCGTAAGCTAAGATCTTTGATATGTATTGACTCACCTACTGCCCCAGACTGTTCTCCAAACAGATCAGTTTGGACGCATGGGCGAGTCAATGTTTCTTGCTTTGTTCAGATTCCGTTCACTATCGTCAGAGGAGGAATGTCATGATGATTAAACGCCGATTTATTATTCTCGGTGCGTTGGTCGCCCTGCTGCTGGTTGCGTCCATGGCCAGCGCCAGCCCGGCCGCTCCTGGAGCGCCAACCCTGCGTTGGCGTGCAACGGCCAATCCGAGTGTTGCAGAGATCCGCGCCGACGGCATTACAGACGGCGGCACCGCCGGTAATGGCGCCATCTCGTGGGACATCTACTTCCGCTTGCCGGCGAGTGTGTCCATGCCGTACCCGACCATCACTATTGTCCCTGGGCCAGCGTGGACTGCCATGTCTCCGTGCAGTTTTACGACGGTTGTGGCGCCGGGTCAACCGGGTGTAGGCGGCGTAGGCAGCAATGGATACTACATCAGTGGTTTCTGTACTGCTACTCCGACCACTCCTGTGACCGGTAGTGACGTCTTAATTGCAACACTCACCTTTAGCGGCTGTCCGGCTACTGGGTTCCTCATGGACATGGACAGCGGCGATGATGCGTTCGGCGACGAGGTGACCGACGTTGTTGACCGCTTCAACGATCCGTACTTCCCCTCGGATGCTGAACTGACCGACGGCGGCGCGTGCGGCAATCCCACGGCCGTGCAGTTGGCGAACATCACGGCCGGCCCGGTGGCGCCGATGACCAACGCCCTCTACCCGGCCATGGCCGGCGTTGCGGCCCTGTTGGCGATGGCTGGCGTGGCCTTCAAGGGCATGCGCAAGCACTAGACTGTTGCGTCTTCGTGACTGACGGGGGTAGCCTTGCCGACAGGGCTGCCCCTGTTGTTTTTCTACTCATCCGCGGACCGACCATGAAACGTTTTCTTCCTGCTCTGCCGCCATTTCTGGCTGCCTGTCTGATTCTGCTCCTGCTGCCCTGGCTGGCCGCGGCCTCCCCCGGCCCCACCACCCTGTCTGTCAAGCCGATAGATGCCACCACCTCCCAAATCATCGCGCACAACGTGGGCACCAACCCCGGCGCGCAACCGGCCATCTCGTGGGACATCTACTTCAATTTTCCACAGAGCCGTGGACGCCTGGTGGGGATCACGCCCGGGCCTGACTGGGAGGCGCTCGACTGCGGTTTCACCACGAACATCTCCACTAGCGAGACCTCAGCGGCGCTGGCTGCCAATGACATCATGATCAACGGCTTCTGCACCACGCGCATCCCGGCCGGCCTGGTCAAGGATGTGCTGGTCATCGCCACTCTGCACTGGGCAGACTGCCGCGAGGGTTTTGTGGTTGATTTGCGTACCGGCGCCCAGCAATTTGGTGAAGGGGTCAGCGACATCATTGACGTCAACAATGAGCCTTACACCTTCACCGACGCGGATCTCTTCGATGGCGGCGCCTGTGGCGACCAGACCGAAGGCATCCAGACCACGATTGACAGCCCTGTTGCGCAAGCGTCTCCCCTGGCTACCTCGGCCCCTATCCTGGCGCTGCTCGTCGGCGGCATCATTTTGCTTGCGGCTGCGCTGATCGCTTTCCTGCGCACACGCAGGCCTTGAACACCAACGAATCGGAGGAGATTGATGCGACTGACACGCACGACAAGCTACCTGGTTATTGCCCCTGCTGCTCCTGCCCGCCACCGTCCTGCCCGCCACCGTCCTGGCCGCGGGCGCGATCGTTACCCTCAACTCGCCGCCAGCCGGCGTCGTGGCTGGCAGTGAATTCACGACCGATGTCACCATCGAAGGCGCGGAGGCGGTCCTGGGTTTCCAGTTCGACGTGCTCTACGATGCCAACCTGGTGGAATTGAGCGATTTCGATCTCGGCCCCTGGCTGGGCAGCTCTGGCCGCAGCCCGGCCAAGCTCGGCCCCGCCCTGGCCAAAGAGGGCGGCCGCGCCACCATTGGCGCCTATACCCTGGGTCAGCAAGCCGGCGCCGGTGGTGATGGCCTGATGGTCACGCTGCGCTGGAAGGCCAAAGCCAACGGCAACCTGGATCTGCAACTGCAGAAGCTGCAACTGGCCGGCGCGGGTGGCACAGCCTTGCCGGGCGAAATCAGCGCGGGTAAGGTCAGCGTGGCCACGGCGGCTACCCCTGCCTCCATCAACAACGCGCAATCTCTGCTCTTGGGCGCAGGCATCTTGCTCGTCGGGGTTGTCGCGTTTCTCTTGCTGCGCCGGCGTCGGCCCTGAACCGCGCGCCGATGGCAACAAAAAAGCCAGGCTTTGCCCAAAAGCCTGGCTTTTTTGTTGCAGTTATACTGCAAGCGGGAATAGACTTCACTTTTCCGATTAAGGAAACAGGCGCAATTCGTGCCCGCTTGCAGTACACATCACACAGCTACCAAGACGAGACGTCATCGTCATCCCCATCGTCGCTCCAGTCGTCTTCATCTTCTTCATCTTCATCGTCTTCTTCATCCATCCAGTCCTCGTCCTCATCCAGGTCGAGATCCAGATCGTCGTCTTCCCATTGGTCTTCAGTTGTGTCCGCAGCTACCTGGCCCACTTCTTCGTAGGTCAAACAATAGCCTTCTTCGCTCAGGCGAATCGTCTCGGCAGCACAGAAACCGTCATCCCAGTTGCCACAGTCCGAGAGTGGGCACAGAATCTTGGTCATAGAGAGTGTCTCCTTTTGGCGAGGTTACGCTGAAATCGCTGCTTCTACGCCCTCGTAGTCCTCGTCGCTCTCATCGAGATCGTCGAAGTCCTCGAAGTTGTCCTCTTCGTATTCGAAGTATTCAAAGGCCTCAGTCGGCGCATCACATTCAGGGCAGTGGTCAGGCCGTTTTTGCCCCGGTGCAATGTACCCACATTCCATACATTCCCATTCACCCATGAATTAGGGTTTCTCCTTGGTCACAACGTTCAGCAATGCGTGCCGTGACGCGCCCGCTTGCCGTGCAATTGTCGGTCGGAAACAGATTGGCCACGCCTGGCGTGGCGGGCGCACGGCTGGTGCGCACTGGACTTCCTCGCTGACATTCGAGCACGAGGATCGAAGTTATTCTAACCGCTTTTAGTGAATTGTCAAACCTCTCTGCGCACGACGTTGGCTGTGCTGCCTGGCCGCCTCTTGTGTCCGCTAGCGGGACCTCAAATTGCCCGCGACGGCAGAGGCGATGACATCCGCATACTGCCGGCCTGCGGCCTCCCCCTCCGCGCTCAGCCCATAGACCCCGCGCGTCACGCGCTGAAACCAGCCGTAATGATTGTGCTGCAGGATGGCCGCAACATTGGCCTGCCCCAGCGCGGTCTTGATCTCGCCCAGCGGGCTGGCGCCATGCTCCTGCAGATACCCCACAATGCGCAACACCAGCAGGCGATAGGCGGTGACCAATGGGCGCCGTGTGCTTCCGCCCGTGTTGAAGTCACCGCTGCGCCCGTCGAACTCGCCTGCAACCTGTGCTTGCTTGGCTCGGCGAGTGCGGGGCGCTTGCTCGACCCCTGCTTCCAACACCACTTCGACCAACGGCGGTTCCATTCTGAAATTGACGATCAGCAGTCCCAAGCCAAGCCGTTGACATAACTGCTGGACTTCGCGCCACCGTGACGTCCGCTGTTTGCGTCCCGGCGCCTCGATCGCCACATAGACATGATTCGTCACCTGTTGGCGTCGCAGCCCTTGCAGCACCAGCGTCAGGTTGAAGGCAATCTTCATCTCCACGACCAGCAACCGCACGTCCCGCCGTGCCACCAGATCACAGTCCTTGACCTCGCCACGCACCTCGTAGCCTTGTTGCTCGAAGAACCGCTTGAGCGGCGCGTACAGGTCACTCTCTTGCCGAATCGCCATGCTGCGATTATAACGGGCACCGGGCCTGGGCTGCAAATTGACCTCAGACTCGAATTTGCCAAGTCGCCCTGTTCGTCGTAAGATATTTACCGGGTGCCCTGGCGTCTGCGTGGCGTGGTTTACGCTGCGCAGGGCAGGCCAATTAGTTTGTAAAGGAGATCATCACGACGATGAAAAGTCTACTGAAATGGCTGCTGCCCCTGGCCTTGATTGCAGCCGCCATCATGATTCTGCGCAAGATCCTGGGCGAACAGAAGGCGATTGACTTGAGCGGCGCAGAAAACACAGGCCCGTCAGAAGCCGAAGCGTTGAAAGAGACTGAACTGGGCGGCGACCTCAGCCCGGACCTGTTGAAGATCCTGGTATGCCCGTTGGACAGGGGGCCTCTGACCCTCAGCGCGGATGGCAAATGGCTCATCAACCCCCGCAATGGCTACCGGTATCCCATTCGTGACGGCATCCCCGTGATGTTGATTGACGAAGGGCGCAAGTATCAGGATGCCAGCCTGATCGCCCAACCCGCGTAAATTCGAGCTGGCCCGGAACGTCTCCGCGACTGGCAGCACGCCGGATGCCGGAGACGTTCCGACGCCCAATGCACGATAGAGCCTGATCACCACCTGCGATTTGCCATGCCTGACTGGATGCATGTTCGCTACAAACCGACGTTGACCGCTGTTCACCTGGCCGATGCCCAGCGCACCGTGCTGCGTACGCGGCTGCAGGCCTACCAGAGCCAGCGTCTGCGCCATGATCACGATGATCTGGCGCGTTCGCCCGTGTACGGACGCCTGGCGGAGTTCTTCTTCGTTGATATCTATGGCCCGCACGACTTCGATGACCGCAATACTCGTTTTCGTCAGTTGTACGACAAGTTAGTTCACATCGTCGGGCCGAAGCCGCTGGCAACGATGAAGGAATCGCTGGAGTTGGTGGAACTGACCGAGGCCCTGGACGATTACCTGATTGATGTACTGGTTCTGCACGAAAAGGCCGACGGCTGGACGACTGCGGAGTATGAGTGGGCCTACCGAGAGTGCAATAACTACCTGGCGCGGGTCGAGCAGATCGAACGCATCGGCGCCACGCTGCGGGCGGTGGCCAACCTCAGCCGCCTGCCACTGATTGATTGGAACTTGCAGGCCCTGCGCCTGCCGGCCCGGCGCCTGGGTTGGGAACCTACGCTGGCCTTTTTGATCCGAGGCTACAAGGTTTTTCACCATGCGCGCGATGTCGAGGCCTTCGTGGTCGCGGTCGAGACTCTGGAGATGCAGCGCCTGCGGCGCATCTACGGCCTTACGGCTTGAGGTGTTCGCGCACGGTGCGCACCAACACCTCGGTGCGTAACTCAGGCAGTGTGAAGCAGGGCGCGCCCATCGCGTCGGCCAGATTGCGCGCCAGGCCACGATCGAACGCCACATGTTCCATGTTGATGACCACGCTACGTAAATGGTTCGCCTTGATCAGGCCTGCCATGCGCGTGGCTTCCTCTTGGGGCGGCATTCCCGTCATGGTGACATTGCCGGCCCCGTCGGTGAGCAGGATGATGATCGGCAGCACCTCCTGGTCACGTTGGCGAGCCGCCAGGCAAATCTCATACGCCAGCAGCAAGCCACTGCTCAGAGGCGTCTTGCCACCCACCGGAATGGTGCGCAGCGCTCGTTCCGCCAGATCCACGCTGGAAGTAGGCGGCAAGATCAGGCGCGCACGATCCTTCTGAAACACCACCAGCCCAACCTGGTCACGCCGCTGATAGGCGTCCATGAGCAGCGAGAGAATGGCCCCTTTGGTGGCTTCCATGCGCTCGGCCGCGGCCATGGACCAACTGGCATCAACCACGAACAGCACGAGATTGGCGGTGCGGCGCACGCGCACCTTCTGCTGCAAATCGCGGCGTTGAACGGCAAAGGCAACCGCCCGCTCCGCGCGCAGATGGGCACGCTGCAACTGATAGGGCGCGGCCGTTCGAATCGTGGCATCGAAGGCAATGTCGGTTGGGTGATCGTGTACTGGCCGCGCCTTGATGTAGCGGCCGCGCTTGCGTTGCGTGCGGGTGACAGAGCGTTTGCCCGCCTGTTGACGGGCCAATTTGTCGAGTGGAGTGCCGATGCGCTTGGTCTTGAAAGTGTCGCCGACCTTGATCGGCCGGCCGGCCGGCGCCTTGTTGTCCTCGCCTGGGCGGCTGGGGTTGGTGCTCATATCCGGCGAGCCGCTGGCACTCTGCGGCTCGCCCTCCTGTGCTTCGTCGTTTACATCATCTTTTTTTTTACATTGGGCGACGGCGCCTGGCTCTCGGTCGAGCTGCTCTCTTCGGATGGCCCCATGTCGGCGCGAATCTGGCGCAGGCGTTCTTCCAACTGCCGCGGTTCCAGGGCAATATCCTGGAACGGCGCTTTCTTGATGCGATGGGGCAGGGCCAACTCGGCCGCCAGCAGAATATCCCGCTCGTTGATGCTGAGGCGGCCCTCGTAGGCAGCCTGGGCACGGGCCGTCTTCAGAATGGCGATGTCGGCCCGGTGACCGTCCACCTTGAAGTCCGCGGTCAGCGCCGCGATCATATACAGATCGCGTTGTGCATACGTCACCAGGGGCAAGCGCGCACGGGCGTGATCAATCTCTTCGGTCAGATGGCGCTCCGAAGTGTACCAGCGGTCACGGAAACCATCCGGGTCTTGCTCGAACTCGATGCGGCGCTTCAGAATTTCCACGCGCTGGTTGGCATCGTTGATACCCTGCATATCTACACACAGCGCAAACCGATCGAGCAACTGCGGCCGTAGGTCGCCCTCTTCTGGATTCATGGTGCCAACCAGGATAAAGCGCGCCGGGTGCTGAAACGAGATGCCTTCACGCTCCACCACGTTGATTCCCATCGCCGCGGAATCGAGCAGAATGTCCACCACGTGGTCATCCAGCAGATTGACCTCATCCACGTAGAGCAGGCCACGGTTGGCCGCGGCCAACACGCCTGGCTCGAAATGGCGTTCACCTCGCTGAATGGCCTTCTCGATATCGAGGGTTCCCACCACGCGGTCCTCGGTGGCACTGACGGGCAGGTCAATGAAACGGGTCCGCCGTAGAGCCGTGGGCAGCACCTCGCTGCGCTGCAGACGACCGCGGCAGTTATCGCACAGATGGTCAGGGCGGTTCGGGTCGCACTGGAACGGGCAGTCGGCCACCACTTCGATCTCTGGCAGCAGTGCGGCCAGCGCGCGCGCAGCCGTAGATTTAGCGGTTCCGCGCTCGCCGCGAATCAACACACCGCCGATACGCGGGCTGACGGCATTCAAGATTAGCGCCCGCCGCATGCGGTCCTGGCCGACAATGGCCGTAAAGGGAAAGATGGGAGCCGGCATCTGGTTCTTCTCCGTTTTTAGCTCTGGCAGACTAGCGCCTGGAGACAATCTGCAACGGGCGGATGCCCATATGGGTGTCGCCGGCGGTGAGGGTGCGCAGAATCACGTCGGGCAATTTCCAGGGAATCAGATCGTGCATCTCGTTGGGACTCAGCGGGGCATTGTTGTTGGCCAAAAACGCGCGAAAAACAGCCGTTGCCAGGGGCAAGCCATTATTGATATAGTCTGGCTTGCGCGCGCAAACGGTACGCAAACACTGCCATAGGGCATCGGTGCGCTTGACTTCCGCAGTCTCCGGATCAATCCAGTCAACCATCTCCGTGTCGCGGTGACTGGGAAAACGAGACTTGCAATCCTCACACAACTGATTGCGCAGATAGAGGCGGAAATCAAGCCCGCTCGTTTCCCACCAATTAAAGTCAATATGAAACTTGGAACTAACTGTCGGCTTTATCCAGGTTGTTGTCATGAATCGTCGCCTTTGCCTGCTTTCTTGGAAATGATCTAGGATGCACGCACCGCCATTGCCCAATAACCGCCGCTCATGCTGCGCAGCGTACTATCGGTGGCAAGAATGGCGAAGATTGGCCCCGGAGGTGAGCGCCGCACCAGGTTGACCGCGCTGTAGATCGTCTTGGCATGGACCGTGCCCTGCGGGCTTTTGCCTGCCAATTCCTGGGCCAACTGCCGCACCAGGCGGCTGAGTGGGACGCGCTCCGTCGCCAGGGTCTGACGGTACGCATCCAAGGCGCCCGGGCTGATCTCGGCGACCGTCAGATGTTCATCGTAATCGCAGTTGATGGACTGTTTTTGTAGGGCGAAGACCAACTCGCCGTCTCGGATCTCGGCGGTGCGCGACCATTCGCGGCGTGGGCGCCGCGGACGGAAGTCCACCACATATTCGAGCGGCTCGCGCGTGCGTTCCAGCGTGATGATGGCCCCAACCGGTAGCTTGTGCTGTTCTAACCAGCCGCCAAGACCGGCGATGTAGCGCCCTTCATGGCAGACAAAGGCCGCAAAGCGTGCGCCCCAGCGCCCATCAACCAGGGTGATCATCGTGCTGCGGCCGAGGCCACGCGGGAAGAATCCTTGCGCCCGACCACTCAAGGGCAACGTGCCAGAGCGCAGGTGGGGAAAGATCAGATTGAGCGTAATGGTCGGCACCACCATCGGTGTGTCCACGCTAATGCCGTCGGTTGACCATTCATCGTCCAGTTCCCATTCCTGTTGCAGCATCTCAACGCCCAGGGCCAGGCGATCATAGGGGATCGGTTCATAACGCAGGGCGCTTGGCGTCTGCCAGACTTCGGGCGGCTGCAGACGGCGCAGATACCATGACGGTTCGGTCCCGCTACCCACGTCATCGAAACGCTCGTCCTGGCGCAACCCGGCATTGGTTGAAAAACGACGCAGGTGCTCCGGCACTTCCGTCGGCAGACCCATCTCGGTCAGCAGCACAGTGGTCGTGATGGGCTGAGTCTTCATCTCGATGAGCGCCTCGGCAATGTTGAGATGCCCCACATGAACCTCGACGAGCGCCTCACGGGTCAGCCACTGATCCCCGTCTTGCACGAACGCCGGCTGAGTGCTGGCGCGCAGTTGCTCAACCAACGCCTTGCGCACACTGCCACCGTATTGACTGTACAGATCTCGCGGCGTCTGCAGCCGCTCGCCAGTTTCCACGGTTTCGCCATCGGTGCGGCTGAGGCGATGCGCGGTCTTGAGGCTACCGGCAAATTCACGTGGTTCCGCTTGTCCTTCCAGCATCACCTGGACAACGTCGAACTCGCCGTGTTCAGGATTCGAGCCTTTGCGTACACTGGTGATCGTTCCCAGGGTGTACTCAAAGGCGGGAAAAACCACCTGTTGGCCCGTGCGATAAGCCTTGCTAGGTTGGTAAATCTCGCCTTTGCTCAGCTCGCTGCGGATCTTGCTCTCTTCACGCTGGCAGCGATACTCAATTAGCGCCAGGGTCAGTGCTTCAGAGGTCTGCGGAGTCTCTTTCTCCAGGAGATAGTTTCCGAGGTACTCCAAATCATCGAGATTGATCTTGAACGATTCACGCCAATAGGCGGTAGTCTGCGTATTACGACGAATCACCCCGTCTATCCTCCTCCGTGTGGTGTCAGCTTATGCATCTTTTTCGGTTTCTAATGTAAATCTTCACAATTTTAGCAGTTTGCCGCGCCTTTGACAAATGCGTGCAGAGGTCTTTGTCAAGCATCCTGTCCGTTGGTATAATTGGCGGGTAACAGACAGCCTCCGCAGGGGGCTCTGTTGACTCCCCGTCTGCTCGTTCGAGCCTGGGGAACCCTGACCAGAAGTGGAGGCATTTTTCATGACGTATGACTCTGAGAACAACCGATCGGCGCCTGCTGACTGGAATGATTCGGCCGACGACACCGGCGCGACTGATGCTGACGTTGACGCTGACGCTGACGTTGATGCCGACGGCTGGGACAATCAGCCGAATTTCGCAGCCGGAGCGTCCCGTAGCCCTGGCCTGTTAGCTTGGGTAGCCGGTGGCGTGGTGCTGGCGTTGATCGTCCTGGCGTTGATCTGGGGCATCAGCGGCTTTGGCCGCGTGGAGCCAACCGCTACCCCAACCCCAACCCTGGTGACGGTCTTTCAAGCCACGGCCACGCCAACCATGCTTGCCGGCGCCGTCATCACACCGACGGCCGATCTGTCTTTTACCGCCACGCCGACGCCGGCGCCGATCCCTGCCACTCAGATTCGCATGGGCGGACGTGTGCGCGTCGTCAACGCGAATCCGGAAGGGATCAGCGTCCGCTTTGGCGCCGGTCAGGGCAATGCACGCATGACAACCCTGTACGATGGCGTTGAACTGACGGTCATGGAGCCGCCGGCCGGTTACACCGATCCCTACCCCACGATAGCCGACGGCTTCACCTGGTGGCGCATCCGCATGGACGATGGCACTGTCGGCTGGATGGCTTCCGCCTGGCTGCAGCCGATCAATTGAACCCAGTATGACCATGGATCTGATGCAAAAAGCCGCCGCCCTACGCCAGGCGCTCAACTATCATGGCTATCTCTACCACGTGCTGGACGCGCCGCAGATTAGCGACGCGGAATATGACGCGCTGTTGAACGAACTGCGGCGCCTGGAGGCTGATCATCCAGAGCTTCAGGCCGCGGATTCACCCACGCAGCGGCTGGGTGGCTGGGTGGCCGATCGCTTTGTCAAGGTGCGCCACCCGCAGCCGATGCTCAGCCTGAGCAATGCCTTCAATCCCGGTGAACTGCGCGCCTGGCGTGAGCGCACCCTGCGCTTGCTGTCGCCTGAGGTGGGCCAAACGCTCAGCTATGTGGTTGAGCCGAAGATTGATGGCCTGACCGTGGTGCTGCACTATGACAACGGCCGCTTTGTCCTCGGCGCCACGCGCGGTGATGGCACGGAGGGCGAGGACATCACCGCCAACCTGCGCACCGTGCGCGGCCTGCCGCTGACCATCCCGCTGACGGGTAAGCAGCCCGCGCCGGCTCGCCTGGTGGTGCGCGGCGAGGCGTATGTCAACGTGGCCGACTTTCAACGCTTCAACGAACAGAGCGCCGCGCAGGAAGGACGCACCTATGCCAACCCGCGCAACTTCGCGGCCGGCGCGCTGCGCCAGCTTGACTCCGCGATCAGTGCGCAGCGCCCCTTGCGCCTGTGGGCCTACCAGGTGGTGGTACTCGAAGGCGCAGCACCGTTGGCCACGCAGTGGGACGCGTTGACTTTTCTGCGCGACCTGGGCTTCCCGGTGATCTCCCTGGGCGAGCACATTCGCCTCTTCGACGACTTCGAGCCGTTGGTGGATTACGTGGTCGCCTGGGAAGATCAGCGTCAGGCGTTGCCCTATGAAACTGACGGCCTGGTCATCAAGATCAACCAGGTGGCGCTGCACGAGGAATTGGGCTTCGTGGGTAAAGAGCCGCGCTGGGCCACCGCCTACAAATACCCGGCGCACGAGGTGATCACCCGCCTGCTCGACATTCAGGTCAACGTGGGCCGCACCGGTTCGATCAACCCCTTTGCCGTGTTGGAACCGGCGGCCGTGGGCGGTGTGATGGTGCGCAACGCCACGCTGCACAACGCTGACTATGTCGCGGAACTGGACTTGCGCATCGGCGACCGCGTGATCATCAAGCGGGCCGGCGAGGTCATTCCGCAGGTGCTGCGCTCCTTGCCGGAACTGCGTGACGGCTCCGAGCGCGTCTGGACGATGCCGGAGAAATGCCCGGTCTGCGGCGAGGCGATCCAGCGGCCGGCCGGCGAGGCAGCCTACCACTGCGTCAACAGCGCGTGCCCGGCGCAATTGGTGCGCGGCATCGAGCACTTTGTGTCGCGGGGCGCGATGGACATCGAGGGCTTTGGCATCCGCCAGGCCGAGTTGTTCGTGCAACTGGGCTTTATTACCGATCTGGCCGACATCTATTACCTGCATGAGCGCAGGGCTGAGCTGCTGGGCCGGGAAGGTTTTGGCGAGAAGAAGGTCAGCAACCTGCTGAGCGCCATCGAGGCGTCGAAGGAACGCCCCTTCAGCCGTTTGCTCAACGCGCTGGGCATTCACGGCGTCGGCGCGGTGGGCGCGGAGACTATCGCCAGTCATTTTGGCGGTATCGAAGCGTTGCTGACCGCCACCGCGGATGACCTCAGCCAGATCAGCGGCGTGGGGCCGGTGCTGGCCGCCAGCGTGGTGGATTGGTTCAGCCACGCGCCGAACCGGCGGACGATCGAGCGCCTGCGCGCCGCGGGCGTGCGCCTGGCCGCAGACGCACCGGCCCTGGTCGGGCCGCAGACATTCGCAGGCATGACGTTCGTCATCACCGGCACGTTGGAAGGCCTGAGCCGCGACGGGGCCAAAGCTCTGATCGAGGCCCAGGGCGGCAAAGTGACCGATTCTATGAGCAAGAAGACCAATTATCTGCTGTTGGGCACAAACCCCGGCAGTAAGGCGGCGAAGGCGGCCGGCCTGGGCGTTCCTACGATCAGCCTGGATGATCTGCTGCGCCTGCTGCACGCCTGAAGCAAACGATACTTGAGGACGAGGTACCTGTGGCGAATTCTCATTCTCGCCTGAGCGAAGAGATCAGGCTCGAAGGGCATATTATTGACTCCTTGATCCTGCCGCGTGTGATGGATGTCATCATGGACGCGGGGGGCAACTTCGATGTGCTCGAAGTGGACGTGGGCACGCATAAGCACGCGGTCAGCCTGGCGCGTATGAAGGTTCTTGCCGACACGCAGGAGCAGATGGATCATATCATCACTGCGCTGCAGGAATTGGGCGCGCAGTTGGTCAACAGCGACGACGCGCATGTGACGCCAGCGCCGACAGACGGCGCGCTGCCAGATGCCTTCTATTCCACAACCAACCTGCCGACCGAGGTGCGCCTGGGCGGACGCTGGCAGTCTGTGGAAGGCACGGAGATGGACCTGGTGGTGGTGGTGGCCCCGGACCAGGGCCGGGCGCACAACGTGCCGATCTCAGAGGTCAAACAGGGTGATTTGGTCGTCGTGGGGCACAGCGGTATCCGCGTACTGCCGCCGCAGCGCCAGCGTGAGCAGGAAGTCTTCAGCTTCATGCGCAACGAAGTCTCATCGGAGCGGCCGAACAAGCTGGCGATTGCCCAGATTGCGCGCACCATGCGCCAGGTGCGCGAGGCCGGGCAGCGCATCTGCTTTGTGATCGGCCCGGCCATCATTCACAGCGGCGCGGGGCCGTACATGGAGCGCCTGATTCGCAGCGGCTATGTGCAGGTGCTCTTTGGCGGCAATGCCATCGCCGTGCATGATGTCGAGTCGCAGCTCTTCGGCACCTCGCTCGGCATCAACCTGACCAACGGGCTGCCCGTGCCCGGCGGTCACAGCCATCACATGCGCGCGATCAATGCTATGCGGCGCATCGGTTCGATCAAGCGCGCGGTGGAGAGCGGTTTCCTGCGCAGCGGCCTGATGGCGGAGGCCTATCGCAGTGGCATTGACATGGTGCTGGCCGGCTCCGTGCGTGATGACGGCCCCATGCCCGATGTCATCGGCGATATGGGCGAGGCGCAGCGCCAGATGCGCGCCGCGCTACATGGCGTGGAGATGTGCATCATGCTGGCCACCATGCTGCATTCGATTGGCACCGGCAACCTGCTCGCCAGCCATGTCAAGGTGGTGGCGGTGGACATCAACCCGGCCACGGTGACTAAGCTGGCGGACCGCGGTTCGTTCCAGGCGGTTGGCATCGTGACCGATGCGGAACTGTTCTTGCGCGAGCTGGTCGAAGAGCTCGACCTGCCAGAATAGGCGATGAAACCTGATGCTCGATCCTTTTTTTCACCCTGAGACGATTCATCGTTCCGTCTTCATCGCGCCCGGCGCCATCATCACCGGCCAGGTGACGCTGGGGCCGGAGTCATCGGTGTGGTTCGGCTGCGTGTTGCGCGGCGATGTCAACACGATCACCATCGGCGCGCAGTGCAACATCCAGGACGGCTGCATCCTGCACGTGGATGGGGACAAGCCTCTGCGCCTGGGTGACCGTGTCAGCCTGGGGCACGGCGCCATCGTGCATGGATGTACGGTGGAAGACGACGTGCTGATCGGCATTCGCGCCACCGTGCTCAGCGGCGCGTTGATCGGCCACGGCTCGCTGATCGGCGCGGGCGCGCTGGTGCCTGAAGGCATGGTGGTGCCGCCCCATTCGTTGGTGCTCGGTCTGCCCGCCAAAATCGTGCGGCCGGTCAGTTCGGAGCAGGCCGCCATGATTCGTCGCATCGCGCAGTCCTACGTCCAATCCAGCCGCGCCTACCTGGCCGGCCGCAGCGCGCCCTCCCCCCAGGTTACGCTGGCATGACTTTGTTGCCGGATACCCCTACCGAATTGGCGGCGCAGGCGCGCAGCCTGGGCCAGCAGAGCCGCGCGGCCGAAGACCGTGGCGATCTGGCGGCCGCGCTGGCGCTGAACGAGGCGGCCGCGGCGCGTTTCCTGCAAGCCGGTGATGCGCCGGGGCTGCTGGTGGCCTATCGCAGCCAGGCGCTGATTCTGCTGCGCCTGGCGCGCCTGGATGAGGCGTGCAGTCAACTGGCGCGCGCGCTGGCGTTGGCGTTGCAAATGGATGCGGAGTTTGTGTGGGATACCGTGGGGCAGGTCGTAGGCGTGGCCGGCTTTCTGGCGCAAGAACAGGCGGCGCAATTGCTGACGCTGGGAGCAGTGCTGCGCAGCGCGCTTCAGCACGTGCAGACCGTGCGCGGTGACTACCCGCTGGACCTGCGCGGCCCGGTGGAGGTGGCAACGGCCCTGAGCAACATCTACGCGGCGATGGGCCTGCTCGATGCCTCGGTGCAGGGTCGCGAGTCGCTGTCCCAGCAGGAGGTCGAGCGCGTACGCGTGGATGCGCTGACGCAGGCGTGGGCCGTGGATGCACTCAGCCGCCAGACGTGGGGCCTGGTCCCGTGGCTCAAAGCCTGGCTGGCGGCGCGGGGTCTGCGTGCAGAGGACTGATCGTTAAGCTATACTGCAAGCGGGCATGAATTGCGCCTGACCCCTTAGGCGGAAAAGTGAAGCCTATTCCCGCTTGCAGTATATCGGCATGACCGAAACCCATACCGTTGCAGCGCCGCACTGAAGCTATAGCCCGCGCCCGCGAGCTGGGTTTGTTGTATAGAAGATCGTGGCTGATTTGGGATGCTGTTTGAGTTTGGGGAGGCGTGCTGTATAATTGATCCATGTCCACGCCCATCTTAGCCACCAAGCTTTATATCCCCCCACCGCGACCCAAAGTGGTCCCCCGCCCCCGCCTGATCGAGCGGCTGAACAAGGGTCTGCACGGCAAGCTGACCCTCATCTCTGCCCCCGCCGGCTTCGGCAAAACCACGCTGGTTAGCGAATGGGTCGCCGCCCTCACCCCTTCCCCTCTCCCAGCGGGAGAGGGGCCAGAGGTGAGGGTCGCCTGGCTGTCGCTGGACGCTGGCGAAAACGATCCCGCCCGCTTCCTGGCCTACTTCGTGGCGGCCTTGCAGACTATCTCGTCCGGGATCGGCGCCGGGGCGATTTTCTGCGAAAACGCCGAGGTGATGGCCGCGCTCGATTCTCCGCAGCCGCCGCCCATCGAGCCGCTCCTGACGATCCTGCTCAACCAAATCGCCGCCATCCCGGCTGATCCTTCGCCTCCGCTCAAAGCTTGTCCTGAACGCAGTGAAGGAACAGGCTTCATCCTCGTCCTTGATGACTACCATACGATTGACTCCAAACCGGTTGCCGAGATCCTCGCCTTCCTGGTCGAGCGCCAGCCGCCGCAGATGCACCTGGTCATCGCCACGCGTGAGGATCCGCAGCTCCCCTTGGCCCGCTTGCGCGTCCGGGACCAGTTGACCGAACTGCGCGCTGCCGACTTGCGTTTTACCCCCGCCGAAGCCGCCGATTTTCTCAACGAGGTGATGGGATTGAGCCTCTCGGCAGAAAACATCGCCGCGCTGGAAGCCCGCACCGAAGGCTGGATCGCCGGTCTGCAACTGGCCGCGCTTTCTATGCAGGGACACCAGGACGTCACCCGCTTCATCCAATCTTTCACCGGCAGCCATCGGTACGTGCTGGATTACCTGGCAGAGGAAGTCATCCGCCAGCAGGGCGAGGCGCTGCGCAGCTTCCTGATCCAAACCAGTATCCTGGAGCGTTTCAACGCCGACGTCTGCTGCGCGCTCACCGGGCGAGGGGATGCCCAGGCGGCCATCGCGCAGTTGGAACAAGCCAACCTGTTCATCGTGCCATTGGATGACGAGCGGAGCTGGTATCGCTACCACCACCTGTTTGCCGATTACCTGCGCACCCTGCTGACCAGGCCTGAACAAAGCCGGTTGTATCAGCAGGCATCTGCATGGCACGAAGCCAATGACCTGATGGGCGAGGCGGTGCAATATGCGCTGGCCGGCGGCGATACTAACTTCGCTGCGGATGTCATCGAGCGGGCCTTGCAGCGCGATGCGACCTGGTCGGCCGGCAACCTGACGCAATGGCTGTCCTGGCTGGACGCCTTGCCGCCGCCGGCCTTCCAAAGCCGTCCGCAGTTGAACCTGGACGCCTCACGTATCCTGTATCTTGCGGGACGCTTCGAGCTGGCCGAATCCCACCTTATGCAAGCCGAACAAGCGCTGGAAGCGGCCCCTGCGCTGCCTGACGCGGAACGCGGACAAGTGCAGGCGCTGGCTGCGCTTTATCGCGGCGCGATCGCGGCCATGCGCGGAGATGCCCCGCAAGCCATTGCGCAGATTGCCTTTGCGCAATCCCGAATCCCTCGCAAAAATCACCTGGCGCATGCCCGCGCCTTTTTCAGCCTGGGGCTGGCGTACGAGATCGCTGATCAGAACGGGCAGGCCGTCGCGAACTATTCACACGCCAGCGCGGAAGCCAAAGCGGCTGGGGTGCTCTTCCTGGCCATCCATGCGCTCTGCGCCGCGGCGCAGGTGCAAATCCGGCAAGGCCGCTTACACCAGGCCGAGCAGACCTGTCGCGCCGCCATTCAACTGGCCGCAGGCGCCCGCCTGCCGCCGCTGGGGCTGGCGTACACGATTCTCGGCGGCATTGCCCTGGAGCGCAACGATCTGGCCGCGGCCGAAAAACTGCTGGCGGATGGCATGGCGCTGGCCCGGCAGGGCGGCTTGATGGAAGATGTGATCCTGGGGCTGGCGTCTCTCGCCCGCCTGCGGGGCTGCCAGGGCGACACACGCGGGGCGCTCGCCGCCATGCAGGAAGTCAAGTCCATCGTACAGGCGTATGGCATTCAGCACATGGATGTACACGTCGCGGCCTATCTGGCCCGCCTGCAACTGCTCCTGAGGCAGATCTCCGCGGCGGCGCAATGGGCGGCTGAGGTTCGGCCGCTACGGGCTGACGCGCCGTACGAATTTGTGGATCTGACGTTGACGCGCGTGCTGCTGGCGACACGCGATCTGGAAGCGATCCCGGCCATCCTGCGCCCGCTCCTGGAACGGGCCACCGCGGCCGGCCGCACCCAGGCCTGCATCGAGACGCTCATGTTGCTGGGCCTGTGCCAGCACGCCAGGGGGGACACCCCGGCTGCGCTGGAATTGCTGGGGCAATCGCTGCGCTTGGCCGCGTCCGAAGGCTACGCCCGGATTTTTTTGGATGAAGGCCAGGCCCTGCTCGACCTGCTGCCCAAAGCGCGCCACCACGCGCCCGAACTGGTGGATTCCCTGCTGGGCATGGGCACGGCCGCCGGCGGCGCGCGCCCCGCACCCTGTGGGCAATTGCCGGAGCCTCTCAGCGAACAGGAACTGCGCGTCCTCCGCCTGCTCGCGGCCGGCAAGTCCAACCAGCAGATCGCCGATGAGCTGGTGATCAGCCTGGGCACAGCCAAGTGGCACGTACACAACGTCTTGCAGAAATTGGGCGTTAGCAGCCGCAGCCAGGCGATCGCGCAGGCACGCGATCTCGGCTTGCATTAGTTCGTCCAGCCCCATCCCCTCCTACTTCCTGCTCTGACCGGTCTCCGACTGAACCAGCGGCGGAACGGATGCTTTTGTGAACCCTTAGTTCGTCCACACCCTCCCCTCACCTGACACGCAACCTATCCTCCAACCTATCCTTCGATAGGCGACAGGCCGCGCTTGGTTGCGGTAGACTGGGGCTGTCATTAGGGCGCTGCGGCCACTGAGCAACAGCCGGCGCTTGGCGCCATGTGAGACCCAAAGGAGTTGACGTATGGACCGCCACGATTATCAAATCCGCGTGCAAGGTCACCTGGATGAGCGCTGGTTCCGCTGGTTCGACAGACTGACGCTCAGCCTGACGCCCGCCGGCGAGACCATCATCACCGGCGCAGGGCTGGATCAGGCCGCCCTGCATGCCATTCTCAATCGGATGCGCGACCTGGGGCTGGAGTTGATTTCCATCCAGCGCGCCCCGGCGCAGACCGAACCAGATCAAGAAAGGAAACCAGAATGAACACTCCTCAACGACTGAAGCGATTTGGAGGTCGCATGATTCTTCTGCTTGCCGTCATCATCGTTCTACTGGCGACGATCGTCATCGGTTCGCAGTGGACCGCCCACACCCCCGCCATCACCGGCGCGGACGGGAAGCCCCTGCCCGGCAGCATCGCCGCGCTGGAGAAGGTCAAACTCGGCGGCGTGGATCAGTGGCTCATCGTCCGCGGACAGGATGTACACAAGCCGGTCCTGCTCTTCCTCTCCGGCGGTCCCGGCGCCAGCGAAGCGGCACGCGTCCTGCGCTTCAACAGCGAACTGGAGCAGCATTTCGTGGTCGTCATCTGGGAGCAGCGCGGCTGCGGCAAGTCCTACCCGGCGCTGAACCCGAAAGCGGCGTTGACCGTTGACCAGTACGTTGCAGACCTCATCGAACTGACCGACCTGCTGCGTGGACGCTTCGATGAGCAGAAAATCTACCTGGTGGGGCATTCCTGGGGCACCATCATCGGCGTGCGCGCCGCCCAACAGCGCCCCGACCTGTTCCACGCTTACGTCGGCACGTCGCAAATGGTGGATATGCAGGAAACCGACCAGATGATCTACGACATGGTACTGGAGCACTCCCGCCAGAGCGGCGACGCCAAGTTCGTGGCGACGCTGGAAAAGCAAGGCCCGCCGCCCTACTTCGGCAAAAGCCCCATCCAGCCCTATGCCACTCTGTTTGGGCGCGAGTATGCCCTTTTCGAAGCCCCCAATATCAAAGACCCGGAATACCGCCGTGACGGCGACATCCTGATGCTGATGCTCAAACAGCCCGAGTACGGCTGGCTGGACCGGATCTACTACCTGCTGGGCCTAATGAACACCTTCAATGTGGTCTATCCGCAGTTGCAGGAGATGGACTTCCGCCAGGACGCAACCCGCCTCGCCCTGCCGGCGTACATCGTGCTGGGACGCCACGACATGAACAATCCATCCCAGATTCCCGAAGAATACTTCAACCTGCTCGAAGCGCCGAGCAAGCAACTGGTCTTCTTTGAAAACTCCGGGCACGGCATGATTTGGGAGGAGGCTGACAAGTTCCACAGCCTAATGGTGGATACCGTCCTTGCTGAAACGTACAGATAGATGGAGAATTCCATGACGACTACCCTGCAAACTACTTCCGTAGAAAGGAATCCGAAATGAACAAAGTTAAACTCTTCTTCGCAGTGCTGATCCTTATCCCCCTGCTCATCGCCGCCCTGATTGGCTTTCGCTGGTGGCAGGCGAGGCAGGCAGTGGCCGACGCGTGGACGAATTTCGACGCCCATGCGCCCGCCCTGGCGACGACTTCCAGCCTGGAAATCATCCCGCTGTACGAGGCGGCGAGCGCCAGCCCCGACTTCAGCAGCGGACATGGCGTCTCATACCTGATCCGCACCGACTCAGCCACCATCCTGCTGGATGTCGGCGACAATCCCGATGGGCTGACCGTCGCGCCTTTCGCGCAAAATATGCAGGCCCTGGGCATCGCCTGGGATGAAGTCTACCGGGCGGTGATTTCCCATCCCCACCCCGACCACGTCGGCGGATTGACGGCCTGGCGCCAGCGCACAATTTCGTTTGGCGAACTGCCCGGCGGATTGGGCGAGCGGCTGGTGTTTGTCCCGCATGTGACGACCTACAAAGGCGCGGTTCATGCCACCATCCCCACCCTGCCCGCGCCCGACATCGCCACGACCGGCGTCATTTCCTATCTGGAAGCCTGGCCGCTGGCGCTGTTCGCGGCCAAAGGCGGCGAACAAGCGTTGGTGGTGCATGTCGCCGGTCACGGATTGGTGTTGATTACCGGCTGCGGGCATCCCGGCCTGGAACGGCTGGTGGCGCGCGCCGAGTCCCTGTACGGCGCGCAGGTTGTCGGTGTGGTCGGCGGCCTGCACTACACCAACGCAACCGCGCAAGATGTTCAACCACAGATACAGATCCTGCAATCC
This sequence comes from Candidatus Amarolinea dominans, assembly GCA_016719785.1. Lineage (NCBI taxonomy): Bacteria > Bacillati > Chloroflexota > Caldilineae > Caldilineales > Candidatus Amarolineaceae > Candidatus Amarolinea > Candidatus Amarolinea dominans. The sequence continues at coordinate 286,321 of JADJYJ010000007.1, forward strand.
CGCCGGGTCAGCCTGGTCGCCCTCTCGCCGCACGACAGCGGACCGGAAGCCCTGTCCGCGTTCGAGAGCGCCTTCCCTGGCGCATATCACACCCTGAAGGTTGGCGAAGCCATCCAGTTTCCCTGAACGGAATCATGTTCCCATTCAACTTACGAAAGGCACGAAGCGTGATGTGGATCGTCCTCGGCTCTTTCCTGGCAATCAGTCTTGTTTTACTGGGCATCCTGTTCGCCTGGAGTCCCGGTCAGCCGCAGCCCTTCCTCGATGAAACCGGGGAGCCGCTGGCCGGCAGTCTTTCAGAGAAAATCCACGTCGAAATCAACGGTGTGGAACAGGGCCTGTTCATCAAGAGCAGAAACATCCACACCGTCCACGCCCATCTTAGCCACCAAACTTTATATTCCCCCACCGCGGCCCAAAGTCGTCCTCCGCCCCCGCCTAACGAGGGTCTGCACGGCAAACTGACCCTCATCTCTGCCGCCGCCGGCTTTGGCAAAACCACGCTGGTCAGCGAATGGGTCTCTGAAAGGATGAAGGATGAAGGATGAAAGAAGAAAAGAATCTTCATCCCTCATCCCTCAGCCTTCGTTCGAGCCACTGAGCGGCCGCGAGTTGGAAATCCTGAAGCTGATCACCCAGGGACTCTCGAACCGGGAGATCGGCGAACGGCTGTTCCTGGCCCTGGACACGGTTAAAGGGCACAACCGCCGGATCTTCGACAAACTCCAGGTGCAAAGCCGCACCGAAGCCATTGCCCGCGCCCGCGAGCTGGGCTTGCTGTAACCCCAAGTGTTCGTCTTCCTCGACACTCTCCCCCTCCATAAATTCAAAACAACACCTCCCACCAACACCAAAGTGTCTATACAACAACACCGTCGCGCCTGTATATTACCTGTGCCTTGAGCAAGCGGCTCAACCGGCGAACATCGGACAGGACAGGTGCAAGGTCATGGCGAACGAACTCGAACCAACAACTGATCCAAGCCAGCCCGCGGTCTATCAGATCAGGCTCAAGGGCCATCTGGGGCGCCGAGTGGGCAGACTGGTTTGGCGGCCTGACCATCACGCTGGCAGAGGACGGCGATACGCTTCTGACCGGCCCCGTGGTTGACCAGGCCGCGCTGCACGGCCTGCTCAAGAAAGTGCGTGATCTGGGCATGCCTTTAGTCTCGGTCTGTCCCGTCAAACCCAAGCCCCCCGACGACGCTTGCGGGGTCAGGCCAGGCAGACGCGCCAGATGTCAAATCGTAAGACTCATCCAGATCGTTTACGCCAAAATCAAGCAGAAAACAAGGAGATAAAAATGAACACAAACAATAGGACCACCGAAAGGAAGATGTGAAGATCTGTGAAGATGAAGCTTTCCGCCCTGTGGGCGGCTCTCATGTTCTTGTACATCTATGGTGACTCTTTTCGTTGCACAGCCTGGTCTGATGGTCTTAGGAAGTGATCACGGGAACGAATGGGTTCATTCCAAGTCACGCAGGCCTTTTTGTTGACCGCGCGATCATGATGCAGATCCCTGCCGTCATGGTTTTCCTGCCCCTGGCGATTGAAGCCCGGGGTCGAGCGCTGGGCGAACATCATCCTGGGGGCGCTCTACACGGCTATTCAATATGGGAACCTGGTCGGGGAAACCTGCACGCTTTCTACCTGCTCTTCGGCATAGTGGAGATGGCCTGCAAGCTTTTGATCGTCTGGTATGCCTGGAAGTGGCGCAACCCTGAAAGTCTCGCAGCAAGCGTCAGTCAGAGGGAACAAATCAGAACACAACAGGGTTGCGCGGCGGCGCTGACCGGGGCTTTTGGTCAGGCATGGACTGACGAAGTCTAAAGGAGACCAGCGATGAAACAACGAAGTCCAGGAACAGAGAAGGACCGCAAGGGGGCCGCGTGCCGCCCCCCCGCCCGGGGGGGGGGGGGGGGGGGGGCGGGGGGGGGGGGGGGGGGGGGGGGCTTCCCTCAAGCATAATTCAGATAGATTCAACATTAAAGGAGCTAAACATGAAATCCTTGCAGAAATCTGGCGGTATCGCCGCGCTGTACCTGGCAGTCGCGTACCTGATCGGAATGGTCCTCTTTCTCGTCGTTCTGGACTACCCCAGCATCACCGACCCGGCCCAAAAGGTGGCCCTGCTCGTCAGAATGCAGATGGTCATCTTCTCGACCAACCTGCTCATGTACGTGTTTTTCGGCGTCGTTCTGATCGTCCTGGCGCTGGCGTTGTACGACCGGTTGAAGTCCGGCGCACCGGCGCTCATGCAGGTGGCAACCGTGCTCGGGATCATCTGGGCCGGCTCGCTGATCGCCAGCGGCATGGTCGCCAATGCCGGGATCGCCCCTGTCGTCGCGCTCTATGCCACAGACCCGGCCCAGGCTGCGTTGACCTGGCAGGCGATAGAAACCGTGGCAGGCGGGCTGGGCAACGCCAACGGCGAAATCCTGGGCGGCCTGTGGGCGCTGCTGGTCAGCGTGGCCGCGCTGCGGGCCGGCGGGCTGCCCAAGGGCCTGAACATCCTCGGGTTGTTGGTGGGCGCGGTGGGCATCCTCTCGCTGATCCCAGGGTTGACCGAACTGCTGATCGGGGTTTTCGGCTTGAGCCAGATCATCTGGTTCGTCGGGCTGGGGATTGTGCTGCTGCGCAGCAAGCCAGGCCGGACGGCGTAAAAGTGACAGGGTTGGCAACTGTTCGACAGTTGCCAACCCTCAGGAGAGAGCAAAATGAATTCCGTCAATAAGTCCGCAAGAATGGCTGGATTGCTGTATCTGATTTACATGGTGGTTCACATCCTCGCAGATGTGATTGGGCGTTCCAGGCTGATTGTACTCGGAGATGCCGCGACAACCGCCAGGAATATCGCGGCGTCGGCAGGGCAATTCCGTATCGGCATTATGGGCGATCTGGTTGCGGCGGTGCTTTTTCTGCTGGCAGCCTGGGCTTTGTACGCGCTGCTGAAGCCGGTCAACGAGAACATCGCCTTGCTGTTCCTGCTGTTGAACCTGGGCGGTGTCGCCATCCAGTGTTTCAGCGATCTCTTCTTGTTTGCCGGCCAACTGCTTCTGAGCGGCGCTGATTATCTAAAAGTATTCCCGGCCGATCAACTGTCGGCGCTGGCCATGCTATCCCTGGTTCTGCACAAAAATGGGTTCGCGATTGCCCAGATTTTCTACGGCGCCTGGCTCTTCCCGCTGGGTTATCTGGTCTTCAAGTCGGGCTTTCTGCCCAGGATCCTGGGCATTGTGTTGATGCTGCATTGCGCTTTCTGGCTGATGACTGCGCTTCAGTTTTTCCTCTTCCCAGGCCTCGCGGCAATCACCTATATCAGTTGGCCGCTTGGCTTTATTGCGGAATTTGGGCTGACGTTGTGGCTTCTGATCATGGGCGCCAAAGGGCAGAAACCGGCCGCAAACGAGGCCGGCTGATGGCCGGAACAGGTCCTGGTGACCGCCAACCGAAAAGGATGAGCCTCTGATGAAAACGATGGCAGGCACAACCTCCGAACCGCTGGAAGTTCTTCAGCCCGAGGAGCGGGCCAGGCACAATGAAGCCTTTGCCGAGCTAGGGCGCGGCGTGCAGGCGGCGCTGGAGACCTATGCCAACGTCCACCGCGGCAGCGGCCATAACTCGCTGGCCTCCACGCACTTGTACGAGCAGGCCCGCGAGATTGTCCTGGATGATCTGGGGCTGGATCAGGACCGACACACCGTCATCTTTTGCTCTCCCAGGCGGGCGGAGCTGCTCCAGGCGCGATTCGGGCGGATGCGTTGCCACACTGTGTCCAGCCGGGATATCGGCCTGCCCCTGGGTCTGCGGGCGGTGGCTGTCGCACGAAATGCGTTGCCCGCAGGCGCGCCCCTCCAGCCGGGCGGCGGCACCGCCCGGCTCGTCTCCCATGGTTGGGTCATCTGGGCCAGGGGGGCGGACAAGTTCGAGGCCGGCACACCGGCCGTTGTTAACGTCATTGCCTTTGCCCGGGCGCTGCAGTTGATCCGGCAGTTCGGCAAGGACGCATTTCTTGCAGCGAACACCGAAAGACAGACGGCGGCTGACATCCTGTATCACGACGAGCTGGAGAAATTCTCCGGGCGGGAGCTGCTGGATGCACTCCGGCCGACCCTGATCGGTCAAAGGGTTCCCGTCCCGACGCTGGCAGGCACCAGGCCCTTCATCAATCTGGATAATGGCGCCAGCACTCCTACATTCACGCCGATATGGAACGCGGTCTGCCAGGCCTGGCGTCTTCCGGAGCAGGTGCAGCGGGAGATTGTCCGGGAGGTCAAGTCCATTTGCGCCGGGGTGCTGGGCGCGCCTCCGGCAGACTACGACGTGATTTTTACATCCAACACCACCGAGGCCATCAACCTGGCCGCCGAAAGCCTGGGGGGTGAAACCAAGAACGGGATCAGGCCGGTCGTGGTGAACACGATCCTGGAACACAATTCGAACGAGCTGCCGTGGCGCAGACTCCCCGGCGTGGCGCTCATCCGGTTCCCGGCCGACGACGAAGGATTCCTGGATTTAGACGCGCTGGAAGCGCTCCTGCGCGCCTACAACCAGGAGGGTCAGCACGGCAACAAGCGCATTCGCCTGGTGGCAATGAGCGGCGCATCGAATGTCCTGGGGGTATTCAACGATCTGGCTGAGATCAGCCGCATCGTACACCGATACGGCGCGCGCCTGCTGGTGGACGCGGCCCAATTGATCGCCCACCGAAAGGTCGAAATGGCAGCCTGCGGGATTGACTATCTCGCCTTCTCTGCCCACAAGGCCTACGCGCCTTTCGGCACGGGGGCGCTGGTGGTGAGAAAGGGGCTGCTTCAATTCTCCTCCGCTGAACTAGTGAGGTGTCGTGATGATTGAATGGTTTGCAGTCCAACCCTGGATAACAGGCGTCGTCACATTCTTTCTGATGTGGAGTGATTGGTTGCTTACAATCAGCCAGGAGCGCGAGCGTCAACTGCATTACTCCGAGCACTATGAAAGTTATCCGATTAACACCATTGAAGGCAACCCTCTGTATCAGAAGGCAGTTCTGGCTCGGCAAATCGTTGATCGTAGGCACATTGTTCCGGCGGCAATTCTCAGCGCGATTGTAGCGTTATCACTGGTTTGGATTCCGGAGGGCTTTCGTATTCTATTGATCGGTTACGTGTGGGGATTATACTTCATTGTGATTACGACTCATTTGAGCAATCTCTTAGGGTATAGAGCCGCTCGTCGCGGGCTTCACGGAAAACTCTATTTGCATCAGCGTACGGGGTATGTCATTCAGATGAGCCGTTACGTGGCTCTTGCTAGCTTCCTGATCGTACTGGCGATATGCTCGGCCTCCATGTTCATGCTGGGCGTTGCGATTGCGGGAGTATCTTCAGCAGTCCGACAGCTAGTGGGAATGCGAAAGACCCCTGCCATCGACCCGGCAGATCCAGCCCCAAAGCCCATATGATAGTTGCGGGGTGCATACGCATAGAATGGCTGCTTCGAAGGCGCCAAGTTCTTTATGCGACTGCAGTATCAACAGTCGTGTGCGGCGCAGGTGAGCCGCGAGCCGTTGTGCGCCAAGAAGTTTGGCGTTTCTGACAGGGTGCAAGTGCCTGTGAGGCAAGGGCTACCCCCCCACCCCTATCGAGTGTTGCAGCACTGACGGAGGAACCAGGCCGGTTTGAGGAGTGACCGCCGCAAGGAAAACCTCGGCGTCTATACGCAACGCAACTGGAAGATTGTGACTGGTTTGGGACGCTATTTGATTTCTGGGGGGCGTGTACTTATAATTGATCTATGTCCACGCCCATCTTAGCCACCAAACTTTATATCCCCCTACCTCGGCCTAAACTTGTCCTCCGCCCCCGCCTGATCGAGCGGCTGAACGAGGGTCTCTCTTCGGGATGCAAACTGACCCTCATCTCTGCCCCCGCCGGTTTTGGTAAAACTACGCTGGTCAGCGAGTGGGTGAACAATTTACGGTTTACGAGTGACGATTTTCGATTGGATGCTGCAAACGGAGGCGAAATCGTAAATCGTAAATCTAAAATCGCAAATCGAGTTGCTTGGCTGTCGCTGGACGCAGGGGATAACGATCCCGCACGTTTTCTGACTTACCTTGTCGCGGCTTTGCAGACGATTGCGGGGAATATCGGAGCAGGGGTGTTGGCTGCGCTTGAATCCCCCCAGCCACCGCCCACCGAATCAATTCTGACGGCTCTGCTCAATGAAATCACCACCATCCCGGACAACTTCATCCTCGTCCTTGACGATTACCACCTGGTTGAGGCCATACCGGTTGACCAGGCTCTTGCCACCCTGCTCGATCACCTGCCGCCCCAGATGCACCTGGTCATCGCCACCCGTGAGGATCCACATCTGCCCCTGGCCCGCTTACGCGCCCGGGGCCACTCGACCGAACTGCGCGCTGCCGACCTGCGTTTTACCCCCGCCGAAGCCGCCGATTTTCTCAACCAGGTGATGGGTCTTCACCTCTCAGCGGAAGATATCGCCGCACTAGAGACCCGCACCGAAGGCTGGATTGCCGGCCTGCAACTGGCGGCGCTGTCCATGCGGGGCTATCAAGACGCCGCCAGCTTCATCAAGTCCTTCACCGGCAGCCACCATTTCGTGCTGGACTATCTGATGGAAGAAGTCCTGCAACAGCAGTCCGAAAGCATCCAGACTTTTCTGCTGCGCACTTCAATCCTTGACCGCCTGTGCGGCCCGCTGTGTGATGCTGTTTTGTGTTCTCCTTCTGTTTCCGGACAGGAAACCCTGGAATATCTCGAACGCGCCAACCTGTTCATTGTCCCGCTGGATAACGAACGGTGGTGGTATCGCTATCACCATCTCTTTGGCGAGCTACTGCGCCAGCGTCTGGGAAAACCTAAAGAATTCGCCGAATTCCACCTGCGCGCCAGCCAGTGGCATGAAGAGAACGGCGACCTGGGCGCGGCGTTTTACCACGCCATCGCAGCCGGGGATTTTGTGCGGGCGGCGGGGTTGGCTGAAGCGGCCTGGCAGGGGATGAATGAAAGTTTCCAGTCTGCCGCCTGGCTTGGCTGGGTGAAGAAGCTGCCAGACAAGCTGATCCGCACCATGCCTGTGCTCTGTACCCAGATTGCCCAGGCATTTACGGATACCGGCGAGCTGGAGGCCAGCGAGTTGCGCCTGCAGGACGCTGAACGATGCCTGGATGGTTCGGAATTTACGAACGAAGCGCAGCTTAAACCCCTGCCAGCGATGATCGCTTTGACCCGCGCTTACAACGCCCAGGTGCAGGGCGATCCCGCCGCAACGGTGAAATACGCCGAACTGGCGCTCCAAATCATCCCCGAAGATGACTTTGACCGGCGCGCCCGGGCCACCACCATATTGGAAGTCATCCACTGGGCCAGCGGCAACCTGGAGTCGGTCATCCGGGGGATTGGTGATTCGATGGAGAGATTGACCCAGCTGGGCAATCACGTCATGGTGGTTGCCAGCGCCTTTGCTGTAGCCGACCTGCTGGTGGGTCTGGGGCGCCTGAGCGAGGCCGAGCGGACCTATCAGGATGCCTTGCAACTGGCCGCCCAACACGGCCCGGAGGCTGAACACATCACTGCCCACCATCATCTCGGCCTGTCCATGATCTACCGTCAGCGGGGAGAAGACACCCTCGCCGCTCATCACCTGAAACGAGCCGCCGAATTGGGTCTGCAAACCACCCTGGTGGATTGGCTGTACCGCTGGCATGTGGCCCAGGCCCAATTGAGAGAGGCCGCAGGCGATCTGGAAACCGCCCTGGCCCTGCTCGACGAGGCCAAACGGGTCTATATCCAAACCCTCATACCTGACCTGCGCCCCATTGCGGCCCTGAAAGCGCGCATCTATCTCAAACAGGGGCGGCCCGATAAAGCCCGGGCGTGGGCGGCAGAACGCGGGCTTTCGCTGGCAGATGAAGTCAGCTACTTGCATGAGTTCGAGCACCTCACCCTGGCCCGGCTGGAAATCGCCAACCCACTGGTCAATGCCCTGCTTGCACGCCTGTTGCAAGCCGCCGAAGCGCAAAAGCGCCGGGACAGCGCGCTCGACATCCTGCTGGTGCAGGCGCTGGCCCACGAGGCGCAGGGCAATCGCCCCCAGGCTCTCGCCGCACTGGAACGCGCCCTGGCCCTGGCCGAGCCGGAAGGCTATGTTCGCATCTTTGTGGATGAAGGCGAAGCGATGCGATTGTTGATTGAAAAACAATCGCGCAATCGAGATCATCCGTTGAGCGATTATGTGGACAAACTCCTGGCTGCCTTTACACAACCGGTGGCGGCGCCAAAATCAGCAATCATCCATCAAAAATCAGACATGATAGAGCCTTTGAGTGAACGCGAACTGGAAGTGCTCAAGCTGCTCCGCACCGAATTAAGCGGCCCCGAAATTGCCGGCCAATTGATCGTCTCGCTCAACACCTTTCGTACCCACACCAAAAACATTTTCGACAAACTGGGGGTCAATAATCGCCGGGCGGCTGTCCGCCGGGCCGAGGAACTCGATTTGTTCTAACTGACCCAAGAGCCCCAACTCCGACCCCGACAGGTGTCCTCAAACCATCTGCCGGGGCTTTTTGTTTTCACCAACAATCACAACCTCAATCACATCATGTGGTGATGACGCCTCACCACATCGGGCGGTATCCTTTGGGCAGATAAACAACGAAAGGAAAAACGCGAGGCGCATGATGAGTGACAGACAAACATTCGACCAAAAACATAACCAGCATCAGTGCTACGAAATCCGCCTCAAGGGACACCTGGATGACCGGTGGGCCGACTGGTTTGAGGGACTGACCATCACCTTGGAAGACAACGGCGATACGCTTTTGACCGGGCCTGTGGTCGATCAGGCCGCGTTGCATGGCTTGCTGAAGAAGGTGCGTGATCTAGGCATGCCGTTGGTCTCGGTCACTCCTGTCGAACGCGGCCTCTCAGCTACGTTCGGGACAGGCCAGGCGGACGCGTCAGATGTCAAACCGTAAATGGAGACAAGCTATTTGGAAAGGAGGTTTGCCTTTGATAACATTACCAGCCTAATTCAGCCCCCAGGAACAGGATGGCGACCACAGTTTTCTGCAAGTTCAATTCAATGGAACTCATCAATATCAGGCAAAAAAGGAGATAGACAATGAATATCATCAACAAGACCGCAAGGAATCTGCTAGATGTGAGGATAATCCTTGCAGTGTTATGGGTAGCTGGAATGTTAAGTAGTTTAAATGGAGATACGTACCGCTTATCTGCGGCTACCGAACCTCTCGGAGTACCCCCCGAATTCTTGTTGGTAATGGCAACATTGCTCGTGGGTTCGGTTCTTATGAGTGTCTTGACCCTGACGTTGAAGTCTGCCGTGAGTCGTTGGGCAAACCGCATCATAGGCATACTCTATGCCATGATCAATCTTACCTTTTGGGTTTTGCATCTTCTTGTGTGGCGATCCGCTGGTTATGAGATAGTCTGGTCAACAGCACAAGTTGTGTTTGGCCTACTGGTTGTTTGGTACGCTTGGAAATGGACTAACCCTGAAGTTCAGCCCTCCTAATCGAATCTAGCAAGCACAATACCTTCGCTCAGGAATGGATTGGCGAAGGTATTGTGTTACTCAAGGAGACAAAGTGAAAGCGATTGTATACACAAGATATGGACCGCCAGATGTTCTTCATCTCGAAGAGGTGAAAAAGCCTGCCCTCAATGAAGAAAAAGTGCTGGTAAAAGTCTATGCAGCATCCATCAATGCGGGGGACTGGCATCTGCTGACTGCTGACATCCTTCCCAATGCGTCTGATGGGCGTTGGGCTGTTCAAACCCAAAAACACAATCCTCGGCGCTGACATTGCGGGGTGCGTTGAAGCAGTTGGCAGAAACGTCAAACTGTTTCGGCCAGGGGATGCGGTCTTTGGAGATATTTTTGGGCTTGGCAGTGGCAGTTTTGCCGAATATGTTTCTGTTCCTGAAAGCGCTTTGGCGCTAGAGCCGTCCGATACAAACCCTGATTAGGTTTTGCCGCTTCCGCTTTTTTGAATCTGGGGCGTGTACCTTATAATGGATCTATGTCTACGACAGTTTTAGCCACTAAACTTTATATCCCCCCACCGCGGCCTAAAGTCGTCCTCCGCCCCCGCCTGATCGCGCGGCTGAACGAGGGTCTGCACTGCAAGCTGACCCTCATCTCGGCCCCCGCCGGTTTTGGCAAAACCACGCTGGTCAGCGAGTGGGTGAACAATTTGCGATTTACGAGTGACGATTTTCGATTGGATGCTGCAAACGGAGGCGAAATCGTAAATCTAAAATCGCAAATCGCAAATCGAGTTGCCTGGCTGTCACTGGACGCCGGGGATAGCGACCCCACGCGCTTTCTGGCTTACCTCGTGGCGGCTTTGCAGACTCTCTTTGCCGGCATCGGCGCCGGGGTGATGGCCGCGCTCGAATCCCCCCAGCCGCCGCCCATCGAGCCGCTCCTGACGATCCTGCTCAACCAAATCGCCGCCATCCCGGCTGATTTCATCCTCGTCCTTGACGACTACCACACGATTGACTCCAAACCGGTGGATCAGGCCCTCACCTTTTTGGTCGAACATCAGCCGCCGCAGATGCGCCTGGTCATCGCCACCCGTGAGGATCCGCAGTTTCCCCTGGCCCGCTTGCGCGCCCGAGGGCAAATGACCGAGCTGCGCGCGGCCGACCTGCGGTTTACGCCCGCCGAAGCCGCCGAGTTTCTCAATCGGGTGATGGGCCTCAACCTCTCGGCCGGGGATATTGCTGCGCTGGAAACCCGCACCGAAGGCTGGATCGCCGGTCTGCAATTGGCCGCGCTCTCCATGCAGGGACAGCAGGACACCGCCGGCTTCATCAAATCTTTCACCGGCAGCCACCATTTCGTGCTGGACTACCTGGTTGAAGAAGTCCTGGGACAGCAATCCGCAAGCGTCCAGACTTTCTTGCTGCGCACCTCCATCCTCGACCGCCTGTGCGGCCCGCTGTGTGATGCTGTTCTGCTTGATCCATCTGCTTCCGGGCAAGAAACCCTGGAATATCTCGAACATGCCAACCTGTTCATCGTCCCCCTGGACGACGAGCGGCGTTGGTACCGCTATCACCATCTCTTTGCCGATCTGCTGCGCCAGAGACTGCACCAGAGCACAGCCACGTCGGCACGGGGCGAGGGGCGGGGTGTGGCCGAATTGCACAGCCGTGCCAGCCAGTGGTATGAAGACCATGGATTGGAGCTTGAAGCTTTTCAGCATGCGGCAGCCGCCAATGATGTGGGGCGCGCCGAGCACCTGATAGATGAAAAGGGTCTGCACCTGCACTCGCGTGGCGTGGCTGCGATACTGGACTGGCTGGCGTCACTGCCGACAACGGTGCTGGATGCCAGGCCCGCGTTGTGGGTGAGGCATGCCTCGGCATTACTGGTGGGCGGCCAAACGACCGGTGTCGAAGAGAAACTAGGTGCGGCTGAGGCAGCTTTAGCTGTCGCCCTGCAAGGCGCCGAGCCGGACGACAAGACCCGCGCTCTAATTGGGCAAATTGCCGCCCACAGGGCTACGTTGGCTCTCAATGATCACCAGATAGATGCCCAGTCGCGCCCTGGATACCTTTCGGCGTTATCTGCAGTTGCTTGGTGATCCGCCCCCTCTGAGTGCCAATGAAGCGTATCTTGGCATGGGCCGCATATTCTACGAATGGAACGATCTGGATGCCGCGGAGCAGTACTTCCAACAGAGCCTTCAGTTGGCGCGGCAGTATGATAAAAGCATTGATAGATTCGTACTCTGTGAAGTGTATCTTGCCCGTCAGAAACTGGCCCGGGGAGATGTGGCCGGCGCGGCCGCCATGTTAGCGGAGACCGAGCAGTCCGTGCGCCAGAATAATTTCGTGGAGCGCATGCCTGATGTCGCTGCTGTCCAGGTAAAGGTGCTGCTAAGACAGGGGAATATAACAGCCGCCGCTGATCTGGCCGGGCAGTACGAGCTGCCCCTCATCCGGGCCAGGGTACACCTGGCCCAGGGAGACCCGTCCGCAGCGTTGGCGGTGCTGAGGCCATTGCGTCAACAGATGGAAGCACAGGGTTTGGCAGACGAACGTTTTAAAGCGATGATTCTTCAGGCGGTCGCTCTGCGTGCCAATGGCGAAAAGGATCAGGCTGTACAACTGCTGGGTGAGGCCCTGGCGCTGGCGGAGCCGGGAGGTTTCATCCGGGTCTTCGTGGACGAAGGCGAGCCAATGCGATTGCTGATTTTGGATTTTAGATTGTGGATTGAAGAGCAACCGCGCGGCCAAGATTACAAACTGCTCGGTTACGTGGATAAACTCCTGGCCGCTTTTGCACAACCGGCGGCCACCCCACCCCCCATCGGGGATCTTCGACAATCGAAAATCGAAAATCGAAAATCGAAAATCCCTGAGCCACTGAGCCAACGCGAGTTGGAAATCCTAAAGCTGATCACCCTGGGACTCTCGAACCAAGGAGATCGGTGAGCGCCTTTTCCTGGCCCTGGACACGGTCAAAGGGCACAACCGCCGCATCTTCGACAAACTCCAGGTGCAAAGCCGCACCGAAGCCATCGCCCGCGCCCGCGAGCTGGGCTTGTTGTAACCGCAAGTATTCGTTTTCCTCGACATTCTCCTCCTTCAGTAACCCAAAACAACACCTCCCACCAACACCAAAGTGTCTATACAACAACACCGTCGCGCCTATATATTACCTGTGCACTGAGCAAGCGGTTCAGCCGGCGAACATCGGACAGGACAGGTGCAAGGTTATGTCGAACGAACCCGAACCGACAACCGATCCAAGCCAACCCGTGGTCTATCAAATCAGGCTCAAGGGCCATCTGGGGCGCGAGTGGGCAGACTGGTTCGGCGGTCTAACCATCACGCTGGAAGCGGACGGCGATACACTCTTAACCGGCCCGGTGATTGACCAGGCCGCGCTGCACGGGTTGCTCAAGAAGGTGCGCGATTTAGGCATGCCGTTGGTCTCGGTCAATCAGGTTCCACCGCTGGAGCCTGCAAACCAAGCTTATCAGGAGTAAAACAAGAGAAGGAGGAGGAAATGAAAACTCTGCAGAAGTATGGCGGCATCGCCGCGTTGTACCTGGCCGTCGCCTATCTCATCGGTATTGCCATCCTTCTTGTCGTGCTGGATTATCCCAGCATCACCGACTCGGCGCAAAAAGTGGCCCTGCTCGTCGAGATGCAGACGGTCACCTTTGCGACCAACCTGCTGATGTACGTGTTCTTCGGCGTCGTGCTAATCGTGCTGGCGCTGGCGCTGTACGAGCGGCTGCAGGCCGGCGCGCCGGCGCTGATGCAGGCCGCCACCGCACTCGGCATCATCTGGGCGGGCGCGCTGATCGCCAGCGGCATGGTCGCCAATGCCGGGATCGCGCCCACCGTTGCGCTCCACGCCACCGACCCGGCCCAGGCCGCGCTGCTCTGGCAGGGCATCGAGGCCGTGGCGAGCGGGCTGGGCAATGGCAACGGCGAGATCCTGGGCGGCCTCTGGGCGCTGCTGGTCAGCCTGGCCGCGCTGCGGGCCGGCGGGCTGCCCAAGGGGCTGAATGTCCTGGGCTTGCTGGTCGGCGCGGTGGGCGTCCTCTCGCTGATCCCAGGGTTGACCGACCTGCTGACCGGGGTTTTCGGTCTCAGCCAGATCATCTGGTTCGTCTGGCTGGGGATCGTGCTGCTGCGCAGCAAGGCGGGCACGACAGCGTAGGGAACCAGAAGAGTTCGGATGTTTAGACCATGCGATCACTGATTGCGCAGCAATAACGGCAGGTAGACTTTCGCTCTCGGCGTAGCGGTCTGCGTGCGTGTCGGCGTCACAGTCGGTGTAGAGGTCCTCGTCGGCGTCGGGCTGGGCGTTGCCGTCGGCGTCGCGGTTGGGGTGGATGTTGAGGGCAGGACACCGGGGATTTCGATCCGGCTGAAGGTAGGAGAGCCGAAAGTAAGCGTCCCCGCACATGTTCCGGATGTCCATGTCATGCGGAAGACAAGCAAAGCCCCATTCGCTGACTCACCATTCAGCGTTTGGCTAAACAGCTCTCCTATCCCGTCAACACATCTGTTGGTAGAGGCTAACACGCGTTCTGATCCACCAACTGAGGTTTGACTAATGAACTTGAAATCGAGGCAGGCCCAACACGCGGACGACAGCGGATTCAGGCTGAGTTCCAGCAATTTGTAGGTATTACCGCTCATCGGTCCAGACAGGGCATAATACCAGTCCGCTGAACGCTGTGACGAACTCACCGAAGCGCTCCCGACCTGGGAGGCGGGATATCCACGAAGCCAACCGTCGGTATGGGGATACAGAACGATCGGCGGCGGTGGTGTTGGGGTTGGGGTCGGTGACGGACCGGGCGTTGCCGTCGGCGTATTCGTCGGCGTAGAGGTAGATGTCGGTGTAGAGGTTGGTGTTGGCGTAATTGTCGGTGTTGGCGTCGGCATCAGGGGGCCTCCCCGCAACCGTAGCTTCAGGATGAAAGCGTCGCCATAGTTCAAAGTGGAGTCGAAAGCGTTCGCAGTCAACGGAAAATTCGACGAAAAAGTTTTCCTGTTACATGCACGACATCGCCTTCCGGGTCCAAAAGCTATATCTCGGGCATCGTCTAACCCGACGCCGCCGAGAAAGGTACTGTAGGTCAATTGGCTACCGGTGGCATCCAACCTGGCGACAAAGGCATCGGTAGTCGCTCCGCCGAAGACCGTTGCCAGCGCACCAACCGTGAGCGGAAAATTTGCCGAAGAACCTGTAGTACCCGCTACGTAGGCATTATCCGCCCAGTCTACGGCGATGGCGTTACCATCGTCCAAATTGTTGCCGCCCAGGAAAGTGGCGTAAGCTAGTCCGCTGCCTGCCGAGTTCAGCTTGACCACGAAGGCGTCAGTGTTGCCACCGTTGAAGCTCGTGTCGAAGGCACCCAGCGTGGTGGGGAAGTTGCTTGACGCTGTCTTGCCCGTCACATAGACGTTTCCTGCGTCATCAATGGCAATGGCGATGATACGTTCATTGCCACTGCCGCCCAGAAAGGTACCATAAGCCAGCCCACTGCCACCCGGATTTAACTTGACCACAAAGGCATCAGAGTCATAGCTACCATTGAAACTTGTATCGAACGCTCCCGGCGTGGTGGGAAAGGGAGGATAGCCATAAGTGGTAAAGCCCGCCACATAGGCGTTACCCGCCCCATCCACGGCGATGGCATGGCCACCATCCTCACCGCTACCGCCGAGGAAGGTAGCGTAGATCAATCCGTTGCCGGCCGAGTTCATTTTGACCACAAAGGCCTCCGGCATGTAGGTGCTGTTGAAGCTCGTATCGAAGGCGCCCGGCGTGGTCGGGAAGTCCCTGTAATGCGTCTCTCCCGTCACATAAGCGTTGCTTGCTCCATCCACAGTGATGGCGTAGGCCCAGTCGGCAGTTGTGCTGCCCAAAAACGTACCATAGGCCAGCCCGCTGCCAGCAGGATTGAGCTTGATTACGAAGGCGTCGCTGTTGCCAGAGTTATTGTTGAAGCTTGTATCGAAGGCGCCTAGCGTAGCGGGAAAATCACTGGAGTGGGTGTCGCCCGTTACGTAGGCGTTGCCAGCTCCGTCCACGGTGATGGCTGTGCCATAGTCGACATCACTGCCTCCCAGGAAGGTGGCGTAGGCCAGTGCGCCGCCGGACGGGTTCAGATGGACCACGAAGGCGTCCAAACTGTTGGCGCTTGTGTCGAAGGCACCCGGCGTGGCAGGAAAATCGCTGGACTGGGTGGAACCCGTCACGTAGACGCTGCCCGTCCCGTCTGCTGCGATGGCGTTACCACCATCTACATCACTGCCGCCTAAGAAAGTACCATAAAGTAGGTCTTCAGGGTGGTCGGCCGGCGATAACTGGTTTTCGCTTGTCGATGGCCGCTTGGATGGCAACTGAGTGAAGGGTGCGATCACCTCGAACGCCTGCGCGCCCTGCGGCTGCACGATCGCCTCACCGCTCGCTCCGGCGGTCAGGAGCAGCGGCACAGCCACTTCGCCTGCAACCGTGCTCAGTCGCACAACATTCTGGTCCACCGCCACGGCGTCAGCGCCCTCCACGCGCAGCCGCACCGCGCCCAGGTCTGCGCCAGGCTGGACCACCAGCCGCTGCACCATCTGTCCGCCCCCGCTGGTAAGCTCCAAATCCACGCCTGGATACAGATCCACGTAGCGCACGCCGCCCCAAACAGGTACATCAGACCGCCACTGTGCTGGATCGTTGCCGAGGAAGTAGGAAACGGCGGTGTCCAGGCGATCAAATGGTTCCAGGCGCGGGTGAGGGTTGGCGCCAATGAAGGAGAGGCGGATATTGACGCCGTTGACAGGCTGTAAGAAGGCAGGGTCGGTGCGCGAGGGAGAGTCAAGCCCTGCCGGGTTGCTCTGTCCCTCCGTTGCGCCGCGCTCCGGCTCAACCACTGTGATCCACAGCGCGTCTTCTGCCAGCCACATCGTCTGGTTGCCGCCGTGCACCTGGAAGCGCGCCCCCTCGGCGAATTGGCCGACATTCTCAATGAACATGACCGGGCTGGCACGAAGCACCTTGCCCGTCGCGGGCTGGGCGGTTGTGGCCGTGCTGGACAAGCTGCCCGCGGGTAGTAGCAGGATCAAGACGACCAACAGACTGATGACGACAACCAGGCTACGGGGAAAACGAACGAACATGGCAGCACCTCTCGATGTTGAATAGGGGCATATCAAACATCAGCAGATGAATTAGGTGACCGCGGCAGGTGTAAAAATGCAGATCCAAGAGACAGTGTGATGAGAGAGTCAGCGCCGGAACATGCAGGCAACGGTCTTGTACAGCCACAATAACTTGAAACCACTATATCACCAAGAGCAGTGAAGGTCAAAACTATCTCCCTACCGGAATGATCTGCACGAATTCGTAGCGGGTTTGTGACGCCACTGCGTAAGTCCTGCCATCCAAAACAACACCTCCCACCAACACCAAAGTGTCTATACAACAACACTGTCGCGCCGGTATATTACCTGTGCCTTGAGCAAGCGGCTCAGCGGCTGAAAATCGGACAGGACAGGTACAAGGTTCGGCGTGAGCGACTTGTTCACGCCAAAATCAATCACAACAAGGCGATGCAAAATGAACCCAAGTTTAATCTCACAAATCCAACAGGTCGGCGCCGGGGCAGCATTCATCCTCTTCCCTGTGATCTTCATCTTTGCTTTTTCCGTTCACCCCGGGTTACTGAGACCACGGCTGCTCCAGCCTGTGGAAATCATTCGGCGGGCACGGCGGAACAAATTGCTGCAATTCGCGCACAGCCTGGTGCTGCTAAGCACGGCGCTCCTGATCGGTGTGGCCTTTCACTTTATGAAAATCCTAAGTCAGGGAAGTGCTGCCTGGGCAGGATTGATCGGTGCGGTGCTGGCCGTCTTGGGCGCCATCCTGTTGGCAGCGGACAAAGGCGCCCTCTGCCTGACCATGAGCGCACTGGACACTGTGCCGGAAGAGGAGTTTTCCGCAATGATGCCGGGCCTGTTGGCTATGTTTTCCAAAAAGGGCTGGATGATACTACTGTGGGGAATTCTGCTCTTGCCGGTGGGATTTGCCATTCAGGCAGTTGGCCTGCTGCAGGTCAGCGCGCTGCCACCCTGGCAGAGCACCCTCTTTCTGATCGGCGTGCTGCTGGTAGGCACGCCGGATGGACTGGAAATCATCAATCTCGGCGCCTCTGTTCTGATGGGAAGCGCCTTGATTCCCTATGGGATACAGCTCATCGCGACCGCATTCTAGGCTGTCCAACCATGAAACAAGATGTGACTCATCCATATCGATAAAACAGGAGGAAGAATGAACACGATCAACAAGACCATCGAAGAGGAAGAGATGAACGGCAGTAGCACGACGGCAGGTTTCGAGCGGCGGCGGGTTGTGCTCTCAACGCTTTGGATCTTCGCCCTGCTCAACTACATCTACGCGGACGTCTACACGCTGTTCTTCAATCCGGTGCTGAAGCCGGAAGCGTGGAAGAGGTTCTTGGAAGGCGGCGCCGCGGGCGTCCAGATCACCCCCGGGTTTGTGCTGGTGACGGCGATCCTGATGGAGACCGCCATCGCCATGGTCCTGCTGTCCCGTGTGTTGCCATATCGCGCAAACCGGTGGACGAACATCCTGTCGGGCGCGTTCCATACCCTGTTCGTCGCCTGGTCGCTGATCGGCGACGCCCCGACCGGCTTCTACCTGATGTTCGCGGCGATAGAGGTCGCCTGCACCCTGTTCGTCGTCTGGTACGCCTGGCAGTGGCGCAACGCTGAAAGCGACAGGGTAAATCGGGGCCGGGCGGCAGGATCGGCTTGAGGCTGCATCCCATCTGCTAATTCCCTTCATGAGTTGTGGACGTAGATAGAGAAGCACACAGAACAGAGGAAAACGATGTCCAACAAAGAAAAGAGCACCCTATCGTCGCTGGGAACAATACGCACATTTCTTAGGGAGGGGACCTGATCGGAAACGATTATGAGCGTCGTTGACGACTCGTTCGATCACCCGTTGAAGATTGAGGAGCACGCCGCTATGCCATTGGCCGGCGGGATCATGGGCAACGGCTATCAATGCGGCATGCTTTGGGGCGGGGCGCTGGCTGCGGGCGCGCAAGCCTATCGGCTTTATGGCGCAGGCGCCCGCGCCGAGGTTGAGGCATTGCTGGCAGCGCAGAGCCTGGTGTCGGCGTTCCAGGCGCGGGCTAAGGACATTAATTGCGCTGAAATCACCGAGCTTGAATGGAAGAGACCGTCCGGTGGTCAGGTGGTCAAGTTCCTCGCCAGGGGCGGACCGATTGGTTGTTTTCGTTTGGCGGCGGATTACGCGCAGATTGCGTTCGATACGATCAATAACGCGCTTGGCGGCGAGCACACTGATATGCCGGCACAGCCGGTGAGCTGCACGGCGCTGCTGGCGCAGAAGATGGGCGTCTCAGAGATGCACGCGGTGATGGCGGCGGGGCTTGCCGGGGGCATCGGGCTGAGCGGCGGCGCCTGCGGCGTATTGGGCGCCGCGATCTGGTTCAGGGGCATCAACACGCTCAAGGATGGCGGCAAGCTGAGTTTCGATCTCGGCGCCAGTTCGCCGGAGATGGAGCGCTTCCTGGCGAGCGCCGATTATGAGTTCGAGTGCGCCAGCATCGTTGGGCGCAAGTTTGCGGATGTCGCCGACCACGCGGCTTATGTGCGCGAGGGCGGCTGCGCGAAAATCATCGCGGCATTGGCTACCCGTGGCTAGGATTTAGAAAAAATGAAAAACCAGGCAAGATTTCCCTATCAGTTTTTCGTGGTTGCGTTCGCCTGGTCTTGGCTGGTCTGGCTACCACTGGTTTTGGCTAGTGTTGGTATCTTACCCATAGGCAAAGACCTTCTGAGTGCTTTGACCGTACCCGCCATTATTGTGGGAGCCTTTGGTCCAGCGGCCGGAACCTTTTACTGTCTCAAGACATACCATGCTAAAGGTGCTATTCGCCAATATCTACGTGGTTTGCTGGATTTCCGTTTGGGCTGGCGGGCGTGGCTCCTTCCTATACTCGTGCTAGGCGGGAGCACTTGGATCGCGTGGATGCTGCCGGAGCTTTGGGGTGAGCCGCGTGTGGATATGCTCTTGCCCTCCCTATGGGCTTTTCCTCCGTATGTTTTGTTCACGATTCTATTAGGCGGCGGGCAGGAAGAACTGGGGTGGCGCGGCTATATTTTGGATCCCATGGAAGCACGCCTCGGGGCGTGGTTGGGGAACTTGGTGCTGGGAGTGATCTGGGCCTGTTGGCATTTGCCGCTATATTTTATCCAGGGATCGACCCAGACGTTTATGCCTTTTGCTGGGTTTTTGTTAAATTGTGTGGGGTATTCTTGGTTCCACGCCTATGTGCGCCAAGCTTCTGGAAAACGTACTTGGGCCGGGTTGATTTCTCACGGTTGGGCCAATGCGTTTGTGCCCTTGTTCCCTACGGTAGCGATGGTTGCGGGGGCTGCACAGTCCCGTTATTGGATCTGGGTCAGCTTGACCTTTGTGATTGGGTTGATAACGATGGCGCTTTCGGGGACTCGACGCCATTCAAGTGATTTCAAAGGGGTGAATGATGATGACTCAAATCGCTAAACACATTAACTTTCCTAGCATAGAAACCGAGCGTTTGATCTTACGGCAAATGACACTTGAGGACACCGATTTTGTTTTCCAGCACTTCGGTGATTTGGCCGTGGCTCGATATCTCTTGGACGAACCGCCTTTGACAGAGTATGCTCATGCCCAGGAGATCATTCAATTCTTCTGTGAGCCAGAAGAGAAGACGCACAATCGCTGGTTAGTGGTTCGAAAATCCGACCACCAGTCTATTGGCACATGTGGTTTCCATAAATGGGACAAACGCTATTTTCGCGCTGAAATCGGCTATGATGTAAGCCCCAGTTTTTGGGGACAGGGCTACATGATGGAAGCTCTGCGGGCAGTTATCGCCAGTGGGTTCGAGCACATGAGGCTAAATCGGATTGAGGCTCTGGTGTATATCGAGAATGATCGCTCGATTCAACTATTGCGGAGACTGGGCTTCAAGCAAGAAGGTGTTCTTCGTGATTATTTTTGTTTGGACGGGAAGTTTTACGACCATTACCTTTTTGCCTTGCTACAGAGGGAATGGAAATCATAAGATTATGTGTGACCCATCAAGCATCTCGGCGTGTTACTGGTAAACGCCGCCTAACAAGGCATGCCCTGGACGCTGGGGATTCTGCGGCATTTTCGAGTTGGATAAAGTAAATGACAGACAATAAAGTAAAGCGACTTTCCATTCAATCATTCGCACAAAAAGCAGGGCATATTATGTTGATCGTACTTGCTATCTTGTTGGCTTGCCTACTCATCCTTGTGGGCGTGCTGCAGCTATGGAGCCACGGAAAACCGACCCCCTTCGTGGATGAAAACGGAAGTCCGCTGGCGGGCAGTATTTCGGAGAAAGTGTTTGTTAACATCAACGGTGTGGAGCAGGGGATGTTTATCAAGAGCAAAAATGCAACGCATCCAGTGCTGCTTTACCTGCATGGGGGTATGCCTGACACCTTTCTTACAAGGAGATACCCTACAGGTCTTGAAGACTATTTCACCGTCGTTTGGTGGGAACAGCGCGGTTCAGGAATATCCTACAATGCCGACATTCCACCGGAGACGATGACACTGGAGCAAATGATATCTGACACGCTGGAGGTGACGAATTACCTGCGCCACCGCTTCGGTAAAGAAAAGATCTACCTCATGGGACATTCGGGGGGAACCTTTATTGGCATCCAGGCGGCGGCACGGGCGCCAGAGTTGTACTATGCTTACATTGGCGTGGCTCAGATGTCAAATCAGCTTAAATCTGAAAGACTGGCGTATGAGTATATGCTTCAGAGGTTCAAAGAGAGCGGAAACACAAAAATGGTACGCAAACTCGAAGAAGCACCCGTCACGATGACGGATGGCACACCGGATGCATACCGTGCATTGCGTGACCCCGCCATGCACAGCCTCGGCATCGGCACGACACATGATATGAACTCAGTCATCACGGGTATCTTCTTGCCGTCGCTGACAAGCCGAGAGTACACGTTAGGCGAAAAGATCAATATGTGGCGCGGCAAATCCCGCTCCGGCATTAGCATTATCTGGGATAAAATTATCAGCACAGACTTGTCGAAACAGGTGCTTGAGCTTGACCTGCCCGTCTATTTCTTTGAAGGCATCTACGATTACACTTGCTCCTACACCGAGGCAAAATCCTATTTTGAGAAACTCAAGGCGCCAGTAAAAGGGTTTTACACCTTTGAACAATCTGCTCACAGCCCATTGTTTGAAGAACCTGAAAAAATGGGGCGTATTTTGCAAGAGGATGTACTGGCAGGGACGAATAGCCTTGCTGACACAGAGTAAATGGATGGTGTGCTACTTTACCTCATAGAGAAATCAAGGAAAGGAGAGTAAACCAATGACTGATCGAAGCAAGACTGCGTGGGTCTTGGGTGGGGCAACATTAACTATGTTCAGCCCACTGGCGATGGTCCTGGCAGGGTATCGAATCCCCATGTTCCAGAATCTCGGCTTTGCGAGAGGAACAATGGCTCCTCCGATAGCGTGGATTCTCGCTACCATTGTCGGAATCGTATATGCGTTATACACGATGAGAGCCATCCCTTTCATTGCAAGTATGCAGCGCGAAGTCTCGCTGTTCAAACTCCTGGGGATTCTCTCTGCAGTGGTCGGCGGCATCGTCGAAGAGGTCTTCTTCCGACGTTGGATCATGGATATGCTGATGTCAAGAGGATTCGCGTCCATAATCCAGGTTGGTGTATCCGGAGTCGCATTTGGTTTGGCACATGCCAGTTGGACACTACTCGCAAAGCGCGACTTCAAGGCTACGCTTCCGGCGATCATGTCAACGTCAATTCTAGGGATCTCCCTGGCTATCGTCTATCTCGCGGGCGGACGCAACTTGGGGCCTTGCATATTTGCCCACGTACTGATAAACATCGTCATCGAACCGTGGCTGATGTTGTCGGCGGTCTCAGGCAAGTGGCGTACCTAAGAACCGAATCCAGAACAGAACGTAGAAACACAGAAGGAGAAGATTAGAATGAACACTTCTCGCGGCAAGGCTTTGCTGAATGGACTACTGGCTTGGTTCATCGGTTTTGCACTCTATATGCTTCCGCGTTTGTCGTTGCCTTCCCCCTGGCCTTTGAAATGGGACCCCAGAAGCAAGGCTCAGCCGCTATCAGCCAGCAAATCAGCCAGAAGATAGCCACCCTGTATGCAGGCAGTTGGTTACTGCAAGTGGGGCTGATCGTCGTTGTTGGCCTGCTGGTGGTGTGGCGTGCTTGGGTTGTAGCGAAAGGGAGCGAGCAAAGACAACTGGTTAGCGGTCTGATTGTGGGAGCTGTGCCAGCGGTGCTGACGCCGGTGCTCCTGGCGTGGGGCGGATTTGGCTGGGTGGACATTGTAGCGATGCTGGTCTGCCTGGCTGCCGGTGTGACAGGTGGGTACCTGGCGAAGGCGCAGTATAAGTCATAATGCCGCCTGGCGAGCGCCGATTATGAGTTCGAGTGCGCCAGCATCGTTGGGCGCAAGTTTGCGGATGTCGCCGACCACGCGGCTTATGTGCGCGAGGGCGGCTGCCCGAAAATTATCGAAGCTTTAGCCACCCCCGGCTAGGATTTTGAAAGAAATGGAAAAGCAAGCAAAATTCCCCTACCAGTTTTTCGTGGTTGCGTTCGGTTGGTCCTGGCTGATCTGGCTACCACAGGTTTTGGCTGGTGCGGGTATCTTGCCCCTAGGCAAGGACCTGCTGAGTGTTTTGACCCCGCCCGTAACGATCCTGGCGATGTTTGGCCCAGCCGCCGGAACCTTTTACTGTCTCAAAACACGCCAGGGCAAAGATGCCATGCGCCAATACCTGCGCGGTTTGCTGGATTTCCGTTTGGGCTGGCGGGCGTTGATCCGTTCCGTATGCTGGCAGGCGCCCTCCTCCAACCGCTGGCCCCGGCAGCGATAGTAGCGCCACGGGTTGCCCTTGCCGGTCTTGGCATTACGCATATCCGTGCCGCTTTCCAGGGCGCGACCACAGTTTCCACAGAAGACCAGACCGGTCAGCAGGAACTCAGATTCATCATACAGGACGGCGAAATTCTCGGGCACCTTCTGGGTCGCTGACACGAACTCGACCCCGTGGCGGCGCAGATCGCTCTTGTGGTACGCAGCATCCACCTGATCGCCTGTGGCAACACCAACGCCGACATCGCCTCGGCACTGACCATCAGCGTCAAGACGGTGCGCAACCACGTCTCCAACATCCTCAACAAGCTGCAAGTGGCCAACCGGGCGCAGGCGGCCTTGCGCGCCCGTGATTCCGGTCTGGCATAGGAACGGGCGAATCCACCACGCCTGCGCAAGGTGTGCGGCGGTGTAGCGAAGCCGTCGCCCGCGCCCGCGAACTGAGCCTGTTGTAGGGGTATGAGAACAGAGAGATGTCGCCAGGATTATTATCCCCAAGCCTGGCCCAGTCCGTGCTTCAGGGCCAGCACCGCGGCCTGAGTGCGGTCAGTGACTTCCAGTTTCATGAAGATACTGGATACGTAGTTCTGAACCGTCCCTTTGGAGAGATACAGAGCGTCGGCAATGTCTGCATTGGATAAGCCCTTGGCGATCAATTTCAACACTTCTCGCTCCCGGTCGCTGAGATCTTCCCAAAGGTGGTGTCCCCCATAGGCCCGGAAGCGGAACGGGCGATCTGCCCGAACAGTTTGCCGGCTACCTTAGGGTCCACATGCGTATCCCCGCTCACGGTGCCGCGAATGGCCGCAATCAGTTGCTCCCGAGGCGTATCCTTGAGCAAATACCCGGCTGCGCGGCTCGGATGGCATCGAAAACCCAGACGTCATCGTCATAGGTGGTCAGGATCAGCACTTTGACCGCCGGGTAGGTCCGGTGGATTTCTCGGGTGGCCTGGGTGCCGTTCATGATGGGCATGCGCAGGTCCATCAGCACCAGATCTGGATTCAGTTCCGCCACCAAATCCACGGCCTCGGCCCCATCATGGGCCACCCCTATCACCTCGAAATCCCTCACCGTGCTCAGGATCACCTGCATCCCTTCGGTGACGATATCCTGGTCATCGCACAACACGATGCGAATCATTCTAACTCCTCATGTCTAGAACACTCCCCGGAGTCGGGTTCGTTTGGTCGAATGTCGTGCCCCCGGTTGGCCCACACGGACGAAAGCTCAATACCCAGGGCATTTCACAGAATCAGACGGATTCGTGTACCCGATGCCGGCTGGCTGTCGATTTCCAGACGTCCATCCAACATAGCCGCTCGCTCCCGCATGCCCTTCAGCCCATAGTATCCCTCTTCCATCACTTTGGAGGCATCAAAGCCCCGCCCGCTATCCTCAACCACCAACTGCCATTGGCCAGCAGTCTGCTGGCACAACGCTACCCGGATCTCCTGGGCATGCGCGTGCCTCACTACGTTTTCGAGCGCTTCCTGGGCAACCCGGAAGATGCACTGCTCCGCTTCGGGCGAGGCCCTCTATCTGTTTGGGAAGGTCCGCCGTCAGCGCGAGTCCGGCCCGCTTGGCCGCGGATTCGGCCAGGTTGCGCAGGGCCAATCCCAGCCCCAAGTCTTCCAGCGGCGAAGCACGCAAGGCGTGAAGCGCTCTACGGCTCTCCGCCAGGCCGCCCCGGGTGTTGGCAATGGACTTGATCAACAGCGAGTGGGCCTGGTCCGGCGCCTCGGTCCAAACGCTGTCCACCGCCTCCAGTTGCACGGCCAGGGAACTGAGGGTGTGGGAGAGGGTATCGTGCAGGCTCGCGCCAACCGGTTGCGCTCGCGGCTGGGGCCAGTTGGTCCACCGTCGCCGCATAGTTGGGCCAGCTTTTCATTGGCCTCGGCCAGTTTCACCCCGCTGTTCTCGCTGGGCCGTGACCAATCGCGCCACCACATAGCCCACCAGGGCCAACGTTATGCTCCCGCCGACGGCCAGCGGGACCGCACCAACGGCGGTTGGGGTGGCCCAACCGATGACCCATGCGTTCATAGCGACGCTGAGCGCGGTGATCCCGATGGAGTAAAGAAGGGCGTGGGCCATGCCATACTGCCAGGCGATCAGCACCAGGGGGAAGAGCACGAAGAACAACAGGCGCCAGGCGCTGTCCTCGACCCGGTCGAATGACAGGAGGATGTTGCCGTTATCGGCGATGGACTGCAGATATACCAGGCGGTCGACCGCCGGCATGAAGCCGCTGACGATCAACGCCAGCGGCAGAAACCAACGGCCCATCCGATCCTGTAGCCCCGGCCAGTTCAAGTAAAGCAGGAGGATGCTCAGCCACACAAATCCCGTGCCCAACACCGGAATGGGCAGGGAGTCTCTCCCCAGGATCATGCCAATGAACCCCAGCAACATCAGGATTAGCTGCATGCCGGTCACTATTCGGAACACCGACAGCAAGCCCGGTTCCAGGCTGGTGGTCTCTGAGTGTCGCAGATCGTCCAGGATGGAAGCAATAGATTCGGCCATGCGGCCAGTATACCACGGTTTGGCAGTCTTCACATCCTGAGTATAGCGGAAGCGGGGGACTGAAACCACCCCGACCACTCATAGGCATCCGTGAGTCGGCTCACATGGCGCCATGAACCTGCTCACGGTTTCCTGACACAGCCCACTATTCCGCAAATGCGCATCCTGCTATGCTCAGGCCAGTGATTCAAGCAAGCTCACAAGAAGGGATAATCTCATGAACAAGACTTTGCTAATCGTAGGCATTGGGGTTGTAGGCGTCATTGCACTTGTCTTGATCCTGCTGCCACAGATCCTCAGTTGATTAATCAATTGCCCGGTGTAACCGATAGCGGTTGGGCAGGACTTGGTGAATTCACGAACCCATTCCTGACCATCTGGGGCAATAATGATGGCGGTAATCTGGGCAATCCAGTCATTCAACAGACATTAATCGATCATATCCCGGGTTCAGCGGGTTGGGAGCATGTCCGCCTGCCAGAAGCCAGCCACTTCTTGCAGGATGATCAGGGCGAGGAAATTGCCCGCCGTGTCAACGAGTTCATTGAGGTTACGTCGCAAGACTGAAACTCAGAAACAGCGCAACATTTACCTACTCAATTGAAGAAACCAGGAGAAAAAACGAAAATGGAAAACAGAAAGATTCAATGGTTACCCACGTTGCTCATTGTATGGAATTTGATCGACATCGTGGTTCACGTAGGCCTCAACATGGCCGAGCCGTGGCGAATCGCCGGGAACATCGTTGGCATCGTTGCCGCATTGATCGTGTTCTTCGGTATACCAAATCTATGCGCCCCATATTCTGGGCGGTGCAGCCGTCGTTGTCATCGTTGTCAATGCGCTTCATGCGGCAGCGCATGGATTTGTCATTCCCATGCTGGTATTCATTGGGTTCACCCTCTTTTTGCTGCTCCGCTGGACACAAGTGATCCTTGCAAAGGGTGTTGCCCGTAACTTCTACTATCGCTGGTGGATGGCGCTCGTTGCCGCGCTGGTTGGCGCCGGTATCATTACGCTGAGCGGACCACGAGCCAGCCTGCCAATCATTCTGAATCAACTCCACGATGGTGCTCTGGAAGGAGCCGACTACTGGCGTGATGAGCCGATGATCCTTAGCGCAGGCATGGGTTTCGATAACATCATTGGCTTACCTGAATTGACCGAAGAGACGGTGCGTGAAGCGGGTGGCAGTTGGTATGGCTCAGTGACCTGCACCAGTGGCAAAGCGCCAGTCTTGGACACCGCACCAGCACGACCCTCTCGAATATCGTCGAACGGTACTACAAAGGCTACGCCGATTACGATGATGGTTTGCCAATTGTCTTCAGTTGGCCGGTTGCCTCCGAAACGGTTGACGTGACCGATTTTAAATTCACGCTCAACACGGGGGAGGTCGTCTTCCCCCACTCCGCTGGAATGGTGCCCAACTGGGAACTAAATGAGCGGAACGTAGTCGTTGTCTTCGGCGATTTTGGCAATCGGGGCAGCGCAGCGAGGCTGACGTGATCTTTCCCGTCCAGCTAGAAATTGTGGCGGATGAAACCCCGCTGCTGCGTGATCGGACCGGGCGGTCAGGAGTTCAACGCCGTCGGTCTCACCTGGGCAACGGACACGACGGCCTACGACGACAGAGGGCCCTTTCTTGTGGGTGCCAAGCTCAATTATGTAGGCTCAGTAGCGCCGGGAGAAGGGGGGTGTTCCGTTATTGGACAGCGGCAGTGGCTTACTGCCCAATGATGAATTGCCCTCTACGATGAAGGTGATTTCCGCCTTCGTATTCTGACGACCGGCGGGTTTTCGCCCGACGGCGTCACCGGAGTAACCCCCGACATGTACGAAGATTTCTTCCGTATCTACGTTAAAGGGGCAGATGGTGAAACGATTCTCCTTGAAAAAGTCGGTGTGGAGTATTCTGTGGCGGGTGGCACCTTGCGCGTTGTAGGTTTATCAGACCTCGGCCAAAAAGAGAATCCAGAGGCAGGCATCTACTACGACGGCTGCTATTCGGAAGACCGCGATAATTACATTGACATCATTCTTGTAGGCGATGAAGAAGCGGCCCGGAATATCACGTTTGTAGAGATTCCTTCCCTGGAAGGCGGCTATCGTGCATTCTATGTCCCCGGTGGACCTGGACCGGAGCCATTTGAAGGTGTTCGTTACACCGCCCCCGGTCCGGCAGATATGGAGCCGGTGATCATTGCGTTGGACGACCCGATGCGGGTTGATCGGGCAGCACCCTAGGAACCTCAATAAGGAAATATCATGACCAGACGAAACATCATTGTTGGCGGTACAGTTGTCCTCGTTGCCGTTCTTGCCATCGGGCCTACTCTTTCTGCAGAGCAACGGCGCTGAGGAGCCCTCCGCCGCACGATCATCAACAACCAGGACCAAGCCAGCGAAACGGCAGATGAACTTCAGCGCACCGACCAAAGTCCGCGCCCCATAGCGCCGAATTTGCAGCAGCAGAGGATTGATTGGAGACGCCATGCCTATCGTAGGGTTATTCGCCATTGGGAGATTTTTCTTTCGGATCGCGGCCGCCTTGTGGCGTAAAGAAGGGACGCGCGGCCTGCTTCTGATCGCCTTTATCACCATTCTTTCTGGGACATGGTTCTATCATCAGTTCGAGCCTACCATCACTACCTGGGTGGATGCCTACTTATTTCACGGCCATCACCCTCACCACGATTGGCTATGGCGATTTTAGTCCCACAACCCCACTTACAAAGATCTTCACAACGTTCTACGTCTTGATCGGTTTGGGCATCATTGCCGGTGTGATCGGTCTGGTTGGCCAAACCGTGATCGAGGATGCGAATCGAACCCGGGCAAAACGCAATCCACAAGCACAGGACAATGAATGATGAAAGAAAAAGAAGCGGTCGCATCGCACTGGCGGTTGCCTTCTGGGTGCTAGCCTCAATGGCTGCCGACCCGGCAGCCTTTGGCTGGCAGAGATGGCTCACCAGGCCGTGGACCATGCTGCCGGCCAAATCATCATCTCCACACAGGATGTCGGTCATCCGCCATCACCAACCCGAAATGCGAACACCCAACCCGGTTACCTGGCATCCCTTCTCAACACACGGATACCTTCCGTTTACGAATCGAGCAGGGGGCTTTGACGCTCGATCCCAATTGGGTGTCTCGCTATAATCCTTACAACACCGGACAAGCGAGAATGAAGAACCGACTTCACCTGTGGTTGCGAATGGCCGCGTCTTTTATACAACCAACACTGTTTTTTCCGCTACAGACGCCGCCTAACGCGGCACGCCCAAATCAGCGATTACCTTTGGCCCGATTGTGGGGTGTGCAGAGCATCTGGCAGTTCATGGCCGAACTTTCGCCGCCTTTGCTCCACGCGGAAACGTGGTCGGCATCCATTTCGTCGAACCGGTAAATCCGGCTCTTGTTCGCGTCATGACCCACCGCGCAGAGCCCGGACAGTTGGACTCGCCGCCAGCTCCGGCCGCTTGCGTCTGTTGAGCGTATGCGACGTGCTACCTTGTCATCGAACACCCGAACCGCCAACA